>NZ_CP095554.1:1220000-1520000 GCF_023078375.1 Roseomonas gilardii subsp. gilardii | reverse complement strand
GGACCGCGGCTGCGCCATGGTCTTCCAGAACTACGCCCTCTATCCGCATATGACGGTGGCCGAGAACATCGCCTATCCGCTCAAGGTGGCGGGGCTGGGGCGGGCCGAGCGCCTGGCCCGCGTGCGCGAGGTGGCGGGCACGCTGGCACTGTCCGAGATGCTGGATCGCCGGCCGGGGCAGCTCTCGGGTGGCCAGCGGCAGCGCGTCGCCATCGGCCGCGCCATGGTGCGGCAGCCGAAGGTCTTCCTCTTCGACGAGCCGCTGTCGAATCTCGACGCCACCCTGCGCGGCCAGATGCGCACCGAACTGCGCCAACTGCATGAGCGGCTGCAGGCCACCTCCGTGCTGGTGACGCATGACCAGATCGAGGCCATGACCCTGGCCGATGTGATGGTGGTGATGCGGGCCGGCCGGGTGGAGCAGATGGGCGCCCCGCGCGAGGTCTATGAGCGTCCGCGCACCCGCTTCGTGGCGGGGTTCCTCGGCTCGCCCGCGATGAATCTCTGGCCCGCCCGCGTCGCCGAGGATGGCTGCACCGCGCTGCTGGAAGGCGGCCTCGCCGTGCCGCTGGGCGGCTCGCTGGCGCCCGGGCAGGCGATCACCCTGGGCATCCGGCCCGAGCATGTGGCCCAGGGCGAGCTGGCCGCCCAGTGCGAGGTGATCGAGGATCTCGGTACCAGCCGCCTCGTGCATGCCCGGCTGCAGGGCGCCGCCGTCCTGCTGCACCTGCCCACGGAGCATCCGCTGCGGCGCGGCGAAGCGCTGGGCCTCGCCCTGCCACCGGAGCGCCTGCATGTCTTCGACGGCGAAAGCGAGGTGCGGCTCCTGCTGCGCCCGCTGCCCTGGACCGGCAGCAGCCCGCGGCAGGATACCGAACTGGCCCGGGGATGATCACCGGGGGGAAGGCTCCGCCTTGTGCCCCCGGGTTCGGACACTGGCATGCGGCCGATCAGGCCGGGACCGCCACGGCCGCTGTCTGGCAGCCCCGGAGCACGAGATCCGTGTGCAGCCGCACCACCTCCTCCGGGGAAAGCCGCCCATCCGGCCGGTACCAGGTGCAGACGCCGGTCAGCATGGCCAGCATGGCATAGGCGCCGATCCGCGTGTCGGGGATCGACAGTGTCCCCGCCGCCACGCCCTGGTCGAGCAGCGCGATGAGGCAGCCTTCGTAGCGGCGGCGCAGCGCCAGCACCGCATCGCGGTTCCGCGGCTCCAACGCGCGCAGCTCGAAATTCGCCACATAGACCTCCCGCTTCTTGTCCATGTGGTAGAGCAGGTGATGCGCCACGAAGGCCCGGAGCTGCGCGAGGGGACCGGGCGGCGCGGTGCCCAGCGCGGCCTCCGTGCTGGCGAGCAGCGCCTCCATATGCTCCCGCACCAGGCCGAAGAGCAGGTCCTGCTTCGAGGCGATGTGGTTGTAGAGCGAGGCCGGCTGGATGCCGACCTCGGCGGCGAGGTCACGCAGGCTCATCGCCTCGAAGCCATGCTCGTGGATCAGCGACAGCCCCACCTCGCGGATCAGCGCCGCCGTGCGGGGGCCGTTCGAGCCTGCGATGCGCGCCATGACCTCTCTCAGCCTCTTCCCAGCCAGAATAAACTTACGTATGTTCGTTTGCAACGAGGCCCGGGAGCGGCCCGCCTGTCCAAGTGAGCGTTCAGGGAGGATTGCTATGTCCAATAGCTTCCGGGGGCTGGATTTCGGCCTGGGTGAGACCACCGAGGCCCTGCGCGAGCAGGTCTCCGCCTTCGCCCGGCGCGAGATCGCCCCCCGCGCCGCGGAGATCGACCGCGAGAACGCCTTCCCCAATGATCTGTGGCGCAAGTTCGGCGATCTCGGCCTGCTCGGCATCACCGTGCCGGAGGAGCTGGGGGGTGCCGGCATGGGCTATCTCGACCATGTCGTGGCGCTGGAGGAGATCAGCCGCGCCTCCGCCTCGGTCGGGCTCAGCTACGGCGCCCACTCCAACCTCTGCGTCAACCAGATCCGCCGCAACGGCAGCGAGGAGCAGAAGCGCCGCTACCTGCCGAAGCTGATCTCCGGCGAGCATATCGGCGCCCTGGCGATGAGCGAGCCGGGCGCGGGCTCGGACGTGGTCTCCATGAAGCTGCGGGCCGAGAAGCGGGGCGACCGCTACGTGCTCAACGGCAACAAGATGTGGATCACCAACGGCCCGGATGCCGATGTGCTGGTGGTCTATGCCAAGACCGACCCCGCGGCCGGACCGCGCGGCATCACCACCTTCGTGATCGAGAAGGGCTTCCGGGGCTTCTCCACGGCGCAGAAGCTGGACAAGCTCGGCATGCGCGGCTCCAACACCTGCGAACTGGTCTTCCAGGATTGCGAGGTGCCGGAGGAGAACATCCTGGGCGGCCTCGGCCGGGGCGTGAACGTGCTGATGAGCGGGCTGGACTACGAGCGCGCCGTGCTCGCCGCCGGGCCGCTCGGCATCATGCAAGCCTGCCTGGACGTGGTGCTGCCCTATGTGCACGAGCGCAAGCAGTTCGGCCAGGCGATCGGCGAGTTCCAGCTCATGCAGGGCAAGCTGGCCGACATGTACAGCACGCTCAGTGCCTGCCGCGCCTATGTCTATGCCGTGGCGCAGGCCTGCGACCGGGGGCAGACGACGCGCAAGGACGCCGCCGGCGCGATCCTCTATGCCGCCGAGAAGGCGACCTGGATGGCGCTGGAGGCGATCCAGTGCCTGGGCGGCAACGGCTACATCAACGAATACCCGACCGGGCGCCTGCTGCGCGATGCCAAGCTCTACGAGATCGGTGCCGGGACGAGCGAGATCCGCCGGATGCTGATCGGGCGTGAGCTCTTCCGGGAAACGGCGTGAGGCCCGGGCCATGCCTGTCCTGGAAACCAGTCTCGACCCCCGCGGCGATGAGGCGCGCGCCAATGCCGAGGCGATGCGCGCCCTCACCGGCGAGCTGCGCGCGCTCGCCGAGCAGGTCCGTCTCGGCGGCGGCGAGGCGGCGCGGCGGAAGCATCTCGGGCGCGGCAAGCTGCTGCCGCGCGACCGCATCCGGGCGCTGATCGACCCGGCCTCGCCCTTCCTGGAGATCGGCCAGCTCGCCGCGCAGGGAATGTATGGCGGCGAGGTCCCCTCGGCCGGGATGGTGGCCGGGATCGGCCGCGTCTCGGGGCGCGAATGCATGATCGTCGCCAACGACGCGACGGTGAAGGGCGGCACCTATTTCCCGCTGACGGTGAAGAAGCATCTCCGCGCCCAGGAGATCGCCGAGCAGAACCGCCTGCCCTGCCTCTATCTCGTGGATTCCGGCGGCGCCAACCTGCCGCAGCAGGACGAGGTCTTTCCCGACCGCGACCATTTCGGGCGCATCTTCTACAACCAGGCGCGCATGTCGGCGCAGGGCATCCCGCAGATCGCGGTGGTGATGGGAAGCTGCACCGCCGGCGGCGCCTATGTCCCCGCCATGTGCGACGAGAGCATCATCGTCCGCAACCAGGGCACCATCTTCCTCGCCGGCCCGCCGCTGGTGAAGGCCGCGACCGGCGAGGTGGTGACGGCCGAGGAGCTGGGCGGCGCCGATGTCCACAGCCGCACCTCCGGCGTCACCGACCATTATGCCGAGAACGACGCCCATGCGCTGGGCATCGCCCGGAACATCGTCGCCAACCTGAACGCCACGAAGCGCCCCTCCCTGGCGATCCGCGAACCGCGCGCACCGCTCTACCCGGCGGAGGATCTCTACAGCCTGATCCCCGCCGACCGGCGCAAGCCCTTCGAGGTGCGGGAGGTGATCGCGCGGCTGGTGGATGGCAGCGAGTTCGACGAGTTCAAGCGGCTCTACGGCACCACGCTGGTCTGCGGCTTCGCCCATCTCTGGGGCTATCCGGTGGGGATCGTCGCCAATAACGGCATCCTCTTCGGGGAGAGCGCGCAGAAGGGGGCGCATTTCATCGAGCTCTGCGCCCAGCGCGGCATCCCGCTGGTCTTCCTGCAGAACATCACCGGCTTCATGGTCGGCAAGAAATACGAGACTGGCGGCATCGCCAAGGACGGCGCCAAGATGGTGACCGCCGTGGCCACCGCCGCCGTGCCGAAATTCACCGTGATCATCGGCGGCAGCTTCGGCGCCGGCAATTACGGCATGTGCGGCCGCGCCTATTCCCCGCGCTTCCTCTGGATGTGGCCCAATGCCCGCATCAGCGTGATGGGGGGCGAGCAGGCGGCCTCCGTCCTCGCCACCGTCCGCCGCGACGGCATCGAGGCCAGGGGCGGCCGGTGGGGCGCCGAGGAGGAGGAAGCCTTCAAGGCCCCCATCCGCACACAGTACGAGACGCAGGGCCATCCCACCTATTCCTCCGCGCGGCTCTGGGACGATGGCGTGATCGACCCGGCCGAGACGCGCCGCGTCCTGGCGCTCGGCCTTTCCGCCAGCCTCAACGCACCGATCGAGCCGACCCGCTTCGGCCTGTTCCGGATGTGAGGACCGCCATGAACGACACCATCCTGCTCGACCTCGACCCGCGCGGCGTGGCGCGCATCACCCTGAACCGGCCGGAGCGGCACAACGCCTTCGACGACGCGCTGATCGCCGGGCTTTCCGCGGCGTTGGAGGAGCTGGGCGAGGATGCGCGCGTGCGCGCCGTGGTGCTGACCGGCGCCGGGCGATCCTTTTCCGCGGGTGCCGACCTCGAATGGATGCGGCGCATGGCCAACCATTCCCGCGAGGAGAACCTCGCCGACGCGGCGAAGCTCGCGCGGCTGATGCATCTCCTCGCGCGCCTGCCCAAGCCGACCCTGGCGCTGGTGCAGGGGGCAGCCTATGGCGGTGGCGTCGGGCTCGCCTGCTGCTGCGACGTGGTGCTGGCCGCCGACACGGCACGCTTCTGCCTGAGCGAGGTGCGGCTCGGCCTGACGCCGGCGACCATCAGCCCCTATGTCGTCGCCGCCATCGGGGCGCGGCAGGCACGCCGCTACTTCGCCACCGCCGAGGTGATCCCGCCCCACCGGGCGCTGGACATCGGGCTGGTGCACGAGGTGGTGCCCGCCGAACGGCTGGAGGAGGAGGCGGAGCAGGTCCTGGAGGCGCTGCTGCAGGGCGCCCCGGGGGCGCAGGCGGCGGCCAAGGACCTCGTCTTCCTGTGCGAGGGGCACGTGGTGGACGAAGCCCTTTCCGCCGAGACCGGGCGCCGCATCGCCGAGCGCCGCGCCTCGGAGGAAGGGCGCGAGGGGCTGGGCGCCTTCCTGGACAAGCGCCCCCCGTCCTGGCGCATGCCCCCTGGGCGCATTCCCCCTAGGCGTATTCCCCCTGGGCGCGTGAACTGAGGAGCGCGCGATGTTCCGCAGAATCCTCATCGCCAATCGCGGCGAGATCGCCTGCCGGGTGATCCGCACGGCGCGGCGCCTCGGCATCGCCAGCATCGCCGTCTATTCCGAGGCCGACCGCGCGGCGCGCCACGTCCATCTCGCCGACGAGGCCTGGCCCGTCGGCCCCGCCCCGGCACGGGAAAGCTACCTCTCCATCCCCCGCATCCTCGACGCCGCGAAACGCTCGGGGGCGGAGGCGATCCATCCCGGCTACGGCTTCCTGTCCGAGAACGCGGAATTCGCCGAGGCCTGCGCGGCGGCCGGGATCGCCTTCATCGGCCCGCCGGCCGCGGCGATCCGCGCCATGGGCTCGAAATCCGCCGCCAAGGCGATCATGGAGCGTTCCGGCGTGCCGCTGGTGCCGGGCTATCACGGGGCGCGGCAGGAGGTGGCGCTGCTGGCGGAGGAAGCCGCGCGGATCGGCTATCCCGTGCTGATCAAGGCCTCGGCGGGCGGCGGCGGCAAGGGCATGCGCGTGGTGGAGGCGGCGGGTGAGCTGGAAGCCGCCATCGAGGGGGCCAAGCGCGAGGCCAAGGCCTCCTTCGGCGACGATCATGTGCTGATCGAGAAATACCTGACCCGCCCCCGCCATATCGAGATCCAGGTCTTCGCCGACACGCAGGGCAATGCCGTCTCGCTCTTCGAGCGCGACTGCTCCATCCAGCGCCGACACCAGAAGGTGATCGAGGAAGCCCCCGCCCCGGGGCTGGACGAGGCGCAGCGGCGCGCGATGGGTGATGCCGCGATCGCCGCCGCCCGGGCCGTCGGCTATGTCGGCGCCGGCACGGTGGAGTTCATCGCGGAGGACGGCCGCTTCTTCTTCATGGAGATGAACACCCGACTCCAGGTGGAGCATCCCGTCACCGAGGCGATCACCGGCCAGGACCTCGTGGAATGGCAGTTGCGCGTCGCCGCCGGCGAGCCGCTGCCGCTGCGCCAGGAAGACCTCCGCATCCAGGGCCATGCCATCGAGGCGCGGATCTATGCCGAGGACCCGTCGCGACTTCCTGCCCTCCACCGGCACGCTGGCGCATCTGCGCCAGCCGCGCGAGGGCGAGGGCGTGCGCGTCGATACCGGCGTGCGCCAGGGCGACGCGATCACGCCGAACTACGACCCGATGATCGCCAAGCTGATCGTGCATGGGGAGGACCGCGCCGCCGCCGCCCAGCGCCTCGCCGCCGCGCTGGCGGAATACGAGGTGGTGGGGGTGCGCACCAACCTCGCCCTGCTGCGCGCGCTGGCCACGCATCCCGCCTTCCTGTCGGCGGATCTCGACACCGGCTTCATCGCCCGGCACCCGGAGGTGCTGGAAGGCTCCGCCGATCCGGTGCCGGATGCGCTGGCCTGGGCCGCCGCCGCCTGGACCCTGCTGCGGGAGAAGGCGCGGGCGGCCGAAGCAGCGGCGCGCGGCTCGGGCGATCCCTTCTCGCCCTGGGCCTGTGCCGATGCCTGGCGGATGAACGGGGCTGGCTACCAGGACCTGCTCTTCGAGGCCGGAGGCGAGCGCGTGCCGCTGCGCGCGGCGCTGCGCCGGGACGGATCGCTGGACCTCACCCTGCCCGGCGGCGACAGCGCGCATGTGGCGGCGGAGGAGACGGAGGACGGGCTGCGGCTGCGCCTCGACGGCGTGCAGCACCGGATGGCCGTGGCACGGCAGGACGACATGCTGACCGTGCTGCGCGACGGGCGCGGCGTGCGGCTGCGCGTGCTCGACCCGCTGGCGCCGCCCGAGAGCCAGGCCGCCGGCGGCGAGCGCGTGATCGCCCCGATCCCCGCCCGGGTGACGCGCGTGCTGGTGTCCCCCGGCGACAAGGTGGCCAAGGGCGCGCCGCTGCTGGTGCTGGAGGCGATGAAGATGGAACTCACCCTCTCCGCCCCCGCCGAGGGCGTCGTGGAGAGCATCCGCCATGGGGTGGACGAGATGGTGGAGGAAGGCACGCAGCTCGTGACCTTCGCCGCCCCTTCCGATGTGGCGGGGGCGGCCTGATGTTCCCGGAACAGGTCCGCATTGTGGAGATGGGTCCGCGCGACGGCTTGCAGAACGAGGCGCGGCCGGTTTCCGTCGCCACGCGGATCGCATTGATCGAGGCGCTGGCCGATGCCGGGCTGCGCAGCATCGAGGCGGGCAGCTTCGTCTCGCCGAAATGGGTGCCGCAGATGGCCGGCACGGCGGAAGTCCTGGCCGGGATCGCGCCGCGCCCGGGCGTCGGCCACCCCGTGCTGGTGCCGAACCTGAAGGGGCTGGAAGCGGCGCTGGCCGCCGGGGCGCGGGAGATCGCGGTCTTCGGCGCGGCCTCGGAAAGCTTCTCGCGCGCCAACATCAACTGCTCCATCGCCGAGAGCCTGGAGCGCTTCGCCCCGGTGGTGGAACAGGCGCTCGCCGCCGGGCTGCGGGTGCGCGGCTATGTCTCCTGCGTGCTCGGCTGCCCCTACGAAGGCCGGGTGGCGCCGGAGGCGGTGGCGCGCGTCGCGGCGGCGCTGCACCGCATGGGCTGCTACGAGATCTCGCTCGGCGACACGATCGGCACGGGCACGCCGCTCGCCGCGCGGCGGATGCTGGAGATCGTGGCGGAGCAGGTGCCGCTGGAACAGCTGGCGCTGCACTTCCACGACACCTACGGCCAGGCACTGGCGAATATCCTGGCCTGCCTGGAACTCGGTGTCTCGGTGGTGGACAGCGCCGTGGCCGGGCTGGGCGGCTGCCCCTATGCCAAGGGCGCCTCGGGCAATGTCGCGACCGAGGATGTCGTCTACATGCTCGACGGCATGGGCATCGCGACCGGTGTGGACCTCGCCCGCCTCGCCGCGGCCGGGCGCATGATCTGCGCCGCGCTGGAACGCGAGCCAGCCTCCAGGGTGGCTCGCGCCCTCGCCGCGCGCGCCGTGGCATGACGCCGCCGGTGGCCGCCACCGGAACCGACGAGTGGGCGGACCAGGAACCCCAGCTTCCTGGCGGATAGGGACCGAAGGGGGGATTCCGGGGGAAGGCACCGCCTTTCTCCCGGGGAATAACCCCGGAACAATCGAGGAAGGACAGAGAGGATGGGTGCCGGGGAACTCAGCTATGTCCATGGGGCCTGCGAGACGCCGCTGCTGAGCGACACGATCGGGCAGCGTCTGGACCGCACCGCCGACACCTGGCCGGACCGGCCGGCGCTGATCGACCGGGGGCAGGGCCTGCGCTGGAACTGGGCGGAACTGCGGGAGCAGGTGGACCGTCTCGCCGCGGGCTTCCTGGCGCTCGGGCTGCGGCGGGGCGAGCGGATCGGGATCTGGTCGCTGAACCGGGCGGAATGGGCGCTGACCCAGTTCGCCGCGGCACGGGCGGGGCTGGTGCTGGTGACGGTCAATCCCGCCTACCGGCTGCACGAGCTGGAATACGCGCTGAACAAGGTGGGCTGCGCCGCGCTGGTGACGGCCACGGCCTTCAAGAGCAGCGACTATGCCGGGATGCTGCGGCAGATCGCGCCGGAGCTGGACAGTGCCCCTCCGGGCCGGCTGCGCGCGGCGCGGCTTCCGGCGCTGCGCGCGGTGATCCAGCTCGGCGGTCCGGTCCTTCCTGGTGCCCTGCCCTTCGCCGATGTGCCGGCCCTGGGCGGGGAGCGGGAGCGCGCGGCACTGCGGGATCTGGGCGGGGCGCTGCAATTCGACGACCCGATCAACATCCAGTTCACCAGCGGTACCACGGGCGCGCCGAAGGGCGTCACGCTGTCGCACCACAACATCCTGAACAACGGCTATTTCGTCGGCCGGGCGATGCGGCTCAGCGAACAGGACCGGATCTGCATCCCGGTGCCGCTCTACCACTGCTTCGGCATGGTGATGGGCAACCTCGCCGCGCTGACGCATGGCGCCTGCATGGTCTATCCGGGCGAGGGCTTCGACCCGGTGGCGGCGCTGGAGGCGGTGCAGGCCGAGCGCTGCACCGCGCTCTATGGCGTGCCGACCATGTTCATCGCCGAGCTGGACCATCCGCGTTTCGCGGAGTTCGACCTGTCCTCGCTGCGCACGGGGATCATGGCGGGCTCCCCCTGCCCCATCGAGGTGATGAAACGCGTCACCAGCCGCATGAACATGCGCGACCTCACCATCTGCTATGGCATGACCGAGACCAGCCCGGTCAGCTTCCAGAGTGCGGTGGACGACCCGCTGGAACGCCGCGTCTCCACCGTCGGGCGCATCCACCCGCATCTGGAGGTGAAGATCATCGACAGCGAGGGGCGGATCGTGCCGCGCGGCCAGCCGGGCGAGCTCTGCACGCGCGGCTATTCGGTGATGCTGGGCTATTGGGACGAGGCGGCGCGGACGGCGGAGGTGATCGACGCCGCCCGCTGGATGCACACGGGCGATCTCGCGACCCTCGACGAGGAAGGCTATTGCAACATCGTCGGCCGGATCAAGGACATGGTGATCCGGGGCGGCGAGAACCTCTATCCGCGCGAGATCGAGGAATTCCTCTATCGACACCCGAAGATCCAGGACGTGCAGGTCTTCGGCGTGCCCGATCCCCGCTATGGCGAGGAGCTCTGCGCCTGGATTGCATCCGGCCGGGCGAGGTGCTGACGGTGGAGGAGGTGCGGGGCTTCTGCGAGGGGCAGATCGCGCACCAGAAAATCCCGAGATATGTTCAGTTCGTTAATGAATTTCCCATGACCGTGACCGGCAAGATCCAGAAATTCCTCATGCGGCGGCAGATGGAGGAGGAGCTTGGCCTGACGCGCCAGGAGACCGCATGAAGGCCGGCAGGGCATATTGGTGGGGGATGCCACGATCCCGCTTGCACCGGGGGCGGCTTCGCCTTAACTCCCGCGCAAGACTGAGAAGAACGAGGAAACATCCGGGTGGCCGACTACATCCTGGAGACCGAGGACATGACCAAGGAGTTCCGCGGCTTCGCCGCGGTCTCCGGGGTGAACCTGCGTGTGCAACGCGGCAGCATCCATGGTCTGATCGGCCCCAACGGGGCGGGCAAGACGACCTGCTTCAACCTGCTGACGAAGTTCCTCCAGCCGACACGCGGCCGCATCCGCTACAACGGCCGCGACATCACCGCGATGAAGCCGGCCGAGGTGGCCCGGCTTGGCCTCGTGCGCTCCTTCCAGATCTCGGCGGTCTTCCCGCATCTGACGGTGCTGGAGAATGTCCGACTGGCCCTGCAACGGGAGCGCGGCGGCTCCTTCGACTTCTGGCGGCGCGAATCCGTGCTCACCCGCTACGACGCCCGGGCGATGGAACTGCTGGCGGAGGTCGGGCTGGCCAATGCCGCCGGGCTGACAGCGGGCTCGCTCTCCTATGGCCGCAAGCGGGCGCTGGAGATCGCCACCACCCTGGCGCTGGAGCCGGAGATGATGCTCCTGGACGAGCCCACCGCCGGCATGACGCATGAGGATGTGGACCGCGTGACCGCGCTGGTGAAGCGCGTGGCCGCGGGCCGCACCGTGCTGATGGTGGAGCACAACCTGAAGGTGGTGGAGGGGCTTTGCGACCGGATCACCGTGCTGACGCGCGGGCGCATCCTGGCGGAAGGCCCCTATGCCGAGGTCTCGCGCAACCCGGAGGTCGTGGCCGCCTATCTCGGCACCGACCCCACCATCGCCGGAGGCACCGCCCATGCCGCCTGAGGCCCTGCTGGAGGAGCGCCCCACCGCCGGAGCGGCGGGCGATCCGCTGCTGAAGGTGCGCGGGCTGCAGGCCTGGTACGGCGAGAGCCACGTGCTGCACGGCATGGACTTCGACGTACGGCCGGGCGAGGTGGTGACGCTGCTGGGCCGCAACGGCGCCGGCAAGACCACCACGCTGCGCAGCATCATGGGCCTCGTCGGGCGGCGCAGCGGCTCGGTCAGTTTCGAGGGGCGGGAGCTGATCCGCGCCCGGCCCGACGAGATCGGCCGCGCCGGCATCGCCTACTGCCCGGAGGAGCGCGGCATCTTCGCCGCGCTGAACGTGACCGAGAACCTGATGCTGCCCCCGGTGGTGCGCCCGGGCGGGCTCGACATCCCAACCATCCACGCGCTCTTCCCGAACCTGAAGGAGCGCGCCTACAGTCCCGGCACCAAGCTGTCCGGCGGCGAGCAGCAGATGCTGGCCATCGCGCGCATCCTGCGCACCGGCGCGCCGCTGCTGCTGCTGGATGAGCCGACGGAGGGGCTGGCGCCGGTGATCGTGCAGCAGATCGGCGCCACGATCCGCGAGATCAAGGCGCGCGGCTTCACCGTGCTGCTGGTGGAGCAGAACTTCCGCTTCGCCCAGACCGTGGCCGACCGGCACTATGTGGTCGAGCACGGCCGGGTGGTGGATGGCTTCCGCAACGACGAGCTCGCCAGCGCGGCGGAGCGGCTGCAGGAATATCTCGGCGTCTGACACCCCCCGCCCCGTCCGGTTCTCCGGCGGGGCGGAGGCAGGAAACGGGCGGCAGTGCCGCCGGCAACCAATGAAAGCCAGGGAAACCCCAGGAATGACCCTCTCCCGCCGCACCACCCTTCTCGGCGCCGCGACCCTGCCGCCGCCTTGGGGCTGCTGCCCTTCCGCCCGGCCCGGGCGCAGGCCGGGGGCACGATCAAGATCGGCGTGCTGAACGACATGTCCGGCGTGTACCGCGACATCTCCGGCCCCACCTCCGTCGCCTGCGTGCGCCAGGCGGTGAAGGACAGCGGCATCGAGGCCAAGGGCGTGAAGGTCGAGGTCGTGGCCGCCGACCACCAGAACAAGCCCGATGTCGGCGCCAACGTCGCCCGCCAGTGGTTCGACCAGGATGGCGTGGACATGATCATCGACGTGCCCAACAGCGCCGTGGCGCTGGCGGTGAACAGCGTCGTGAAGGAGAAGAACAAGGTCTACATCAACTCCACCGGCGGCACGACGGAACTGACCGGCGGCCAGTGCTCGCCCAACACCATCCACTGGACCTACGACACCTACATGCTCGCCAAGTCCACCGGCGGCGCCATGGTGAAGCAGGGCGGCGACAGCTGGTACTTCATCACCGCCGACTATGCCTTCGGCCATGACCTGGAGAGGAACACCACGAATTTCGTGAAGGAGGCCGGCGGCAAGGTGCTGGGCTCGGTCCGCCACCCGTTGCAGAGCACCGACTTTTCCTCCTACCTCCTCCAGGCGCAGCAGAGCCGGGCCAAGGTGATCGGCCTCGCCAATGCCGGCACCGACACGATCAACGCGGTGAAGCAGGCCGCCGAGTTCGGCATCACCAAGCGCGGCACCAAGATCGCCGTGCTGCTGATGTTCATCAATGACGTGCACGGGCTGGGCCTGAACGCCGCCCAGGGGCTGGTCTGCACCGAGAGCTTCTACTGGGACCTGAACGACCGCACCCGCGCCTTCACCGACCGGGTGAAGGGTTCGCTGAACGGCAACATGCCGGCCATGTCGCATGCCGGCTGCTATGCCGGCGCGCTGCACTACCTCAAGGCGGTGGCCGAGATGGGCGCCCCTGCCGCCAAGGCCTCGGGCATCGAGACGGTGAAGCGCATGAAGGCCATGCCGACCGACGACGACTGCTTCGGCGTGGGCAAGATCCGCGAGGACGGGCGCAAGCTGCACCCCGCCTATCTCTTCGAGGTGAAGACCCCGGCGGAGAGCAAGGCACCCTGGGACTATTACAAGCTGCTGGAAACCACCCCGGCGGACCAGGCCTGGCGCCCCCTCTCCGAAGGCGGCTGCCCGCTCGTCCGCTCCTGACCCCCTGAACGGGAGGGCGGCATACCGCCCTCCCCCGCCTGCGCGTCCTGAGAGGCACAAGATGGAAGACCTGTTGTTCCAGTTGGAGATGGGCCTGCCGCAGATCGTCCTGGGCCTCGTGAACGGCGCCTTCTACGCGCTTCTCTCACTGGGCCTGGCGGTGATCTTCGGCATGCTGCACGTCATCAACTTCGCCCATGGGGCGCAGTTCATGATGGGTGCCTTCGTCGCCTGGATGCTGCTGAACTGGCTGGGCATCGGCTACTGGCCCGCGCTGATCCTCTCGCCGCTCATCATGGGCGTGCTGGGGGTGGTGATCGAACGGCTGCTGATCCGCCGCGTGCAGGGGGCGGACCCGCTCTACGGCCTGCTGCTGACCTTCGGCCTCGCCCTGATGATCGAGGGCATCTTCCGCCAGTATTTCGGCTCCTCGGGCATGCCCTACGCGCCGCCCGCCTCGCTCACCGGCATGCCGATCGACCTCGGCTTCATGATGCTGCCGATGTACCGCGCCTGGGTGGTGGCGGCGGCCCTGGTCCTCTCGCTGGGCACCTGGCTGGTGATCGAGAAGTCGCGCCTCGGCGCCTATCTGCGCGCCGCGACCGAGAACGCCTCCCTGGTGCAGGCCTTCGGCGTGAACGTGCCCCGCCTCGTCACCCTGACCTATGCCGGCGGCGTGGCGCTGGCGGCGCTGGCGGGCGTGCTGGCGGCGCCGATCTACTCGGTGAACCCGCAGATGGGCTCCAGCCTCATCATCACCGTCTTCGCCGTGGTGGTGATCGGCGGCATGGGCTCGATCCTGGGCTCGGTCGTCACCGGCTTCGCCCTGGGGCTGGTGGAGGGGATGACCAAGGTCTTCTACCCCGAGGCCGCCTCCACCGTGATCTTCGTCGTCATGGCGATCGTGCTGCTGGTGCGGCCCGCCGGCCTGTTCGGGAGGGCCTGACCCCCATGTCCGCCAGTTCCACCGCGCCGCGCGACCTGACCGCGCCCCCGACCATGCCGGGCATGCTGGGCTTCAGCCGCGGCCAGGGCATCGCCCTGATCCTGCTGATCGCCTTCCTGCTGGCGGGGCCCTTCCTCCTCTACCCCGTCTTCCTGATGAAGCTGCTTTGCTTCGCCCTCTTCGCCTGCGCCTTCAACCTGCTGATCGGCTATGTCGGCCTGCTCTCCTTCGGCCATGCCGCCTTCTTCGGCATGGGCGGCTACCTCGCCGCCCACGCGGCCAAGGTCTGGGGGCTGACGCCGGAGGTCTCGATCGTCGCCGGCGGCGTCGTCGGCGCCGTGCTGGGCCTCGCCTTCGGCTGGCTGGCGATCCGGCGGCAGGGCATCTACTTCGCCATGATCACCCTGGCGCTCGCGCAGATGGTCTTCTTCTTCTGCCTCCAGGCCCCCTTCACCCATGGCGAGGACGGCATCCAGTCCGTGCCGCGCGGGCGCCTCTTCGGGGTGATCGACCTCTCGCCGGACATGAGCATGTACTGGCTGGTGGCGGCGGTCTTCCTGATCGGCTTCCTGCTGATCCACCGCATCGTCCATTCGCCCTTCGGCCAGGTGCTGAAGGCGATCCGCGAGAACGAGCCCCGCGCCACCTCGCTCGGCTACCGCGCCGACGACTACAAGCTGATGGCCTTCGTGCTCTCGGCGGCGCTGTCCGGCGTCGCGGGCGGCACCAAGGCCCTGGTCTTCGGCATCGCCACCCTCACCGACGTCCATTGGTCGATGAGCGGCGAGGTGGTGCTGATGACCCTGCTCGGCGGCCTTGGCACGCTGTTCGGCCCGGTGGTCGGCGCCTCGGTGATCGTGGCGATGCAGAACTACCTCGCCCCCTTCGGTGCCTGGGTGACGGTGATCCAGGGCGCCATCTTCGTCGTCTGCGTCGTCGCCTTCCGCGCCGGCATCGTCGGCGAGATCGCACGCCTGCTGAAGACGAAGCTCTGACGCCGGGTTTCGCGGTTCGTCCGGCGCCGCGCCGCCCCGGGGGCAAGGCTCCGCCTTTCCCCCGGCCCCCCTATCCGCCAGGACCCTGCGGGCCCTGGACCCGGTTCGTTGGTGCTTGCTGCCGGCCGGATCGCGCCGGAGAGCGATGCTCTCCGGCGACTGCCGGTGCCGCCAGCGCGGACAGGGTGTTGTTTTTCTTTTCGGGAGCCCCGCTGATCCACCTGCTCTCAGGGGTCAGGCCATGGAGCAACGGTAGCCACAGGAACCAACGGAGGCCCGGGGCCGGACACCAGGCGGGACGCCATCCCTTCATCCCCGCGCCCCCGGCCGCAGATGTTCCGCCAGGAAGTCCACCAGCACGCGGATACGGGCCGGCATGGTGGCCCCGCCGACGAAGACCGCGTGGATGCTTTCCCGGTCCTGCGGATTGTATTCCTCCAGCAGCGGCACCAGCCGCCCGGCGGCGATCTCGTCATCGACATGGAAATGGCCGACGCGGGTGATGCCAACACCCTGCAGGGCGAGTTGCACCAGCGTCTCGCCATTGTTCGCGGTCATGTTCCCGGAAACCCGCATCAGGTGGTTCCGACCGCCCTCGCGGAAGGGCCAGCCCGGCTCGATGCGGCGAAAGCTGAAATCGAGGCAGTTGTGCCCGGCGAGGTCGGCCGGCACGCGCGGCACGCCCACCCGGGCGAGATAGGCAGGAGAGGCCACCACGCTCCGTCCGGTCTCCCCCAGTTTCCGGGCGGAAAGCGGGCTGTCGGCCAGGGGGCCGAAGCGGATCGCGACATCGGCGCGCCCACCCAGCACATCGGCGATCTGGTCGCTGAGGTCGATCTCCACGGTAATGCCCGGATGGCGCTCCACGAAGGCCCCCAGCAGCGGCACGATCACCAGCCGCCCATGCGCCATGGAAGCGCTGACCCGCACCCGCCCGCGTGGCGAGGCCTGGTCGGCGATACCGCTCTCCACCTCGTCGAGATCGGCGAGGATGCGGGTCGCGGCGCGGGCATAGGCTTCCCCCTCGGCGGTCAGGCGCAGCCGCCGCGTCGTCCGCAGCAGCAGGCGCACGCCCAGCCGCGCCTCGATGCGGGCAACGATGCGGCTGACCGCGGAAGGGGTGAGGCCCAGCGCGCGGGCGGCGCCCGACAGGCTGCCTTCCCGCGCCACCATGGCGAAGGCCTCCATCTCACCCGCCCGGTCCACCTTCTCACGCGGCATCTGTGCCTCCGGCGCAAAGATCCTGGTCCGCCACGCCTACTACTGCGCCGCACCCAGGCCATCCAAGTGCCGGGCTGGAACATTTCCCGGACCCAACCGCATGAGCCTCAACCCACCTCTTCTGGCGCTGGCCATCGGCGCCTTCGGCATCGGCGTCACGGAATTCGCCCCGATGGGCATGCTGCCGGTGATCGCCAACGACCTCGGCGTCTCCATCCCGGCGGCGGGGCTGCTGGTGAGCGCCTATGCGATGGGGGTGCTCCTCGGCGCGCCGCTCATGACGCTCGCCTTCGCCCGCACGCCGCGCCGGCGCCTGCTGATCGGGCTGATGGGCATCTTCACCCTCGGCAACCTGCTCTCTGCCCTGGCCGGCGGCTATTCCATGCTGCTCCTCGCCCGCATCGTCACCTCCTTCAACCACGGCGCCTTCTTCGGCGTGGGCGCGGTGGTGGCCGCCGGCCTTGTCCCGCCCGAACGGCGCGCGGCGGCGGTGGCCGCCATGTTCTCCGGCCTGACCATCGCCACGATCGGCGGCGTGCCGCTGGCCACCTGGGTGGGCGAGGCGGTGGGCTGGCGTATGGCCTTCTGGGGCATCGCGGCGGTGGGCATCCTCGCCATGATCGCGCTGCGCCTGTCCCTGCCGCCGCTGCCGGCCGAGGCCGGGGCCGACATGCGGGCGGAGTTGCGGGTGCTGCGGCGCGGGCCGGTGCTGGCCGCGCTGGGCCTGACCGTGCTGGGCGCCAGCGCCATGTTCACCGTCTTCACCTATATCGCTCCCATCCTGCGTCACGAGGCCGGGGCGGGTTCGGGTTTCGTGACCGCCATGCTGGTCGTCTATGGCCTCGGCCTGGCCGCCGGGAACTGGCTGGGTGGCCGCCTCGCCGACCGCTCCCTGGACGGCACGCTGACCGGTGCCCTGGCCGCGCTGGTCGTCCTGCTGCTGCTCTTCGCCGCCGGGATGCGCTGGGAGGGCGCCGCGGCGCCGCTGATCTTCCTCTGGGGCGTGGCCAGCTTCGCCATCGTCCCGCCCTTGCAGATGCGGGTGGTGGCCACCGCCGCGGAGGCGCCGAACCTCGCCTCGGCGATGAATATCGGCGCCTTCAACCTCGGCAACGCGATCGGCGCGGCACTCGGCGGCGGCGTGATCGATGCCGGGCTCGGCTATCCGGCGGTCTCGGTGGCGGGGGCGGCCATGGCGGCCGCCGGACTCGCCATGCTGCTGCTCCTGCGCCGCCGGCGGCCGGTCCCGGCCCCGGAACTGGCCCGGGCCTGCGGCTGACCCCCGTCAGCCCGGCAGGGCGGTGCTGTCCAGCGTGGCGATCCCGGACGCCTGGAACCCTTCCATGGCAACCGCCAGCGTATCGCCACCCCCGGGCAGCGGCGCGGCGATGGGGCGGCAGGCATCGAGGATCACCACCGCCTCGAAGCCCAGCGCCACCGCGTCCCGCGCCGTGGCCGCGACGCAGAAATCCGTGGCCAGGCCGCACAGGAAGACCCGCCGCACGCCCAGTTCGCGCAGGTAGCCGGCGAGCCCCGTCCCGGTGCGGCGGTCGTTCTCGGTGAAGCCGCTGTAACTGTCCACCGCCCGCCGCATCCCCTTGCGGAAGATCGCCTGCAAGGGGCGTGTCTCCAGCGCCGGATGCAGCGCGGCGCCGGGCGTGCCCTGCACGCAGTGGTCCGGCCAGAGGGTCTGCGGCCCATAGGGGAAATCCACCACCTCGAAGGGCGCGCGGCCCTGGTGCTGGCTGGCGAAGGAGAGATGGCCGGGCGGGTGCCAGTCCTGCGTCGCCACAACCCGCCCGAAGCGCGGCATCAGCGCATGGACCAGTGGCAGGATCTCATCGCCCCCGGGTACCGGCAGCGCGCCGCCCGGCATGAAGTCGGGTTGCACGTCCACCACGATCAGGGCATCGGTTTCCGGGTTCGGCGAGAGCGTCGGCGCGGGCATGGGGGACAGCTTCCCGCGCATGGCCCCGGCCGTCCAGCCAGTGCGGAGAAGGCCGCCTCGCCCCGCCCGGCCCCCGCCCTCCGGAAACCCTTCCGGACGATCCGGCGCAATCTCGACACAACCCCGCACCCCTGGACGTACGCAAATTGCGACAGGTGAGATATTGCTGGAATTTTCCGTCGCGGCCTTCGTGACGCATCCGGAAGCATCGAAAGCCCCCGTCCAGGCCCAGGATCGCATCCGTGCCATGCCGCACGCGCGAAGCGGCTGGCTTTCGCAGGCGCGCGGACCTCAATAGGAAGGGAGGCGAGGTTACCGGTTGAAGGGTTCGGGACGATGGACGACGTGGCCAAGATGACGCCCAAGGATTCGCGCACCGCGCGCGTCACGGCGGAGGAGGCTCTCGCCCTCCATGCCGAAGGCAAGCCGGGCAAGCTGGAGATCCGGCTGACCAAACCGCTGATCACCGCCCGCGACCTCAGCCTCGCCTATTCCCCCGGCGTGGCCGAACCCTGCCTGCACATCCACCGCGACCCGGCGCTGGCCTATGACTACACGGCCAAGGGCAACATGGTGGCGGTGATCTCCAACGGCACCGCCGTGCTGGGCCTGGGCAACCTGGGCGCGCTGGCCTCCAAGCCGGTGATGGAGGGCAAGGCGGCGCTGTTCAAGCGCTTCGCCGATGTGGACGCGGTGGACCTCTGCCTGAACACCGAGGACGTGGACGAGTTCGTCAACTGCGTGCGCTTCCTGGGCCCCTCCTTCGGCGGCATCAACCTGGAGGACATCAAGGCGCCCGAATGCTTCGTCATCGAGCAGCGGCTGCGCGAGCTGATGGACATCCCGGTCTTCCATGACGACCAGCACGGCACCGCCATCGTCGCCGCCGCCGGCCTCATCAACGCCTGCCACCTGACGGGCCGCGACCTGAAAACCACGAAGCTGGTGATCAACGGCGCCGGCTCCGCCGCCATCGCCTGCGCCGAGCTGGTGAAGGCGATGGGCATGCGCCCCGAGAACATCACCATGTGCGACACCAAGGGCGTGCTGTACCGGGGCCGCACCAACGGCATGAACCAGTGGAAATCGGCCTATGCCATCGACACCGCGGCCCGCACCCTGTCGGATGCCATGGCCGGGGCCGATGCCTTTTTCGGCCTCTCGGTGAAGGGCGCGGTGACGCAGGAGATGGTCCGCTCCATGGCGGACAAGCCGATCATCTTCGCCATGGCGAACCCGGACCCGGAGATCACCCCGGACGAGGCCAAGGCCGCCAAGCCCGACGCCATCGTCGCCACCGGCCGCTCCGACTACCCGAACCAGGTCAACAACGTCCTGGGCTTCCCCTTCATCTTCCGCGGTGCGCTGGACGTGCGGGCCAGCACCATCAACGACGCCATGAAGGTCGCCGCCGCCGAGGCCCTGGCCATGCTGGCGCGCGAGGACGTGCCGGAGGAGGTCGCCGCCGGCAGCGCGCTGCGCTTCGGGCCGGAATACATCATTCCCAATGCCTTCGACCCGCGCCTGATCTCCCATGTCTCCCCTGCCGTGGCGAAGGCGGCGATGGAGAGCGGCGTGGCGCGCCGCCCGATCGAGGACCTGCGCCGCTACACCCGCGGCCTGGCCGGGCGGCTGGACGCGGCGGCCGGCGCGCTGGAGGCGATCACCGAGCGCGTGCGCGCCAATCCGAAGCGCGTCGTCTTCGCCGAGGGCGAGGAGGAGAAGGTGCTGCGCGCCGCCATCGCCTTCCGCAACGCGGGCTATGGCACGCCGGTGCTGGTGGGGCGGGAGGACCGCATCATGGCCACGGCCGCGGCGCTCGGCCTGCCCCTCCCCGACGGCGTGGAGATCCACAACGCCTCCCTCTCCGACAGCAACCGCCGCTATGCCGAGTACCTGTACGAGCGCAAGCAGCGCCAGGGCTTCCTGTTCCGCGACTGCCAGCGCGCGGTGAACCAGGACCGCCACGTCTTCGCCGCCTGCATGGTGGCGCTGGGCGATGCCGATGCCATGGTGACGGGCACCACCCGCTCCTACATCGAGACGCTGAAGGGCGTGACCATGGCCATCGGCAAGGCGCCGGCGCCGGAAGGCAGCGAGGAAAGCGTGCTCTTCGGCCTGACCATGATGCTGACCCGCGCCCGCGGCACGGTGCTGATCGCCGACACGGCGATCAACCCGCGCCCCGACGCGGCGACGCTGGCCGCCATCGCCACCCAGTCCGCCGCCGCGGCGAAGCGACTGGGGCTGGAGCCGCGCGTGGCCTTCCTCAGTTTCTCGAATTTCGGCGACGCCCGCACCTCGATCCCCAGCACCCTCCGCGATGCCGTGAAGCTGCTGGACGAGCGGAAGGCGGATTTCGAGTATGACGGGGAGATGACCGCCGACGTGGCGCTCGACCCCGCGCTGCGGGCGCTCTACCCCTTCTGCCGCCTGAACGGTCCGGCGAACGTGCTGATCATGCCGGGCCTGCACGCCGCCCATATCCTCAGCAAGGCGGCGCCGCGCCTGACCAGCGCCACCACCATCGGCCCGGTGCTGATGGGGCTGGAGAAGCCGGCGCAGATCGTGCCCATGTCGGCCGGCGTGAACCAGATCCTGGACATGGCCTGCCTCGCCGCGCACGACGCCATCGCCCGCTGAGGAGCGCGCCGGGGCGGACATCCGCCCCGGCGCCGCCTTTCCCCTGGAGGGGGCGGCCACGAAAAACCCCCGGCCTGGAGATCCAGGCCGGGGGTTTTTCGTGTTCCGGCAGCGGTGCCGCGATGGGATGCGGCGGGCTGGCCGGATGGCCTGGCGAGGCTCAGAAGTTCTGCAGGCTCGCCATCTGGACGGGCCGGACCTCGACCATGACGACACCGGCATGGATCATGCCCAGCGCCTCGGCGGTGGCCGGGCTCAGGTCGATCACACGGTTGCCGACATAGGGGCCGCGATCCTCGATCTTCACCGTCGCGGTGCGCCCGTTCTCCAGGTTCGTCACCTGCACGGTCGTGCCGAGCGGCAGGGTCCGGCTCGCCGCGGAATTGGAATCCCGGTCGAAACGCTCGCCATTGGCCATCTTCCGGCCATGGAACCGGTCGGCATAATAGGAGGCGGGACCACGCTGGACCTTCATCCCCTTCCGAGCGGAAGCGGCGGGCTCAAGGCGCATCACCACTTCCTCAGGTCCTTCGCCCGCCCGGGCTTTGCCCGGCGCAACCGACAGGGCCACCCCCAGACCCAGGCACGCTGCCAGCACTGTCTTACCCCTCACGCCCCTACGCTGCTCCTCTGTCACGTGCGGGCGGGCATGGCGGGTTTAAATTTATCGCGCAATCTTGAAACGCAAAAACGTTTCTGATACGTTTTTAATATCAAAGCCGCTTCATTGAGCGGCGCGGATGATAATTCCCGCGGAAGTTGAGATGCAGCCCCGCACGGAAAGCCTGAGATGGGGGGTATCGCCGGGGTCGATCGGCAGAGGCCAGACACCCTGGCCCGCGAAGGGCGGCAGATCCACGAAACGGTCCAGGAGGCCGCCGCCCGGCTCGTAATCCATCGGCAGCGGCGCGTGCCCGGCCGCCCTCAGGCGGCGCGCCAGTTCCTCCAGGTGCCGGCGCCGGAAGAGCACGGTCTTGCCCTTCTCCACCCCCGGCCCGTCGTCAAGCATGTTGAACTCCGTGGTGTGCACGGCGAGGCCCCCGGGCTTCAGGCAGCGCATGGCCCGCAGCACGAAATCCAGCCCGGCCTCCACCGTGCCCAGATGCTCGAAGGAGCAGACGGACCAGACGAAATCGAACCCACCCTGCATCAGTTCGTCCGGGATGCGGGCCATGTCCACCGGCCGGAAATCCACCCGCGCCTCGAAATCCTCGCGCCCGATCAGATGCGGGTGGAACAGGTGCTCCCGCGCCGACATGTGCTGCGCGGTCCTGATCCATTCCCGGGCGCGCGGATCGCCCGCCGGCAGGTCGGTGGCCAGGACCTCCACCCCATCGGCCGCGAAGATGCAGGGCAGCAGTTCCTCCCCCACCGCGAAGCCCAGGCCGCGCCGCCCCGGTGCCAGCATCCCGGCCTCCCAGAGCGCCTGGGGCACGAAGCAGTCCTCCCAGACCTTGCGGTGATAGAGGGGGGCGATGTGCTGCCGGGCGCACCAGTGGTGCAGCCAGGGCGCCTCGATATCGGCCTGCCGGCACAGGCGCCCGGTCAGCCCGGCGGGCTGGGGCCTGTCCGGCGCTGATACGCCATAGCCGGCCAGCCCCGCCTCATAGGCCCGGCGCGCCAGGAGGGAGCCCAGGATCTTGGTGTTCCAGGCGGCCAGCGCAGCCTCGCGCCGGCGCACCCGGCGCATCGACAACCAGCGAAACACCCTCGGCCCGCCCTCGCTCCATCAGAGCCGCCTGTGTGCCTGTTTCACGCCTGGCGGGAAAGTCCACCCGATCTTCCTCGCGCATCACGCTCATGCCCCGGAAACGGCTTTTCCCAGGACACCATGTGCTGCGGTATTGCTCCTGATGGCCGGCCCCGGGCGGGGTCTCCGCCTCCCCCGGTCCCCCTCCGCTGGGAGATGGTATCCCCCCAGGCCCCGCCTTGAGTTGGCACTGGATGGCCAAGCCAGTCTGCCGCCCGATCCCCGAGAGCAGGTGGATCAGCGGGTTCCCGAAAGGAAAAATCCACCCTCTTCGCGCTGGTGGCGCCCGCGGTCGCCGGAGAGCATGGCTCTCCGGCGTGATCCGGCCACAGCAGGCATCAACGAATGGGGTCCAGGGCCCGCAGGGTCCTGGCGGATAGGGGGTCCGGGGGAAAGGCGGAGCCTTGCCCCCGGGGGACACCCCCAACCGAATCCGCGGGGATCAGCGGCTCGGATAGGTCCGGGGATAGGTGATCTGGTCCGGCGGACCCGGCGCGCGGATCGGGCCGCTCCGGCCGCAGGCGGCAAGCGCCAGGGAGACCGCCAGAAGGAGCAGGCCGGCCCGCATCATGCGAGCCGCGCCTTCCATTCCGCCGCCATGGCCGCGACATTGGCCGGGGCCGTGCCGCCATAGGAGGTGCGGGAATTCACCGATGCCTCGACGCTCAGCACGTCATAGACGCCCTGGTGGATGCGCGGCTCGGTGCTGCGCAACTCCTCCAGCGACAAGCCGGCGAGGTCCACGCCCTTCTTCTCCGCCAGGGCGACGAGGCGTCCGGTGACGTGGTGCGCGTCCCGGAAGGGCAGCTTCAGCTCCCGCACCAGCCAGTCGGCGAGGTCGGTGGCGGTGGAGAAGCCGGCCCCGGCGGCAGCCTTCAGCCGCGCTTCGTCCGGCTGCATGTCCCGCACCATCCCGGCGGTGGCGGCCAGAGACAGGGACAGCGAGGCGGCGGCATCGAAGATGCCCTCCTTGTCCTCCTGCATGTCCTTGCCATAGGTCAGCGGCAGGCCCTTCATCACCGTCAGCAGCCCGACCAGCGCCCCGGTGATGCGGCCCGGCTTGGCCCGCACCAGTTCGGCGGCATCCGGGTTGCGCTTCTGCGGCATGATCGAGGAGCCGGTGGTATAGGCATCGGTCAGGCGGACGAAGCCGAAATACGGGTTCGTCCAGATCACGAACTCCTCCGCCAGCCGCGACAGATGCACGGCGCAGATGGCGCAGGCCGAGAGGAATTCCAGCGCGTAGTCGCGCGAGGCCACCGAATCCAGGCTGTTGCGGGTCGGCCCGTCGAAGCCCAGCGCCGCCGCCGTCATGTGCCGGTCGATCGGGAAGCCGGTGCCGCAGAGCGCGGCCGCGCCCAGCGGGCTCTCGTTCATCCGGGCCCGGCAGTCGGCGAGGCGCGAGCGGTCGCGCGACAGCATCTCGACATAGGCCAGCAGGTGGTGCCCCAGCGTGGTGGGCTGCGCCGGCTGCAGATGGGTGAAGCCCGGCATCACCGTGGCCGCGTGCTCGGCAGCCCGTTCCACCAGCGCCCGCATCGTGTCGGCGATCTGCGCGTCCAGCCCGTCGATGGCGTCACGGGTCCAGAGGCGGACATCCAGCGCCACCTGGTCGTTGCGCGAACGGGCCGTGTGCAGGCGCTTGCCGGCCTCCCCGATGCGCTCGGTCAGGCGGGCCTCCACATTCATGTGGATGTCCTCCAGCGCCTCGGAGAAGGGGAACTCACCCCGCTCGATCTCCCCGGCGATGGCCTCCAGCCCGTCGCGGATGCTAGTCTCGTCCTCCGGGGTGATGATCCCCACATGGGCGAGCATGGCGGCATGGGCGAGGCTGCCGCGGATGTCCTGACGCCACATCTCCCGGTCGAAGCCGATCGAGGCGTTGATGGCCTGCATGACCGCCGAGGGTCCGCCCGCGTAGCGGCCGCCCCATTGAGAATTGCTGTTGCTGGACACGAGTGGAGGATTTCCCGTGCTGAGGATCGGACGCCGCCAGGCCCTTTTCGCCACGCTGACGGCCGGGACCTCGGCAGGGGCAGTGTTGAGCATGGCCCTCCCGCCCCGTCCAGCCTTGGCGCAGTCCGCGCTGCTTGGGCAGTTGATCGAAGGCCCCCCGAAACCCGTGCCGGACCTGTCCTTCACCGATGCGGATGGCGCGCGGAAGACGGTGGCCGATTTCGCCGGCAAGGGGCTGGTGATGAATTTCTGGGCCACCTGGTGCGCCCCCTGCGTGGAGGAGATGCCCTCCCTCGACCGGTTGCAGGAGCTGGTGGAGCGGGAGGGCATCCTGGTCCTGCCGCTCTCCTCCGACCGGGGCGGCGCCTCCCAGGTGCGCGGCTTCTATGCCCGCACCCGGGTGAAGAACCTGGATATCTGGCTGGACCCGCAAGGTGCGGCCGGGCGGGCGCTCGGCGTGCGCGGCCTGCCGACCACCCTGGTCCTGGACCGGCAGGGGCGCGAGGTGGGCCGGCTCGAAGGCTCCGCCGACTGGAGCGCGCCGGAGAAGCTGGAGGCCATCCGCCGCCTCCTCGCCCCGTCGCGGACGCCGGAACGCCCCACTTCCACGTGAGGCACGGCCCCGCCCCGGCATCCCGGCGGGGGGCGCGAACGTCTTCACGGAGACAACCACACAAGGAGAAGGCGAGGCGATGGCCGAACCCGAGGTGAAGGTCGCGGGCGACAGCGAGGCCGCCGTGGCCCTGGCCCTGCTGCAGATCATCATGAAATCGGAGCCGGACCCGTCGCGCTGCGACCGGGACTGGATCCTGTCCACCTATGCGGACTGCCTCGCCGTCGTGAACGGGGCGGAGGTCGAGTACGAGGATGAGGACGCAGAGGAGGAAGACCGGGAAGGCTGAACCTCCGGCGGATGGCGGCGGGGCCTTCCCCGCCGCCCCCGGCATCAGACCACCTGGTTCCGCAGATCCGCCTCGCCACGCCACAGCCGGGCGAGGTTCTCCTCCAGGATGTCGAGGACATTGTCCTCGTAGCGCCGGGTCTCCCCCGCCGTGTGCGGGGTGATGAAGACATTCGGCAACTCCCAGAGCGGCGAGGCTTCCGGCAGCGGCTCCTCCGCCACGCAATCCAGCGCCGCACCGGCGATCCGGCCCTCCCGCAGCGCCTCGATCATCGCGGCTTCCACCACGACCTTGCCGCGCGCCACATTCACCAGATGCGCCGAGGGCTTCATCAGCGACAGCGCCCCGGCATCGATCAGCCCTTCCGTCTCCGGTGTCAGCGGGCAGGTCAGCACCACGAAATCGGCACGCGGCAGCAGCGACGCCAGCGCCGCCGTGGCATGCACCTCATCCGCCCCCTCCGCGCCGGCCGAGGGATCGCGCCGCAGGCCGATGACATGCATGCCGAAAGCCCTGGCCAGCCGCGCCAGCCGCCCGCCGATGCGGCCCAGCCCGACGATCAGCATGGTCTTGCCGCCCAGCTCGTCCTCGCGCTTCGCGATCTCCCCGATCATGCCGCGCCAGACATGCTTCGCCTGGTTGTCGCGCGCCATGGGGAAAAGCCGGCTGACCGCCAGCACCAGCGCGATGGCATGTTCCGAGACCGCGTTCGCGTTCACCCCCGCCGCGCTGGCCAGGCGCACGCCACGCTCGCGGAAGGCGGGCTGCGCATACTGGTCCACCCCCGCGCTGATGGACTGCACATAGCGCAGGCGATCCGTGCGGTTCAGCACCTCGTTGCTCCACAGGCCCGAGACGACCACCACATCCGCCTCCGGCGCGCGGGCCAGGAGTTCGTCCCGCGTCGCCACCTGGAAGCTCCTGATGCCGGTGCCGCGCGCCTCGAAACGCTTCTGGATCTGGTAGGCGGGGTGGGCGAAGCAGATGGTCAGCGCGTCCTTGCTCGGAAACATGCGCGAAGCTCCTGTCGGGGTCGGGGGAAAGCTCAGCGGAAGCGCGCCGGGGAGAAAGGCGCGACGGGGATTTCCGGCGCCCGCCCGGCCAGCATCTGCGCCACCAGCCGCCCCGTGCGCGGCCCGGCCACCAGCCCGACATGGCCATGGCCGAAGGCATGGATCACATCCGGCGAGCGGCGCGAGGGGCCGAGGCAGGGCATGCCGTCCGGCATCGAGGGCCGGTGGCCCATCCAGACCTCCATCCGCTCCGCCGGCAGGTCGCGCGGCAGGCCGGGAAAGGATTCCAGCAGATGGTCGCGCAGGATCTCCGCACGCCGCCAGTCGGGGGCGGCATCCAGCCCGGCGATCTCCACCTGCCCGGCGCAGCGCAGCCCGCCGCGCGTCAGGGTGATGGCCATCTTGCCGTCCGAGGGCATCAGCGGATGGCGCGGCGCCACCTCCGGGTCGCGCAGCACGGCGTGGTAGCCGCGCTCCGTCTCCAGGGGCACATAATCCCCCAGCGCCGCGGCGAGGCGCCGGGAATGCGCGCCCGCGCTGATCACCGCCGCGTCGCAGGCAATCTCGCCCGACGGCGTGCCCACGGCGGTCAGCCGGTTGCCGTCGATGCGGAAGCCCGTGGCGCGACTGCGCAGCAGCACCGCGCCCTGGGCCTGCGCCTGCGCCACCAGCGCCGCCACCAGCGCGCCGGGATCGGTGCAGTGGCCCCCTTCCTCGACCAGCACGCCGAAGCCGTAGCGGCGCGACAGCTCGGGCTCGCGCTGGTGCAGGTCCTCGGCCGAAAGCTCGGTCCACCGGATGCCGACCTGCCGCCGGATGCGCCAGCCCATCGCCTCGGCCTCGAAATCGGCGCGCGACGGATAGATGTAGATGTCGCCGCGCTGCTGGATCAGCTCGCCGGCCCCGGCTTCCTCCGCCAGCCGGCGGTGCAGCGCCGGCGCGTCATGCAGCAGCGGCTGCAGGGCCCGCGCCACGCGCAGCACCCGCTCCTCCGTCCAGCCCGCCGCCAGGTAGCGCGCCAGCCAGGGCGCCACCCTCGGGAAATACGTCCAGCGGATCGCCAGCGGCCCCAGCGGGTCGCGCAGATAGCCCGGCACCTTGCGCCACACCCCCGGCCCCGCCGGCGGGATCACCGACTGCACCGAGAGCCAGCAGCCATTGCCATAGCTCGCCGCCTGCGGCCCGCCCGGCTCGCCGGGCTCCAGGATCGTCACGCAGTGCCCGTCGCGCAGCAGCTCCAGCGCCGAGGCCGCGCCCACGATCCCCGCCCCGATCACCACGACATGTCGACTCATCGGTCTCGCACTCTCACCAGCTCCTCCGTCGCTCATTCCCGGCCGGGCACCTCAGAGCGGCGCCCCCTCCGGCATGTCGCGCCCGACGGAAAGGGCACGGGGGTCGAGAAAGCAGTGGATCACCGCCGGCAGGCCGGAGGCCACGGCGCGCTCGAAGGCCGGGGCGAATTCCGCCGTGCTGCGCACCGTCTCGCCATGCCCACCGAAGGCACGCGCATAGGCGGCGAAGTCCGGGTTGCGCAGCTTCGTCGCGGAAACGCGGCCGGGATACTCGCGCTCCTGATGCATGCGGATGGTGCCGTACATGCCGTTGTCGATGACCACGGTGATGCTGGCGATGCCGTGCTGCACGGCGGTCGCGATCTCCTGCCCCGTCATCAGGAAGTCGCCGTCGCCCGCGATGCACAGCGCGATCGCCTCCGGCCGCACGCGCTTGGCCATGATCGCCGCCGGCACGCCATAGCCCATGGAGCCGGAGGTCGGCGCGAGCTGCGTGCCGAGCTGCGAGAAGCGGTAGTGCCGGTGCATCCAGCCCGCGAAGTTCCCGGCGCCGTTGCACAGCGCGCTGTCGCCCGGCAGCCGCTCGCGCAGCCAGGCCATCACCTCGCCATACTGGAAATCCCCCGGCAGCTTGCGCGGCGTCTCCGACCAGGCGAGGTAGTCGGCATGACCCTGCCGCGCATCCTCCGCCCATGGGAGGGAGGGAGGCGGCGCCAGATCGGCCAGCGCGGCGCAGAAGGCGCGCGGGCCGGACTGGATGGCGAGCGCGGGCACATAGACGCGCCCGAGCTCCTCCGCGCCCGGATGCACATGCACCAGCGCCTGCCTCGGCACCGGAATGTCGAGGATCGTGTAGGAGGAGGAGGGCATCTCCGACATCCGCCCGCCCAGCAGCAGGATCAGGTCGGCCTCCTTCACCCGCGCCGCCAGCTTCGGCGAGGGCCCGATGCCGAGATCACCGGCATAGAGCGGATGGTCCCAGCGCATCCGGTCGGCGCGGCGGAAGGAGGTGCAGGTGGCGAGGTTCCAGCGCTCGGCGAAGGCGGCATAGTCCGCCACCGCCTTCTCGTCCCAGCCGGAGCCGCCGAGGATGGCGACCGGCCGCTTCGCCGCGGCCAGCATCTCGCCCAGCCGCGCCATGTCGGCGGGCAGCGGCGCGGCCTGGGCGGGCTCCACGCGCGGCGCGTCGGGCACCTCGGCCATCTCGATCAGCATGTCCTCCGGCAGGGCGATGACCACCGGGCCGGGGCGGCCCTGCATCGCCACGCGGAAGGCGCGGGACACGATCTCCGGCACCCGGTCGGGCGTATCGATCTCGGTCGCCCATTTGCACATGGTGCCGAAGACGGCGCGGTAGTCGAGCTCCTGGAACGCCTCGCGCTCGCGCATCTCGCGCGCGATCTGGCCGACGAAGAGGATCATCGGCGTCGAATCCTGCATGGCGATGTGCACGCCGCAGGAAGCGTTGGTGGCGCCCGGCCCGCGCGTGACGAAGCAGATGCCCGGGCGCCCCGTCATCTTTCCATGGGCCTCGGCCATGATCGCCGCGCCGCCTTCCTGCCGGCAGGTGATCACGTCGATGCTGGCATCGTGCAGCGCATCCAGAACGGCCAGATAGCTCTCCCCCGGTACGCAGGTGACATGCTTCACGCCTTGCGCCACGAGCTGGTCGACGAGGATCTGCCCTCCGGTACGCGCACTCATGCCTTCTTCTCCCATGGGATATGGCGGCGGTGTTCCCGTGCCGCCTCGATCAGGTTGTTGCCGGCCCCCGGCATGCGGAAGGCGGGATAGGCCGAAAGGGGCACGGGTGACAGCGGCCCGGCGGCGAAGAGCCCCGCCCGGCCCGGACCCGGACCGGCATCCATGCAGGCCGCGCGCCTCATCGCCCTTCCGCCAGGGGCGCCAGCGAGGACACCGGCCCCTCCGACGCCATCCCGTCCGCCCCCACCACATGCGCCGCCAGGGCATTGCCCGTATAGATCTCGGCATAGCCCGCCTTGATGACCTCGGTGATCTGGTCGAGCCGCCGGCCGATATGCCGCCGCAGCAATGCCTCCGCCGCCTCGCCCTCACCCGCGGCGAGCCGCCGCAGGATCTCCAGATGCTCGTCCTGCGTCCCGCCGCGCCGGTTCTGCATGTCGATCCAGCGCACGAAGCGGATGCGCTCGTTCAGCCCGCGCAGCGCCCGCACCAGCTCCTCGTTGCCGGACAGGCCGGCCAGCCGTTCATGGAATTCCTCGTCCAGCGAGAGCAGGCGCAGCGCCTGCGCATCGCCCTCCGGCTCGTCACGGCTGCGCCGGGCGAAATCCCGCAGCGCCTCCAGCGCCTCCGCGGATGCGCGCTCCGCCGACAGGCGCAGCGCCCCGACCTCCAGCACCACGCGGTATTCATACAGCCGCAGCACCTGTTCCGCGTCGAGCGGCCGCACGTGATAGCCGCGATTGGCCGTGGCCAGCAGGAAGCCCTCCGAGGCCAGGCGGTTCAGCGCCTCCCGCAACGGGGTGCGGCTGACGCCGAAGCGGCGCGCCAACTCGACCTCATTGATCCGCTCCCCCGGGCGCAGGTGGTAGGTGGCCACCATGGCCTTCAGCCGCCCATGAAGGCGGTCGGCGGATCGCTGAACGGCGGTGGAAAGCGTCACGGGCCCGGTGGTCCTACAGGCGTTCCTGTCTGCATCCAGAAGTGAATACATTTCCGCGCCCCCTGACAAGCCTTTCCCGCCGGCCAGGATCGGTCCATCCATCGGCCCATCCCACCCTGCCGCCCCGCCGGGCGGCTTTCCCGCGACAGGTGACAAGGTTCCCGCCATGCCCCCATCCCATCCCCAGCCCTCCCCCGCCCGGCCGGCCTCCGCGGGGAGGCACCCGGCATGAGGGAGCCCCGGTATTTCGAGGATTTCGAGGCCGGGCAGGTCTTCCGCTCCGGCCCCTACCGGATGGAACGGGACGCCATCATCGCCTTCGCCCGCGAATTCGACCCGCAGCCCCAGCATCTGAGCGAGGAGGAAGCGGCGCGCAGCCAGTTCGGCCAGCTTGTGGCCAGCGGCTGGCACACCGCCGCCGTCTCGATGCGGCTGTTCATCCAGGATGCCCTGCCGCCCATCGCCGGCGGCGGCCAGGGGCTGGGGGTGGAGAACCTGGTCTGGGTGCGCCCGGTCAAGCCCGGCGATGAGCTGCATGTGGAGGTGGAGGTGCTGTCGATGCGCCCCTCACGCTCCCGCCCCGACCGCGGCATCATGAAGGCCCGCATCACCACGAAGAACCAGGCGGAGGAGGTGGTGCAGTCCGTCGTCACCTCGGCCATGGTCCCCCGCCGCGTGGCTGGCTGACCGGAGGCTTCAGGTCCGGCGTCGCTCTGTCCCGGGGGACAAGGCTCCGCCTTTCCCCCGTGCCCCCTTTTCCGCCAGGACGCTGCGCGCCCTGGACCCGGTTCGTGGGCGCTCGCTGACACCGGATCGCGCCGGAGAGCATGGCTCTCCGGCGGGCTGCCGGTGCCATCAGCGCGGACAAGGCGTTTTTCTACTTTCCGGGAGCCCCGCCGATCCATCTGCTCCACAGATCGGGCGCGGGCCAACGGCCGCCATTAGTGCCAACGAAAGCCCGGGGTCCGGGGACCGGCTTCGGTCCCCCATTCCTGGTCATGGGCGAAGAGGGTGTGGGAGAGGCGGCGCCTCTCCCATGGCGCCGGACACAGGCGCGTCCGGCGGAAACCGTTACCGGCCCTGCCCCTTCAGGATGGCATCGAGGCGCGGATAGACGCGGCGCGCGTTCAGCTCGAAGACCTTGCGCTTGTCCGCCTCCGGGATCGGCAGCGCGTCGATGTAGCGCTTCGTGTCGTCGAAATAATGCCCCGTCTCCGGGTCGATCCCGCGCACCGCCCCGACCATTTCCGAGCCGAACAGGATGTTCTCCACGTCGATCACGCGGAACAGCAGGTCGATGCCCGGCTGGTGATAGACACAGGTGTCGAAGAACACGTTCTTCATGACATGCTCGCGCAGCGGCGGCCGCTTCAGCATGTCCGCCAGCCCGCGATAGCGGCCCCAGTGATACGGCACCGCGCCGCCGCCATGCGGAATGACGAAGCGCAGCGTCGGGAAGTCCCGGAACAGGTCGCCTTCCAGGAACTGCATGAAGGCGGTCGTGTCGGCGTTGATGTAATGGGCGCCGGTCGCATGGAAGTTGCAGTTGCAGGAGCCGGAGACGTGGATCATCGCCGGCACGTCCAGTTCCACCATCTTCTCGAAGAACGGATACCAGGCCCGGTCGGTCAGCGGCGGCCCGGCCCAGTGCCCGCCCGAGGGGTCCGGGTTCAGGTTGCAGCCGATGAAGCCCAGCTCCGTCACGCAGCGCTCCAGCTCCGCGATGGAATGGGTGATCGACACGCCCGGGGACTGCGGCAACTGGCAGACGCCCACGAAATACTGCGGGAACAGATCCACCACGCGCTTGATCAGGTCGTTGCAGCGGCGCGTCCAGGCCTGGCTCACCGCCTCGTCGCCGACATGGTGCGCCATGGTGGAGGCGCGCGGGCTGAAGATCGTCAGGTCGGCGCCCCGCTCGCGCAGCAGGCGGAGCTGGTTCTTCTCCACCGTCTCGCGGATCTCGTCGTCGGAGATCTCGGGATAGGCGGGATCGACATTGCCACCGGCCTTGAAGGCTGCCGTCTGTGCCTCGCGCCAGCGGTCATGGGCGGCGGGCGCCGTGGTGTAGTGGCCATGGCAGTCGATGATCATGCGCGGTCCTCCCCGAACCTCTGCTTCGTTTCGGCGGCGCCACCGGCCCGTTCCGCCACGGGGAAGCACGCGTCCCCCATGGCCGGGCCTCGTGGCGGGGCTGTTGGGAAACTTCTACAGGAGGCCACGGAGGCTGGTGGTATCGGTTTTCCCGGCGGTCCTATCACCGGACGGCATAGCGGCACCGCCGGGCGGGCCGGAGGGAGAGGGGCTGCCGGGAAGCGCCATCGCGCCTCCCGGCCATCCCCGCGCCCTGGTCAGATCGGGCAGACGCCGCTGGCGCATTGCAGATGTGCCCAGTCCACCGCCTCCCGCACCGCGCCGTCGTCGATGCCCTCGACGATGGCGGCGAAGCGCCCGGCGGAGATCTCCTCCTCCGGCAGGTATTCGTAGCCGAGCTCGGAATCCGGCCGGCTCGGCAGGACGGAACAGCAGCGCACCGAGGGCTGGTGCTCCCGCACCATGGCGCGGAAGGCGTCGAGGTCGTGCTGGTCGGTATAGACCTTCAGCGTATAGCTGACCTGGTTCCCCTGGTCGCGGCCGATCCAGTGGCGCTCCAGCAGGCGCAGATACTGGTACTGCTCCTCCGGCGTCGCCTCCGGCGCGGTGACCAGCCCGTCCTCCAGCCCCAGGCGCTGCAGCAGCGGCACGGTGGGGAAGCCGACGATGGTCATGCCGGGGAAGGAGCGCAGCGCCCGCAGCGGATAGCCACGCGCCTCGTAATCCGCCAGCAGCGGGTCGGAGCCGGGCAGCCACTCGCCGGTGGTCTCGTCGCGCGTGCCCTTGAACTGCACCCAGCGGAGATACTGGCGCCGCGCCGGCAGATGCGCACCCTCGGTCAGGGCGAAGAGCTTGCTGGTGGTGCCCGCCGGCTTGACCGTGGTGACGGTGACCGGCCGCGCCATGCCGAGTTCGGCGGCATAGGCATTGGCCTCTTCCTTGGCGAGCGCGGAAAGGCGGTCCAGCATCGACCAGAAGGCGGCGGAGCGGCCCTCCTCCAGCATCTCGCGGAAGCCCAGGCCGAAGCGCATCCAGGCCCATTCATGCAGGCCGGTGGGGCCGATGCCGATGCGGTTGGTGCGCGCGACCTCCTCGCCATAGAGAGCGTCCATCCGGTTGGCACGGATCAGGAAGCGCACGCCGAGGCGCACGGAATCCTCCACCCGCCGGTCCCACTCCCGGGCGATCTCCTCCGGCGGCGCGCCGGGGGTGAAGTCGTCGAAACCCGCCGGGCAGGCCAGCAGCGGCGCGAAATCGGCGATGACGCAATAGCCGCCGGTCACATGCAGGGTGATCTCACCGCAGGGATTGGTGGTCACCGGAAAGCGCGCGGCGGCGGCGCGCCGTGCCGTCTCGGCCAGCAGCCCATCGGCCTCCGTCACCTGATAGCGGTCGGAGCGGAAGTCGCGCCCATCCTCGAAGACCGGCTTGTCCCAGGCGGCGCCGGTGCGGTGGTCCTCCAGCAGGTCGCCATTGATGAAGCCGGGCTCGCCATTCACGAAGGCGCAGCGCGTGACCTCCTCGAAGACCATGCGGGCATGCCGGGTCACCGGGTCGGCCTCGTCGCCTCTCTCATCCTCCCCCTGGCGCACCCGCTGCCAGAACTCACGGTCCACCATGACGGAGTTGTTGGCGGTCCAGAGCCCGCCCTCCGACTTGGCGCGCACGAAGCGCAGGATGCCCGGGTCGCGCCAGGACTTCGTGGCCATGCGCGCGGCGCGGCGGGCGCCGCCCACCTGCACCTCGACGGACAGGTGGTGGTCCACCAGCAGTGCCTGCTCCCAGGGCTGCAAGGCCTCGCCCTGCGGGTCGCGCGCCCGGGCGGGCTCGATCACATGGCGGCGGATGTTGATCAGGCCGCGCAGCAGCGAGACCGGCCCCGAGGCCGGGCGCCCCTGCATGCCACGGATCGGCGAGCCGGCCGGGCGGACATCGGAAAGGTCGAGCAGCAGGACCTTCTCCCGCTCGCCGCGGAAGGCCATGGCCTCCAGCACCTCGACCGCCTTGGCCCAGCCCTCGCGGCTGTCGGCCACGCGATGGACCACCGCGCCCGCCGGGAGAGTGGAAAGGTCGCTCACCAGCTCCGCATCGAGGAAGGCGCGCACCGCCGCCTCCGCCGCCGCGTCGAAGCCGGCATCGTCCGTGCCCCAGGGCAGCAGCCCCATCTCCACCCCGAAGCGGCGCAGCGTGTCGCGGGCGGCGGGGAAGTCCGGATGCTCGGGCGAGAGGTGCAGCCGCAGCTCCGGCGCCCTGGCCCAGTCCACCACCGCCAGCTCGTCGTCATAGGCACGGCCCACGCCGGACCCGTTCAGCAGCAGGTAGAACTCGGCGAAGGAGGTGATCGCCGTGGCGCAGTTGGTGAAGACCTCCATGTTGCGCTTCGGCTGCTCGGCATCGCCATGCTGGAGATGCCGGCCGGAGGTCAGCAGGGCCCCGGTGGCGATGGCGTTGCGCAGCGCCTCGCGCTCGCCCGGGGCGGTGGGCGCCAGGGCGGTGTTGCCGGCGGACACGCGCTCGGCCACCCGGCCGAAATCCTCGGCATCCTCCGGGCGGAAGACGGTGCGCCGGCCCACGGCCAGACCCATCCCGGCATCCAGCGGGCGGCCGGGCACGGGATGCGTGCCGAAGGCGGCTCCCACAAGGGCGCCCCCTGGCGGAACCGCACCGGCTTCGGGGCGCAGCGCATCCGGCCGGGCCGCCACACCGCCATGGCGGGGGGCGAATCCAGGGGCGAGAGTCTGCGCGTAGCCGTCCATCAGCAACCTCGGTCAGGAAAATCAGGGGCCTGCCCGGGTCGCGCCGGATTCGGCGCCCTGGGCTCAATGACCATATATATGGTTATCATCCCCCCAGTTTCACACAAGATCTGGTGGAGGAGCTTACGCACCCGAATCAGCATCGGGGCATTTCCGCCACGGATCAGGCGCTTGGGCGGCGATGCTGAGAGACCGGCCGGGGATTCACGCTCTGGCGAGCGGTGAGGGCTTACCGCAGCCCCTGTTACTCCCCCGATTCTGACCGCCGCAATGCAGCATCGCAACCGCGCATGGAGGGGTTCCGCTTCACTTCGGGCGTGATCCGCCCTCCCCTCCCCAACCTCCCCCGGCAACCCGTCCCTCCCCGGAGTCGTTGAACGGCCACGGAACGAACCGCCAGGATTTTGCGCCGGGGCGCCATCGCCATGGCGCCGGGCCGGCTCCTTCCGTTCCGACGCCAGAAGAAACATGCAGCCGGAGGGCCTGGCATTGAGTGACACCGCGACCGAAGCCCAGACCGGGATCAGACCAGGCAGCGAGGCCCGCGACGTGACCCTGACGGTCAATGGCCGGGAGCATGTGGTGCCCCTGGCGCCCTGGACGACGCTGCTCGATGCCCTGCGCGACCATATCGGCCTGACCGGCACCAAGAAGGGCTGCGACCATGGCCAGTGCGGCGCCTGCACCGTGCTGGTGGATGGGGTGCGGGTGAACTCCTGCCTGACCCTGGCGGTGATGAAGGAGGGCTGCGAGATCCGCACCGTGGAAGGACTGGCCAATGGCCACCTGCATCCGGTGCAGCAGGCTTTCATCGACCATGACGCCTTCCAGTGCGGCTACTGCACCCCCGGGCAGATCTGTTCCGCCGTCGGGCTGATCCGCGAAGGACGCGCCAGGAGCCCGGCGGAGATCCGCGAGCTGATGAGCGGCAATCTCTGCCGCTGCGGCGCCTATCCCAACATCGTGGCCGCGATCGAGCAGGCCCTCCAGGCCGGGGAGGAAGCGCAGTGAATCGCTTCGGCTATATCCGTGCCCCCGACATCGCCGGGGCGATCCGCAGCCACGGCGCCGGCGCGGCGAAGTTCATCGCCGGCGGCACCAACCTCCTCGACCTGATGAAGGAGAATGTGGAGCGGCCGGACCATCTGGTGGATGTCACCCGCCTGCCGCTGCGCGGGATCGCGGAAACGCCGGAAGGTGGCCTGCGCCTGGGCGCCCTCGTGACCAATGCTGAGACCGCCTATGACAGCCGCGTCGCGGAACGCTATCCCCTGCTGAGCCTGGCGATCCTGTCCGGCGCCTCGCCCCAACTGCGCAACATGGCGACGAATGGCGGCAACCTGCTGCAACGGACCCGGTGCTACTATTTCTATGACACGGGCACGCCCTGCAACAAGCGCGCCCCCGGCAGCGGCTGCCCTGCGAAGACCGGGCTGAACCGCATTCATGCCATCCTCGGCGCCAGCGAAAGCTGCATCGCCACCCATCCCTCCGACATGTGCGTGGCCCTGGCGGCGCTGGAGGCGGTGGTGCATGTCACCGGTCCGCAGGGGGAGCGCACGATCCCCATCGCCGAATTCCACCGCCTGCCCGGCGACACGCCGGAACGCGACACGAATCTCGGCGCCGACGAGCTGATCACCGCGATCGAGCTGCCGCCGCAGGGCTTCGCGGGGCACCACACCTATCTCAAGCTGCGCGACCGCGCCTCCTATGCGTTCGCCCTGGTGAGCGTCGCCGTGGGGCTGGAGATGGAGGGCGACACGGTGAAGGAGGCGCGCATCGCCCTGGGCGGCGTGGCGCACAAGCCCTGGCGCCGGCCGGAGGCGGAGACGCTGCTGCACGGCCGGCCCGCCACGCTGGAAAGCTTCCTGTCCGCCGCCGAGGCGCTGATCGAGGGCGCGCGGCCACGGCCAGAACGATTTCAAGATCCCCATGGCGCGGCAGGCCATCCTGCGCGCCCTGTCCCAGGCGGCCGCCGGCACGCCGCAGACCGTCGCCGACAAGCGCATCCAGTGAGGGGTCCCGTTCGATGAGCAGCAACACCCCTTATTTCGGCTCCCCGCAGAGCCGCGTGGATGGCGAGGCCAAGGTGACCGGCGCGGCGCGATACGCCGCCGAGTTCGCCGCCCCCGGCCTGCTGCACGGCGTCGTCGTGTCCAGCAGCATCGCCCGGGGGAAGATCGCCGCGATCGACACCGCGGCGGCGCTGGCCGTGCCCGGCGTGGTGCAGGTCTTCACCCATGAGAACCGGCCCCGTACCGCCTGGCGCAGCAAGAACTACCAGGACGAGGTGGCCCCGCCGGGCTCCCCCTTCCGCGCCCTCTACGATGCCGAGATCCACTACAGCGGCCAGCCCGTGGCTCTGGTGGTGGCGGAGGACTTCTCCACCGCCCGCCACGCCGCCATGCTGGTCCAGGTGCGCTACGAGGCGGCGGCGCACACCACGGATGTCGCGACGGTGCGCGGCGCGGCCTATGTGCCGCCCAGGAAGCGCTCCGGCATCTCGCCGCCTCCCCGCCGCGCGGCGATGTGGAGAAGGCCCTGGCCGCCGCCCCGCACCAGGTGGCCGGCGCGTACCGCATCGCCATCGAGCACCACAACCCGATGGAGCCCCATGCCACCACCGTGGTCTGGGAGGGCGACGGCCGGATCACCGTCCATGACAAGATCCAGGGCGCGCAGAACAGCCAGAAATACATCAGCGGCGTCTTCGGCCTCGCCGCCGACAAGGTGCGCGTGGTCTCGCCCTTCGTGGGCGGGGCCTTCGGCTCGGGGCTGCGGCCCCAGTACCAGCTCTTCCTCGCCGTGATGGCGGCGCTGGAGCTGGAACGCTCCGTGCGCGTCGTGCTGTCGCGGGAGCAGATGTTCACCTTCGGCTACCGGCCCGACGTGTTGCAGGAGATCCGGATCGGCGCCGATGCGGACGGCACCCTGCGGGCCATCCGGCACGAGGCGATCTCCGGCACCTCGCAGTTCGAGGACTACCAGGAAGTCGTGGTGAACTGGTCCGGCCTCCTCTACCGCTGCGAGAACGTGGCGCTGGACTACAAGCTGGCGAAGATCGACACCTATACCCCCGCCGACATGCGTGCCCCCGGCGCGCCCACCGGCCTCTTCGCCCTGGAATCCGCGCTGGACGAGATGGCCCATGCGCTGCGGATCGACCCGCTCGAACTGCGCCTGCGCAACTATGCGGAGAAGGACGGGAACGAGGGCAAGCCCTTCACCTCCAAGGAACTGCGCGAGGCCTATCGCCTGGGGGCGGAACGCTTCGGCTGGAGCCGCCGCAGCCACGAGCCCCGCTCGATGCGGCAGGGGCGGGAGCTGATCGGCTGGGGCATGGCCTCCGGCGTCTGGGAAGCGCAGATGATGCAGACCAGCGCCCGCGCCACCCTTACCGCCGATGGCAGGCTGGAGGTCGCCACCGCCACGGCCGATATCGGCACCGGCACCTACACCATCCTGACCCAGATCGGCGCCGACGCGCTGGGGCTGAAGATGGCGGATGTCACGGCGAGGATCGGCGACAGCTCGCTGCCCACCTCGCCCGTCGAGGGCGGCTCCTGGACCGCCGCCTCGGCCGGTTCGGCGGTGCTGGCGGCCTGCGACATGGTGCGGGCCCGGCTGCTGGGTGCCGCGCGGGGCCTGCCCGGTTCCCCCCTCGCCGGCGCGACGATGGAGGAGGTGAGCTTCGCCAATGGCCGCATCGGCCTGAGCGCGGATCCGATGCGTTCCCTGCCCATCACCGAGGTGATGCGCGCCGCCGGGCTGGACCGGATCGAGGAGGAGCAGACTGCTTCCCCCTCCAAGGCGGTGCAGAAGACCTACTCCTCCTACACCCACTCCGCCGTCTTCGTGGAGGTGCGGGTGGACGAGGAGCTCGGCGTCATCCGCGTCACCCGTGTCGTCGATGCCGTCGCGGCGGGGCGGATCATCAACCCCAAGACCGCGCGCTCGCAGATCATCGGCGGCGTGGTCTGGGGCATGGGCATGGCGCTGGCCGAGGAATCCCTGCAGGACCACGAACTCGGCCGCTTCATGAACCACAATTTGGCCGAGTACCACATCCCCGTGAATGCCGATGTTCACGACATAGACGTGATCTTCGTGCCGGAGGACAACGACAAGGGCAATCCGCTCGGCGTGAAGGGCCTGGGCGAGATCGGCATCTGCGGTACCGCCGCAGCCATCGCCAATGCCGTCTTCCACGCCACCGGCAAGCGCATCCGGGAACTGCCGATCACCATCGACAAGCTGTTGGCCGATGCGCCAGTCCCGGCGGAGTAACCCCCAGCGCCACCAGCCCGCGCGAAAGGCCGGGAGGCGCGCCTCCCGGCCCCGGGACCGCCTCAGCTCCGCCGCACGCCCCAGGGATAGGGCGAGGAGCCTTCCACGAAGCCGGTGAGGTCCTTACGGAAGGCGGTGCGGACGGTGAACTGCCCCAGCGGCAGGGTACCGGCCTCCTCCAGCGCGAGGCGGCCGAGTTCCAGCGCGGTGCGGCGCTGCGCCTCGGTGTCGGCGGCATAGAGCCATTCCTGCGTCAGCGCCTCGGCCTTGTCGCTCTTCCACCAGCCGAACCAGCCCTTCTCCCCCTGTCCCCGTACCAGGGGGAGACCGCCGGGGTGGCATAGACGCCGGAGCCGCCCGTGGTGTGGAAGATGCTCCAGCCGCCCTTCTCCACCGGCTCACGCGAATTGCGGCGCTGGATGACGGTGCCCCAGTCGCTCTCGGCCAGTTCCACGTTCATCCCGGCGCGGCGCAGCGCATCCGCCGTCACCTGGCCGAGCGGGCCGATATCCGGGAAGTCGGTCGGGTTGATGATGACCACCTTCTGTCCCGCATAGCCCGCCTCCTTCAGCGCCGCCTTGCAGGCATCGAGGCTGCCCGGCATCAGGTCCGCCTGATCCACGAAATAGGGCGTGCGCTGCGGGTAGAGGCTGCGCATCGTGTTCCAGGTGGACTGGTCGTCCCCCTGCGCCGCGCGCATGTAGTCCTCCTGCACCACCGACTTCAGCACCGCCTGGCGCAGCTTCACGTCGTTGAAGGGCGGCTGCAGGCAGTTCAGCCGCGCCAGCGCCATGCGCCCCGCCTTGTCCAGGATTTCCCGCCGCACGTCCCGGCTCTGTGCCAGCATCGGTTGCAGGTCGGCGAGCGGACGCTCCCACCAGTCGATCTCGCCCGCCACGAGCGCCGCGGCGGCGGTGGCGGGGTCGGTGATGATGTGCCACTCGATGCGGTCGAAATGCGCGACCTTGCCGCCGGCCGCCGCCGAGGGGGCCTCGTGGCGCGGCACATAGCCGTCGAACTTCGTATAGACGGCGCGGGAGCCGGAATTGAACTCGCCCGGCACGAAGCGGTAGGGGCCGGAGCCCACCATCTCGGTGATCGCCGTGGCGCCGTCCGTCTTCGCCAGCCGCTCCGGCATGATGAAGGGCACATTGGCCTCGGCCTTGGCCAGCGCCTCCAGCAGCGCGGGGAAGGAGCGGTTCAGCCGCAGTTCGAAGTTCCGGTCGTCCACCACCTTCCATTCCTCGGTGATGCCGGCGACGAGCTGCCCGAAGGGATCGCGCGAGCCCCAGCGCCTGATGCTGGCGATGCAGTCGGCGGAACGCACCGGCGCGCCGTCATGGAACTTCAGCCCCTCCCGCAGGCGGAAGCGCCACAGCTTGCCGCCATCGGCGACCTCGTGCCCCTCGGCCATCTGCGGCTGCACGCGGTTCTCCGCATCCAGGGCGAAGAGCGTGTCGAAGATGTAGTAGCCGTGGTTCGAGGTGACGGTCGCGGTCGTCCAGATCGGGTCCAGCGCGCTCAGATTCGCCTGCGGGATGAAACGCAGCGTGCCGGCGCGGCTGTTCTGCGCCAGGGCGGGCCGCGCCAGGAAGGCGGCGCCGCCCAGCCCGGCGGCGCTCTTGAGAAGGGTGCGGCGATTCATGTCTTGGGCTCCCGGACTGACGCGGGGAAGACTGCGATGCCCCGCCCGGGATGCCAAGCGCTGCTTCGCCCCTCCGGCTGCCAACGCGCCCGGCCATCCACCCCGGACGGCGGACGCCTCGCCGCAACCCCTTTTCATCACACCCACCCCATGCCCGATCCGCTCTGGACCGCCCCCGGCGCCGCGCCCTAGGAAGGATGGATGAATCGCAACCTTCCCGCCGCCGAGGGCGCCACCCCGGCGATGGCCCAGTGGTTCGCCGCCAAGGCCGCGCATCCGGATGCACTGGTCTTCTTCCGGCTCGGCGATTTCTTCGAAATGTTCTTCGACGACGCCATTCTGGCGGGAGAGGTGCTGGGCCTCGCGACCTCGCATCGCGGGGAGCACAACGGCCAGCCCATCCCCATGGCCGGCGTCCCGGCCCATGCGCACGAGGTCTATCTGGCGCGCCTGCTGCGGCGCGGCTACCGCGTCGCGATCTGCGACCAGATGGAAACGCCGGAACAGGCCAAGGCGCGGAAGGCATCCACCATCCGGCGGGAGGTGGTGCGCGTCGTCACCCCCGGCACGGTGACCGAGGACTCCCTGCTGGAAGGCGGCCGCCCCTCCTGGCTGCTCGCCCTGGCGGAAGGAGGCGGGGCCCATGGGGGAGAGCGCCTGGGCGCCGCCTGGCTCGATATCTCCACCGGCATGGTCTGCACCGAAGCCGTCCTGCCGGCCGAGGCGGCGACCCTGCTCTCGCGGCTGGAGCCGGCGGAGATCCTGGCCCCGCCCGCCCTGGTCGCCAGTGGCGCCTTGGCCGGCTGCGGCGAGCGCCTGCGCGAGACCACCCCGCCGCGCGACCCCGCCCGCATCGCCTGCGCCGCCTGGGAGGTCGCGAGCCTCGACGGCTTCGGCGTCTTCTCGGAGGAGGAGGTGGCGGCGCTGGCCATGGCGCTCGACTATGTGCGCGCCACCCAAGGCGGCACCCTGCCCCGCCTCTCGCCCCCGGAATGCTGCGGCGAATCCCGCCTGCTGCGGATGGACGCGGCGACGCGCCGCTCGCTGGAGATCCTGCGCTCCGAACGCGGCGATGCCGAGAGCTGCCTCTTCGCCGCGGTGGACCGGACGCTGACCGGCGCCGGGGGGCGGGAACTCGCCGCCCGCCTCGCCGCCCCGCTGGCCGAGCCGGAGCCGATCCGCGAGCGGCACGAGGCCGTCGGCTTCCTCCTGAACGACAGCCGCCTGCGCGCCGCCCTGCGGCAATGCCTGCGCGGCGCGCCGGACATGCAGCGCGCCCTGGCGCGGCTCTCGGTCGGGCGCTTCTTCCCGCGCGACCTCGCCGCCATGGCCGAGGGGCTGGGCCGGGCCGAGGCCATCCGCCAGGCCCTGGACGCGGCGGAGGGCGTGCCCCTCCTGCTGCTGCGCGCGGCGAAGGCCCTGCTCCCCGGCAACTCCCCCCGCGCGGAGCTGGCCCGCGCCCTGGCGGAGGACCTCCCCGCTTCGAGGACGGCAACGCCATCGCCACCGGCTATGACGGGCAGCTCGACGGGCTGCGCCGGCTGCGCGACGGCGCGCGCGAGGCGATCCTGGAAATGCAGCGCGAGCTGGCCCGGGCCTGGGGCGTGGCCAGCCTGAAGATCAAGCACCACCAGCAGTTCGGCCATCTGGTGGAGGTCCCCGCCGCCGCCGGGGAGACCCTGCTCCGGGCGAAGGCCATGGAGGGGCCGCACGCCCCGATCCACCGCCAGACCATGGCCAATGCCTATCGCTTCACCTGCACCGCCCTGGCGGAGCTGGACCGCAGGCTGTCCTCGGCGCGGGAGGAAGCCGCGCGGCGAGAGGCCCAGGTGGTGGCACATCTGCGCCAGCTCTGCCTCGATGCCGGGCCGGGCATCGCCGCCGCCGCCGCGGCATTGGCCGAGATCGACGTGCAGCAGGCGGCCGCCGAACTCGCCGCCGGCGGCGGCTGGTGCCGGCCGGAGATCACGGAGGGCAGCGGCTTCCGCGTGCGGGGGGCACGCCACCCGGTGGTGGACGCCGCGCTGCGCAAGGCCCGGGGCCCCGCCTTCGTGCCCAACGACGCCGACCTCTCCCCCGGCCGGCGCCTTTGCCTGCTCACCGGCCCCAACATGGCCGGCAAGTCCACCTTCCTGCGGCAGAACGCCCTGCTCGTCGTGCTCGCCCAGGCGGGGCTCTTCGCCCCGGCGGAGGAAGCACGGATCGGGCTGGTGGACCGGCTCTTCTCCCGCGTCGGCGCGGCGGACGACATCGCCGGAGGCCGCTCCACCTTCATGGTGGAGATGAGCGAGACGGCGGTGATCCTGAACCAGGCCGGGCCGCGCTCCCTGGTCATCCTGGACGAGGTCGGGCGCGGCACCGCCACCTGGGACGGCCTCGCCATCGCCTGGGCGGTGCTGGAGGCGCTGCACGACCGCCTCCGCTGCCGCGCCATCTTCGCGACCCACTTCCACGAGCTGACGGCCCTGTCCGGCAAGCTGCCGGACCTCGCCCCCGCCCGCATGGAGGTGCGCGAGCACCGGGGCCGGGTGGTCTTCCTGCACACCGTGGCGCCGGGGGCCTCGGAACGCTCCTGGGGCCTGCATGTGGCCCGGCTGGCCGGCGTGCCACGCGCGGTGGTGGCACGGGCCGAATCGGTGCTGGCGGCGCTGGAGGCCCGGGCGAAGGGCCTCGACCCTCTGGAGGAGGAGCTGCCCCTGCTGCGGGCCGCCCGTCCGGCCCCCGGGGACTCGGCGCCGCAGCATTTTTCGCCAGGTGTTGCATGGGATGAGGGATTCCATCCGGAACCGGAACCAGCGGCCTCGGACAAGGCCCTGCGCGAGAGCCTGGAGGCGATGGACCCCGATGCCATGTCCCCGCGCGAGGCCCTGGAGGCCCTCTACCGCCTTAAAAGGCTCGCAGGTGCAGCGGAGGTGACTGTCAAGTCGCCCCGGCCCATCCTATCTTCACGTTGATGAAACTCTTCGGCGACAGCCAGGACACCGTGGCAGCCTGCTCCCCTGAGGACATGCAGGCCCTGATCGATGCTCTGCTTCCCCCGGCGGGCTCCGGCGGCGGGATGGAGGCACGCGTCCCCGTCCCCCGCGACGCCGCGCTGCTGCTGCTGCGCCGCCGCCTCGGCCGGGTCCAGTCCAGCGTGCAGGAGGAGTTCGAGGCGGGCGCCCTGCCCGGGCTGATCGCCGGCCGCCGCCTCGGCGCGCTGATGGACGGGCTGATCCGTTCGATCCACGACTACAGCATCGCCGTGGTCGGACAGGCGGAGAACGAGCCCGCCTTCGCCCTGGCCGCCACCGGTGGCTATGGCCGCGGCGTCCTGGCCCCCTTCAGCGACATCGACCTGCTTTTCGTCTCCCGCCAGCCCCTGGGCGCCAGCGGCCAGCGGATGGTGGAGTTCATGCTCTACCTGCTCTGGGACCTGGGGCTGAAGGTCGGCCACGCCACCCGCTCCATCGCCGAATGCCTGGAGGATGCGCGCGCCGACGCCACGGTGCAGACGGCGCTGCTGGAAGCCCGCTTCCTGGCCGGGGAACAGCCGATCTACGACGAATTCGCCCAGGGCTTCGCCGCGGCCCGGCAGGAATGGGGCATCGGCCAGTTCTTCGCCGCCAAGCGGGCGGAACGCCAGCAGCGCCACAAGCGCTACGGCGACAGCCCCTATCTGGTGGAGCCGCATATCAAGGAAGGGCGCGGCGGCCTGCGCGACCTCCAGACCATGTACTGGTTCGCCAGCTATGCCTTCGGCACCCAGAAGATGTGGCAGCTCGTCGGCCCCGACAGTCCCGGCGGCGGCCTGCTCCTGGCCGATGAGGCGCGCGCCTTCCGCCGTGCCTGGAGCTTCCTCTGGACGGTGCGCTTCCACCTCCACTACGTCACCGGCCGTGCCGAGGAGCGCCTGACCTTCGACCTGCAACCGGTGGTGGGCGCCCGCATGGGCTACACCCGCCACGGCAAGCAGGACGGGGTGGAGCGCTTCATGAAGCACTTCTTCCTCACCGCGCGCGACGTGGTGCGCCTGTCGCGACTGCTGGAACCTGCGATCGAGCGCGCCACCATGGGGCCGCCGGCGCTGCAGCCCGCGGGCAGCCCGGATCTCGCCGCCGCCGGCGTGGCGCTGGCCGACGGCAAGGCGATCTTCGCCGCCGGGCACGACATCGCCACCGATCCGGCGATCATGCTCCGCCTGCTCTGCGCCGCCCGCGACCATGGGCTGGAGCTGCACCCCCTCACCCAGCGGGCGCTGATCCGCTCGGCCCGGCATGCCGCGAAGCTGCGCGACGATCCGGCGGCGGGCGACCTGTTCCTGAATCTGCTGACCGGCCCGAATTCCGCCCGCTGGGTCCGCGTGCTGAACGAGGTCGGCTTCCTGTCCCGCTACCTGCCGGACTGGGCGCGCATCGTCGGGCTGATGCAGTTCGACACCTATCACGTCTATACGGTCGAGGAGCACACGATCGAGGCGCTGCGCGTCCTCAACGGCCTCGACGAGGGCGGGCTGGACAACATCGCCCCCGTGGCCTCCGAGCTGGTCGGGCAGATCCAGTCCCGCCGCGCGCTCTATGTCGCGACGCTGCTGCACGACATCGCCAAGGGGCGCGGCGGCGACCATTCCGAACTCGGCGCCGCCATCGCCCTCGATGTCTGCCCCCGCCTGGGCCTGACGCCGGAGGAAACGGAAACCGTCTCCTGGCTGGTGCTGAACCACCTCCTGGTCAGCCAGACCGCCTTCAAGCGCGACATCGACGACCCCAAGACCATCCTCGACCTGGCGGAGGTGGTGCAGTCGCCCGAGCGGCTGCGCCTCCTCCTCGTCCTCACCGTCGCCGACATGCGCGCCGTGGGCCCGAAGGTCTGGAACGGCTGGAAGGCCACCCTGCTGCGCGAGCTCTACTGGCGCGTGGCCGAGGTGCTGGCCGGCGGCCTCTCCGTGCCCGAGCGCGACGTGCGCGTGGCCCGCGCCAAGCAGGCCGCCGCCTCGCTCCTCGCCGACTGGCCGAAAGAGGCGGTGGAGCGCTTCCTGGGTGCCGGCTACCCGGGCTACTGGCTCTCCTTCGACGCCTCCACCCATGCCCGCCACGCCACCATGATGCGGGAGGCCGAGGCGACTGGCGCCCCCCTGACGGTGCGCACCCGCGTGCTGGAATCCCGCGCCGTGACCGAGGTGACGGTCTATGCCGCCGACCATCCGGGCCTCTTCGCCCAGGTCGCCGGCGCCCTGGCCCTCGGCGGGGCGAGCATCGTGGATGCCCGCATCCACACCATGACCAACGGCATGGCGCTCGACACCTTCTGGGTGCAGGACGCCAATGGCGGGATGCTGGAGGCGCCGCACCGCCTGGCCCGGCTTTCCGTGCTGATCGAGCAGGCGCTGTCCGGCCAGATCCACCTGCTGAACGAGATCCGCAAGGTGCGGCGCGAGCCCTCCCGCCTCCGGGCCGTGACGGTGCCGCCGCGCGTGGTGCTGGACAACCATGCCAGCGCCTCCCACACCGTGATCGAGGTCAATGCCCGCGACCGGCCCGGTCTGCTGCACGACGTCACCACCGCGATCAGCGAGCAGGGGCTGCAGATCGCCTCGGCACACATCACCACCTATGGCGTGCGGGCGGTGGACGTCTTCTACGTGAAGGACGTGTTCGGCCTGAAGGTGGAGAACGAGCGCAAGCTCGCCTCGCTCCGCTCCGCCCTGCTGGGGGCGCTGTCCCCGGTGGTGGACCGGGTCGCGGACAGCCCGGTGACGGTGGTGGGCGTCGCCTCCTGACGCCGTCCCCTCAACCTGCGCCCCGGCCCGGCGTTGTCCTCCTTTGACAGGAGGCTCCAGCATGGCCGAAGAGACCCTGCGCGAGGAATTCGAGAACTGGGGCGGCGGCACCAAGACCGCGCGCCCGGCGAATGTCGGGCCGCACGACGTCAATGACGAGCAGCACGACCCCAAAAGCAAGGGCGTGAAGCCCTCCGACTACGAGCGCGAGACGGAAGATTCCGTCGCCGGAAAGCCGGGCGAGAAAAGCAGCGGCCCGGTGAATATCGGCGTGCGCCAAGCCACGGCCGGTGAGGGCCAGAAAGACCCGGCGGCGAAGAAAGACTAATCGCCCGCCCCCTCAGGGGAAAGGCGCTGCTTTTCCCCCGAACCCCCTATCCGCCAGGACGCTGCGCGCCCTGGACCCGGTTCGTGGGTTCCTGCTGCGGCCGGATCGCGCCGGAGAGCATGGGTCTCCGGCGACTGCGATGCCAGCAGCGCGAAAAAGGCGTTCTTCTTTTCGGGAGCCCTGCCTTTCCACCTGCGCCCAGGGATCGGGCTACGGAACAACGGCTGACCACCAGCACCCACGAAAGCCCGGGGTCCGGGGACCGGCTTCGGTCCCCGGCGGAGTGGGGGTCCGGCGGGAGAGGCGGCGCCTCTCCCCCGGGGGCACCCGCGAAGTGCAACGGCCAGAACGAACCGCCACCCGCCTTCAGGCCATCCCCGGCTGCCGTGCGAGACGCGGCACCGGCGAGCGCGACAGCACCAGGAACTGCGCGGCGAAGCCCAGCGAGGAGGCCCAGAGACAGGCTTCCATGCCACCCTGGCTCGCCAGCAGGGCACCCAATGCCGCGCCGAGTGGGCGGGCGCCGAAGGTCGCGGTCATCACCGTGGCCGAGACCCGGCCCAGCAGACCGGGCGGCGTGACGGCCTGCCGCAGGGTCGTGGTGGCGATGGTCCAGAGGATCGGCCCCGCGCCGAAGATCAAGCAGGACAGCCCCGCCAGCGCCCCCCGGGCCAGGCGCCCGGAGAGCAGGCCAGGGTGGCCAGCATCAGCAACGAGGCCAGCAACGCCCCCAGCGGCCCCAGGGCGATGGTCGCACCAAAGGACAGCCGCCGCATCAACCGGGGCGCGACCGCGGCACCGGCCACCATGCCCAGCCCATAGAGGCCCAGAGTCAGGCCGACGCCACCGGCCCCCAGCCCCAGCCGCTCCACCGCATAGACCACATAAACGGCCTGGAGCAGGAACCAGGCGGTGTTGAAGAGCGTCGCCGTGACCAGCACCGGGCGCAGCAGCGGATGCGACAGCACGAAACCCGCCCCCTCGCGCAGTTCGGCCAGGGGATGGCGCGATCCCTGCCCGCTCTTGCCCCGAACCGGGCCTTCCGGCAGGCCCCCAGGCAGGCCCCGGAGCAGCAGCGCCGCCAACAGCGAGAGAGACATGGCCAGGGCATAGGCCGGCGCCGCCCCGGCCCAGCCCACCACCGCGCCGCCCAGGGCGGGACCGGCGGCGAAGGCTGTGCTGCGCGTCAGTTCCAGCCAGCGGTTGGCCATGGCCAACCCGCCGCTCGGCACCAGCGACGGCATCAGGGCCGGGGCGGCGACGCTGTAGGCCACCGTGCCGGCGGCACCCAGGAAGCCCAGCGCCGCCAGCCAGGGCAGGGTCAGCGAATGCCCCAGCAGCAGGAGCAGGATGACGAGCAGCGACGCCGCGCGCAGCACCTCCGCCCCCAGCATGAGACGACGGCGGGAGGCACGGTCCGCCAGCACCCCGGCAGGAAGCGAGAGCAGCAGGAAAGGCAATGTCTGCGTGGCCTGGAGCAGCCCGGTCTGCGCCGCCCCCGCCCCCAGGAGCAGCACGGCGGCGAGCGGCGCGGCAGCCAGGGCGATCTGCTCCGAGAACTGGGCCGGAAGGCTGGACAGGACGAGGCGCCGGAAACCGGCGGGCAGGCGGTCTGGATGATGGTCTGGCACGGGTCCCGTGATTCCCTGGATGACAGGGAAGGACCCTAGGCGGCGGAGGGCGGGCCCCGCCTTCCGCCCGTTGCGCCCGCATCCGGCGCCTGCCGAGGGGCACGCCGCTGGCAGGCGCTATTCCACGGCGAAGACGGCCAGTTCCACCCGGTCCGGCCGGCGGATGCCGGTGGCCAGGAAGAGAGGCCGGGTCAGCCAGGCATGCGCGGCCGAGGCGGTCTCGAAGCGCGGCGCGGTCCGGAAATAGACCTGCCCCGGATCCACCGGCTCGCCGCGCGTGATGCGGGCCATCACCTCGGGTGGGCCATGCCGCACGCCGGTGTTCACGACATAGACCAGTGCCCCGTCATCCATCCGCACCACATAGCGGGCCTCCAGCGTGGTGTAGCCATCCGCGCGGATGATCTGGAAATCCGCGCCCGCCGGCAGGATGCGCCCGGACAAACGCGGCCCCCGGACCGAGCCGCCCAGGATCGGCACGACCCGCCGCAGCCCCTCGCCGGTCTCGCCCACGGCGATGGGCTCCCCCACCTCCACCGCGATGTCGGCGACATGGTTCAGGCTTGGTGGCGTCATGGTCCTGTCCTCGCATGGGGCGTTTCCGTCCCGCCGTCATCGGCCGCGGCCGCATGTCCCACAAGGGGTGCGAACAGGCGCACCCCCGGCGTCCGGCGCCTGGCGTCCGCATCGCCCCGGGTCCAGGATGGCCTGGCAAGGGAGGCGGCCCGGATGATCCTGATCGGCCAGTACGATTCGCCCTTCGTCCGCCGCGTGGCGGTGGCCCTGCGCCTCCATCGGCTGGGCTACGGGCACCGGCCCTGGTCCAGCTTCGGCGATGCGGAGCGGCTGGCCGCCATCAACCCCCTGCGCCGCGTCCCCGTGCTACTGCTCGACGATGGGGAGGCGCTGATCGAGAGCGGCGCGATCCTGGACCACCTGGACGAACAGGCACCACCGGATAGGCGGCTGATCCCCGCCTCCGGCCCGGAACGGCGCCGCATGCTGCGCCTCTGCGCCCTGGCGACGGGCCTCTGCGACAAGATGGTCAGCCTGGTCTACGAGCGCATCCTGCACGAGACGGTCTCGGAACGCTGGGTGGCGCGCTGCGAGGCGCAGATCCGCGACGTGCTCGCGGTGCTGGAGGCGGAGCGGGCGCGCGAACCAGCCCCCTTCTGGAACGGCGCGGCACCGGGCCATGCCGATATCGCCCTGGCCTGCGCGCTGCGCTTCCTTGCCGAGGCGCATCCGGCGATCCATGGCGGCGGTGCCGCATGGCCCGCCCTGGCGGCCCATGCGGCGCGCTGCGAGGCGCTGGATGCCTTCGCGGGCGCCGTGCAGGTCTTCGATCCGCCGAAGCGCTGAACCGCCGCTATTCCGGCCAGGAAAAGCGGATGTTGTTGTCACGCAGCCCGGCCAGCACGACCTCGATGCCGCCGGAGCGGATCATCCAGTCCAGCCGGTGGTCGCGGTATTCCCGGCGCCGCCCGCCGGTGGTGTAGAGGTCCGAGGCCGCCGCCATCCGCGCCGCCGCCGCGTCGAACTCGGCGAAGGTCTGTACCACGGCAGGCCGCTCGCGGATGCGCGCATGCCAGAGCGCGAGCGGCGTCCCCGCCTCCGGCCCCAGCCCGTAATGCACCGAGCGGTTCACCATCGGCGCCACCGCCGCATCGGCCCAGCCGAAACGCTCCCCGCCGAAGAAGGGCGCATCCCCCAGCCGCCCCGCCAGCCAGCCCTGCAGCAGCCGCGTCTGCCGCATCGCCGTGGCCAGCATCCGCTCCGCCAGATCGCCCGTGGCGCGGCGGAACCAGAGGATCTCGCCGAAGCCCCAGTTCACCGCCTCGTACTGCGTGTCGCAGACCTCCTCGGTGACGCGGGCGAAGGCGCGGGCCGCCGGGTCGCGCGGCAGCAGAGGCGGCTCCGGCCAGCGCTCCTCGATGTATTCGAGGATGATCGTGGAATCGAGGATCTGCGCCCCGCCATCGACCAGAACCGGCACCTCCTGGCGCGGATTGGCCTCGGCGAAGGGGGTGTCCACCCGTCCGGTGCCGAAGCTCTCCGGCAGCTCGGCCGTGAAGGGCAGCCCCTTCTCGCGCAGCGCGATCTTCACCTTCTGCGCATAGGAGGAGAGCGGGTGTTCGTAGAGCAGCATCGGACGGCTCCGCATCGGTCGCGCCGCCCTATGTGCGCACCTCCCGCGCCACGGCAAGCCTGGACGGGGCCGCCATCAGGCGGCGCCCCTCGCCTCCCGCGCGGCGGTATAGAGCGCCAGCCGCCGCATCGCATTCGGCGCCAGCCCCCGCTCCGCCACGTTCCGCACCGGCGGCAGCCGGTCCGCGAGATGGCAGGCGGCGAGGTGGTTCGGATCGCCCCCCAGCGGCCCGGACGGCGCGCGCAGCTCCGGGTCCTTCTCCCGGCAGATCGCCTCCGCATGCGGGCAGCGCGTGTGGAAGCGGCAGCCGGGCGGCGGGTTGGCCGGGCTCGGCAGGTCGCCGCCCAGCGGCGTGACCGAGCCGCGCAGCGCCGGATCGGGGCGCGGGATGGCGGAAAGCAGCGCCCGCGTATAGGGGTGGCGCGGCGCGGCGAAGAGGGCGCGCTTCTCGGCCACCTCGACGATCCGGCCCAGATACATCACCGCCACCCGGTCGGCCATGTGCTTCACCACCGCCAGGTCATGCGCGATGAACAGGTAGCTCAGCCCGAACCGCGCCTGGAGATCCTTCAGCAGGTTCACCACCTGCGCCTGGATCGAGACGTCGAGCGCCGAGACGGGCTCGTCGCAGACCAGCAGGTCGGGCCGCACGGACAGGGCCCGGGCGATGCCGATGCGCTGCCGCTGTCCGCCGGAGAATTCGTGCGGATAGCGCCCGGCATGGAAGGGCCGCAGCCCGACCAGCGAGAGCAGCTCCTGCACCCGCGCCTGCCGCGCCGCGCCATTGCCCATGTCGTGCACCGCCATCGGCTCGGCAATGGCATCGCCCACGGTCAGGCGCGGGTTCAGGCTGGCGAAGGGGTCCTGGAAGACGATCTGCATGCGCCGGCGCAGCGCCCGCAGCGCGCCGCCGGAGGCCGTCGTCACATCCTGCCCGTCGAAGCGGATCGTGCCGGCGCTCGGCTCGATCAGCCGCATCACCAGCCGCGCGGTGGTGGACTTGCCGCAGCCCGATTCCCCCACCAGCGCCAGGGTCTCGCCCCGGTTCAGGGAGAAGCCGACCCCATCCACGGCCCGCACGGCGCCGATCTGGCGGGCGAGCACGATGCCCTTGCGGATGGGATAGTGCTTGGCGAGGCCATCGACCTCCAGCAGCGGCGCGCTCATGCCGCCATCCCCGTGGCGAGCGCATCGAGCGGCGCGCGCAGGCAGGCGGCATGGTGCCGGTGCGCCACGTCGCGCAGCGGCGGATCGGCGGAACGGCAGATCTCCAGCACGAAGGGGCAGCGCGGGTTGAAGCGGCAGCCCTTCGGCAAGGCGAAGGGCGGCGGCACGGAGCCGTCGATGGCGAGCAGCCTTTCGCGCTCCTCGTCCAGCCGCGGCACGCTGCCGAGCAGCCCGATGCTGTAGGGATGCTGCGGATCGTTGAACAGGCTCGTGGCGGAACAGCGCTCCACCACGCGGCCGGCATACATCACCGCCACCTCGTCGGCCATCTCCGCCACCACGCCGAGGTCATGGGTGATCAGGATGATCGACATCCCCGTCTCCGCCTGCAGATTGCGCAGCAGGTCGAGGATCTGCGCCTGCACCGTCACATCCAGCGCCGTGGTCGGCTCGTCGGCGATCAGCAGCCGGGGCCGGCAGGCCAGCGCCATGGCGATCATCACCCGCTGCCGCATGCCGCCCGACAGTTCGTGCGGATACTGGTCGAAGCGCCGCTCCGGCGCCGGGATGCGCACCTGGCGCAGCGCCGCGATGGCGGCATCGCGCATCGCCCGCTCCGAGGCGGTGCGGTCATGCACGCGCATCGCCTCGGTGATCTGCCTGCCGACGCTGTGCACCGGGTTCAGCGAGGTCATCGGGTCCTGGAAGATCATGGCGATCTCCCCGCCCCGCACCTTGCGCATCTCCGCCTGGGACAGGGCGGCGAGGTCCCTGCCCTCCAGCAGCACCTTGCCGGCGGCGATCCGCCCCGGCGGCGGCACGAGACCCATGATCGACAGCGACAGCATCGACTTGCCGCAGCCGCTTTCCCCCACGATGCCGAGCGTCCGTCCGCGCGGCACGGCGAGGTCCACCCCATCCACGGGGGAGACCACGCCCTGGCCGGTGCGGAAGCTGGTGCGCAGCCCCTCGATGCGCAGAAGGTCCTCGGCCATGTGGAGACTCCTCAGGACCAGCGGAAGGTCGGCGGGGAGATCTGCTCCACCGGCCGGTGCGCCCAGTCACGCGACGGGGCCTCGGCCACCACGCGCTTCTGCGCCTCGTTCAGCCGTTCGGCCGCCCCGGCGAAATCCATGGTCAGCACCCGCCCGTCGCGCACGGCGCAGGTGCCGTCCACATAGACGGCGCGCAGCGCGCGCTCGCCGGCGGCATAGACCAGGGAGCGCAGGGGGTCGCGGCGCGGCTGCATCAGCGGATGGGTGACGTCCACCAGCACGAAATCGGCCCGGCAGCCGGGGGCGAGGCGGCCGATATCCTCCCGCCCCAGCGCCTTCGCCCCGCCGATGGTCGCGGCCTCGAACAGCTCCTGCGTGGTGACGGCGCGCGGATCACTCGCCTGGGTGCGGGCGAGATAGGCGGCCAGCCGGATCTCGTCGAGCATGTTGTGCGGATAGGTGTCCGTGCCCAGGCCCATATTCACCCCGGCGCGGCGGTAGCGGCCGAAATTCTTCATGGTGATGCCGCGCCGCGCGAAGACCGTCGGGCAATGCGCCACGCTGGTGCCCGTCCCGGCCAGCCGCTTCAGGTCGGTGTCCGTGTGCCAGCGCGTCGAGGGATGGTCGTCGAGGAAGATGCCATGGCCGATGATGGCACGCTCGTTCAGCAACCCCATGCTGTCGAGCCAGCCGATCGGCGTCAGCCCGTGGCGCCGGGTGATCTCGTGGAACTCCACCACCGACTGCGCGGCATGGATCTGCCAGGGCAGGTTGCGGGCCCGCGCCTCCTGCTGGCTTTCCCGCATCAGCCCCGGCGAGACGGTGTCGATCTGCGCCGGGATCACCATGCCCGACAGGCGGCCGCATTCATGCTGCGCGGCCCGGTCCACCAGGCGCAGCGCCTCCGCCATCGCCTTCTCGCCGGCCGCCTCGTTCCACTCGTACTCCACCACATGGCCATTCTTCGTGTACCAGCGGGCGGAACGGAACATCGGCGCGACGACGGCGCGCAGCCCGCTTTCCGCCAGCAGGTCGAGCCAGCCGTCATAGGGCACGGACAGGTCGGCCACCGTGGTGACGCCGGACAGCAGCAGCTCGCTCAGCGCCACGCGGGCGCAGTCGGGCACCGCATCCTCGCCCGCGCGGAAGATCGGCATGAACTCGTAGAGCGAGGAGTTGTAGAGTCCGGGCGAGCCGATCTCGTCCAGCAGCCCCTTGTTCATCGGCTCGCTGGACGGGTGGGTGTGGATGTTGACGAGGCCGGGCATGACCATCAGCCCCTTGCCGTCGATCACCTCCTCCGCCGGCCCATCATAGCCCCGGCCGACGAAGCGCAGCGCGCCACCCTCGAAGGCGACATCGCCGCCGGTCAGGTAGCTATGGGTCTTCGCGGCCTCGTCCCAGGCCAGGACGACATCGGCGTCGCGGATCAGCGTGACGGTCATGCCCGGATGCTCCTCAGCGCGTCAGCCTGATGTCGAGGCCCTTGTACAGGGCCGCGCCATAGATGCCGTGCGGCCGCGCCCCCTCGACGCGCTGGGAGGCGAGGAGCCAGAGCTGCTGGCGCACCAGCGGCACCCAGACATTGGCCCCAGTGAGCTGCTCCTGCACCTCGCCGATCATCCTGGCGCGCTCCGCCGGGTCGGTGGCGGTGCGGGCGCCCATCAGGTTCCTGTCGGTCTCCTCGTTCGCCCAGTTCATGCGGTTCGGCGTCGGCCGGTTGGCACTGGGGAAGTAGAGGGAGAGCGCATCCGTGGCCGAGAGGTACGGATAGGACATGGTGAAGGCGTCGAATTCCTGCGTCGCCAGCTTGCCCCAGGCCACGGTCGCATCCCAGAGCTGGATCTTCATGTCGATGCCGACACGCCGCAGGTCGGACTGCATCGCCTGCATGCCGCCGCTGTTCAGGGTGCTCTGGATGCCATAGAGCAGGAAGCTCGCGCGCTGCCCGTTCTTCTCGCGGATGCCGTCCGACCCGACCTTCCAGCCGGCCTCGTCGAGGAGCTTCTTCGCCCCCTCGATATCGAATTTCGGCTGCTCCTTCAGGGTCGCCGGGTTGAAGTCCTGCACCTTCGGGTTCAGCAGCGCATCCGCCGGCGAGGCCGCGTCGAAATAGACGGCCTTGGCGATCGGCGCCCGGTTCACCGCCATGTTCACCGCCTCGCGGATCGCGGGGTCGCTGACCACGGGCTTGTCTACCTTGAAGCCGACGAAGACATCCCAGAAATAGACCGGCTGCTGCGTCAGCTTCACGGTCGGGACCTTCTTCAGCCCCTCGATGGCGAAGAGCGGGATGTCCTGGGTCACGTCCGCCTGCCCGGTCTGCAAGGCGGCGAGGCGGGTGTTCGCCTCCGGCATCACGCGCCAGATCACCTTGCCGATCTGCGGGCTGGGGTTCTTGTAGATCGGCGGCCCCCAGTTGTAGCCGTCATGCCGGTTCAGCACGAGATCCTGCCGCGGCGTCCAGCTCCCCCAGCAATAGGGGCCGGTGCCGTTGAACCCCTGCACGCCGAAATTCTGCCCGAGCTTCTCCACCGCGCCCTGGTCCACGATGGAGGCGAAATACATGGTCAGTTGCAGCAACAGCTCGGAGAAAGGCTCCTTCAGCTCGTACTCGACGGTGTAATCATCGACCGCGCGGACCTCCTTCACCTGTCCGGCGCGCCACCTGGAGGGGCTGCGCGTGGCCGGGTCGATCCAGCGGTTGATGGAATAGACCACGTCCTTCGCCGTCATCGGCTTGCCGTCGCAGAACTTGACGCCCTGCTTCAGCTTGAAGGTGTAGAGCCTGCCGTCCGGGCTCACCGTCCAGCTCTCGGCCAGGCCCGGCTTCACCGTCTTCTGGTCCCAGTCCATGGAGACCAGCGTGTCGGCCATCATGTAGATCGCCCAGCCCGCCGACTGCGAGGTGGTGCGTGCCGGATCATAGTTGTCGGCGTCGATCTCGCGCAGCGCCACCAGCGTGTCGCGCGGCGCGGCCTGCGCCCAGGCGCCCGCCACGGGCATCAGGGCCGAAACGGCCAGGGCGCTTCCGAGAAGCGCGGTGCGGAGGGTCTGACGCATGCGAGGAACTCCCGGAAACAGGTTGGCGTTGGCGGTCAGCGGCGCAGCTTCGGATCGAGCGCGTCGCGCAGCGCGTCGCCCAGGATGTTGAAGCCCAGCCCGACCAGGAAGATCAGGATGCAGGGGATCACCGCGATATGCGGCGCGAAGAACAGGAAGTTCCGCCCCTCGCTCGCCATGGCCCCCAGCTCCGCCAGCGGCGGCTGCGCCCCCAGGCCGAGGAAGGAGAGCGCGGCGCCGAGCAGGATCACCTGCCCGAAGCGCAGCGTGGTGAAGACGAAGATCGGCGACAGGCAGTTGGGCGCGAGGTGCCGCAGGATCAGCCGCGCATCGGACATGCCCGTGGCCCGCGCCGCCTCGATATAGTCCTGCTGCATCACCCCCAGCGCCGCGCCGCGCGTGATGCGCGCCATCAGCGGTACGGTCGCGACCGAGAGCGCCAGCACCACCGCCCAGATGCCCGGCCCGAAGATCGCCGCCAAAGCGAGGCCGAACAGGATGGCGGGGAAGGACAGCAGCACATCCATCAGCCGCATCAGCAGCCCGTCGATGCGGCGCCAGAAGGCGGCGGCGAAACCCACCAGCATGCCGGCCATCCCGCCCAGGAGCACCGAGGCCAGCCCCATCAGCAGGCTGGTCCGCAGCCCGAAGAGCAGGCGCGTGACCATGTTGCGCCCCTGCGCATCCGCCCCCAGCCAGAGGCCGGGCGCAGCCCCGGCGGCTGCATGGCGAGCGACAGGTCGTTGTCATAAGGGTCGGTCGGCGAGAGCCAGGGCGCCAGCACGGCGGCGGCGACCAGCACCACCACCAGCACCAGCGCGGCCGCGCCCACCGGGTCGCGCAGCAGGCGCCGGAACAGGCCCGGGCCGCGCGCCACATGCGCGTCGGTGGCGGCGATCTCCGGCTCGGCGACCTTGACGGCCGCCTCGGGCAATACCGCGCTCATGCCGAACGCATCCGCGGGTCGAGCGCGACGTAGAGCACGTCCACCGCGAGGTTGACCAGGATGAAGCCGAGGGAGAGCACCAGGATCGTCCCCTGCGCCATGGGAAAATCGGAGGACAGGATGGCCCCCACCGCCAGCCGCCCGACGCCAGGCCAGGAGAAGACCGTCTCCGTCACCACCGCGCCGCCGAGCAAAAAGCCGATCTGCAGCCCGATCAGCGTCACCACCGGGATCAGCGCGTTGCGCAAGCCGTGACGCATCACCACGGCGAACTCGCCGAGCCCCTTGGCCCGCGCGGTGCGCACATGCTCCGCCCCCAGCACGTCCAGCACCGCCGTGCGCGTCATCCGCGCCACCGGCCCGACAAAGGCCATGCCCAGGGTGATGGCCGGCATGGCGATGGCCAGCAGCCCGTCGGCCGTCCAGAGCGGCCCGCCCCGCCCGGTGAAGGGCAGGAGCTGCCACTGGAAACCGATCACCCAGATCAGCATCAGCCCGATGAAGAAGACCGGCAGCGTGGCGCAGGCGACGGCGACGGCCATCACCGCCCGGTCGAACAGCGTGCCGCGCCAATAGGCCGCCGCCGTGCCCATGGCGATGCCCAGCGGAATGGACCAGATCAGGCAGGCGAACATCAGCTCCAGCGTCGGGCCGATCGTCTCCCCCAGCTCCAGCGTCACCGGCACGTTGTTGATGATGGAAACGCCCAGATCCCCGTGCAGCAGCCGCCCGACATAGGCGCCGAACTGCCACCAGAGCGGCCGGTCCAGGCCCAGATCCTGCCGGATCGCCGCGATCACCTCCGGCGTCGCGGTCGGGCCGGCCCGCACCGTGGCCGGGTCGGTCGGCACCACCTGCATCAGCAGGAAGCCGACCAGCAGCACGCCGATCAGGACGGGAATGGCCAGCAGCAGGCGTTGCAGCGCGTGGCGGAGCATCAGCCGGTCCCGTCGCCCGGCCTGCCCCTCACTGCGTTGCCCCTCACTGCGTTGCCCCTCACTGCGTTGCCCCTCACTGGGCCGCCTCGGACATCAGCGCGCCGTGCCGGTCGAAGATCACCTCGCCGCCGCGCAGCGTCAGGTCGGCCTTCGTGTCGCGCACCGCCTCGGGCTCCAGCGCGAAGATGTCGGCGGACAGCACCGCGACATCCGCCTGCATCCCCACCTCCAGCGTGCCGCGCCGGTCCTCGGCGAACTGCGAATGCGCGCCGCACCAGGTGTAGCAGTGGACCGCCTCCTCGATGCCCAGGCGCTGGCCGGCGCCGATCACCGTGCCCTTGACCGTCTTGCGCGTCAGCATGGCATAGAGGCCGACGAAGGGATCGACGGTGCAGACCGGGCTGTCGGAGGAACCGGGCGGGTTGTGCCCCTCCTCCAGCCAGGTGCGCATGGGATAGGAGGCGGCGGAACGCTCCATGCCCAGCACCTTCAGATAGACCTCGCCGAACTCGTAGATGAAGGTCGGCTGCGGCACCGGGATGATGCCCCGCGCCTTCATGCGCCGCCGCTGGTCCGCGTTCAGGAAGCCGCAATGCTCGATGCGGTGGCGCCGGCCCAGCACCGGCATGTCCGGCGTGTCGGCGGCCTCCATGCCGGACAGGATCTGCTCGATCGCCGCGTCGCCGATGGCATGGATGTCGAGCTGCCAGCCCTGGCGGTGATACTTCGCCAGCAGCGCGTGCTGCTCCTCCTCGGGGAAGCAGAGGATGCCGGTGCCGCCGCCGGCGGAGGCGAGATAGGGTTCGAAAAAGGCCGCCGTCAGCCCACCCGCCGAACCGTCGGCGAAGGTCTTCACCGCACCCCAGGCCAGCATGTCATGCGTATGGTCCGGCCGCAGCCCGGCCTCCCAGGCCTCCGCCGCGATGCCCTCGGGATTGCCCGCCAGCACCTGCCACATGCGCTGCATCAGCCGCCCTTCGGCCAGCGCGCGCCTGTAGGCGGCCACCTCCGCCATGCCGGCGGTCATGCCGACATTCATGTCGCTGGCCGAGGCGAAGCCGCGCGCGGCGAGATCACGCCCCGCGCGCTCGATCGCCTCCACCATCATGTCTTCCGAAGGCTCCGGAATCGCCTGCTTCAGCAGCCCCTGCGCGCGCTCCTGCAACAGCCCCGTCAGCGCACCGTCCTTCCGCTCGATGGCGCCACCCTGCGGGTCGGGCGTGTTGTGCCCGATGCCCGCACGCTTCAGCGCAGCGGTGGAGGCCACGCCCATATGGCCGCAGGTGCGCACGATATAGATGGGATGCTCCGGCGCGGCGGCCTGCAGCTCCTCCGCCGTCGGATGCCGCCCGATATCGAGCACTAGGTGGTCATAGCCGCGCCCTACCACCCACTCGCCCTTCGGCGTGCGCGCGGCGGCAGTGCGGAGGCGGGACAGCAGCTCATCCAGCGTCTTCACGCCATCATCGGGCCGCAGATTCGCCTGCGCCAGGCCGAGGCCATAGGGCAGCAGGTGCATATGCGCCTCGTTGAAGGCGGGAATCGCCGCCCGCCCCGCGAGGTCGATGCGCCGCGTGCCCGGCGCGGCAGCGCCCTCGACCTCCGCGCGCGCGCCGACCGCCGCCACCTTGCCGTCGCGCAGCAGCAGCGCCTCGGCGAAGCCGCCCTTCAGCCCGCGGAAGATCCGTCCGCCCGTCAGAAGAAGATCGCCGCCCATGCTTCCGCCCCCAGCAAACATCCTGCCGCTTCCCGCCGCCATCCCATGGCCCACGGACCGGGGCATGCATCACCCCTGGCACACACGGGTTCACAGGGTTTCGGTATGGCCGAAACCCGCCGCCGCGGCCTGCGCCACACCGGCTCCCCCGTACGGAAGCGCGCAGACTGTCATCCGGTATACCGAGCGCGTCAACACACCGAATGACCGCTCTTCATGCCGCAGCGCAGCGCACCACGCCGCCCTGCCGCATCCTTGGGCATGGCTGTTTGCGCAAGCGGCAGAGGCGGCGACACGGCTCCACGCTTGACCATTCCCATCCTCGCCTTTCACGTTACAGGCGGAACGGCGGCGGAGGACAACGGACAGCATGCGCGCGGAGCAGCCTCCACCGCCCCCATCTTCCGGTTGGCCCACGGCCAGTGGCCGCATCCGCCTCGGCACGCGCCGCGCGCTGCATGGCGGGGAAATCCGCGATGCGATGCTGGGCTGGAAGGCACACGGCACGCTCTCGCCCGGCCGCGACAATGTCGTGCTCTATCCCACCAGCTACGGCGCGCGGCATCCGGAGCTGGAATGGCTGATCGGGCCGGACCGTGTGCTCGATCCGACGCGCTGGTTCATCGTGCAGATCGACATGTTCGGCAACGGCGTCTCCTCCTCGCCCTCGAACACGCCGGACTATCCGCCGCTGGTCACCGCCTGGGACAATGTGCAGGCACAGCGGCAATTGCTGCGCGACGTCTTCGGCATCGAAAGGCTGCACGCGGCCTATGGCTGGTCGATGGGCGCGCAGCAGGCCTATCACTGGGCCGCCTGCTTCCCCGATGCCGTGGAGCGCGTGGTGATCAACTGCGGCAGTGCCCGCACCGCCCCGCACAACCAGGTCTTCCTGCGCGGGCTCATGGCCGTGCTGGAAGCGGCGCCCGAACACCGGGGCGAGGGCCGCTTCGCCGCCGAGCCAGCCCTGGCCAAGCGCGCCTTCGGACGGATCTATGCCGGCTGGGCCATGAGCCAGGATTTCTACCGCGCCGGACTGTACCTCTCGCCCGGGGCCCCCGATCTCGCCGCCTATCTGCGGGGCTGGGAAACCCGCTACGACGCGAAGCCGGCCGCTGACCTGTACGCCCAGCTCCGCTGCTGGGATGCCGGCGACATCAGCGACAACCCGCTCCACGAAGGCGACCTGCCGCGCGCCCTGGCGGCGATCCGGGCGCGCGTGCTGCTGATGCCAGGGGCGACGGACCTGTATTTCCGCACCGCCGACAACGAGGCGGAGCTGCCCCTCCTGCGCGACGCGAAGCTCCTCCCCATCCCCAGCATCCATGGCCACCGCGCGGGCAATCCCGCCGGCAACGCCGCCGACACCGCTTTCCTGCGGGAAGCCGTGCGGCTCTGGCTGGGCTGAGCCACCCGGGCTGAGCCACCCGGGCTGAGCCATCTGGGCTGAGCCATCTGGGCCGAGCCCCGGCCGGAGCATCCAGCACGCTTGCACGCTTGCACGCTTGCACGCAGAATGCGCCCCGGACCTGAGGCGGGAGACCCGGACCATCATGCTCGTCGTGGGCTGCGTGTCACAGAAAGGGGGCGTGGCGAAGTCGTCGCTGGCCCGCCTGCTGGCACGGGAACTGGCCGCCCAGGGCCGCGACGTGCTGCTCGCCGACCTGGACGTGCTGCAGGCCACCTCGGCCGAATGGGCGCGCCGCCGTGCCGCCTCCGGGCGGAAGCCGGTGGTGCGGGCGGAATGCTTCGATGGGCTGGACCCCGCCCTGCGCGCCGCGCGCCGCGACCAGGCCGACTGCCTCGTGCTCGACGCGCGCGGCTTCGCCGATGCCCAGACGCTGGAGGTGGCCCGCGCCGCCGATGCGGTGCTGATCCCGTCCGGGCTGGCGGTGGACGACCTGCTGCCGACCGTGCGCCTGGCGCATGAGCTGCTCGGCCAGGGCATCCCCGCCTCGCGCATCGCCATCGCCCTCTGCCGCGCCGGCGATTCCGCCGCCGAGATCGAGGAGGCGGCACTCTATGTGCGCGAGGCCGGCTACCACTGCCTGCCGCATGCCTGGCCGGAAAAGGCTGGCTACCGCCGCGCGCATGACGAGGGCCGTGTCGCCACCGAGGTCTCGCATGTCTCGCTGCGCCGCAAGGCCGAGGCCTTCGCCCGCGATGCCGTCGCCTTCGTCACCAGCCGCCCCCGGCCGAGCCGCCCGTGGAAAGAACCCGCCGGCCCCGCTGAGATCCCGCGCCCCTCCCCGACACGGCGGGAGGGGCCGGAAACCTCCGTTCAGCCGTGAAACCCCACCCCGCCAGCCATCCGCCCGGCGGGGCCCCGGAATCCTGGAACAGAGATCCTGGAACAGACCATGTCCGATCCCGAGCACTCCCCCACCGGCACGCCCGCCGGAAGCCCCCATCCGGTCCGCCGCCGCGGAACCAAGGGCGCCCCGCCCCCGCAGAGCAGCGTGCTCGGCGCCCTGAGCGAGGCCCCCGCCAACCCTGGGAAGGCCGCCGAAGCCGCGACGCCTGCCGAGCCCGCGCGGACCGACGGGCCGGCGCCGGAAAGCCCGAAGAAGGCCAAGGCCAAGCCCGCCAAGGCAGCCAGCCCGGAGGCGCTGAAGGAGAAGCCCCGCAAGGCGGCAAAAACGGCCAAGGAGCGCACCGAGCCGCTGAACTTCCGCGTCACGGCCGAGTTCCGGCGGGCCTTCAAGCGTGCCGCGGCAGCCCAGGACTGCAAGAAGGTCGAGCTGCTGGAACGCGTCTTCGCCGAGTGGCAGGCCCGCAACCCGGCCTGACCCAGGCTTACCACCGCAACGGGCTCATGCCCCGCCCCGGCCCCGCAATGGCAGCAGATCGTTCTGGAATTCAGATTGATCCGATCGAACCATTGCGTTTGTCAGATGTTTCAGCGCGGCGCATCATAGGGTCCGGCTTCCAGGATACCGAGACACCATGACCCGCCCCGCCTCCAGCCCCAGCCTCGTCCAGCCGGCCACGGCGGGCGAAGCGACCGGCGGGCGGCGGGCCGGGGCGCTGCGGCGCCTGGGGCCGGGCGTGCTGCTCTGCGCCGCCATCGCCGCGCTGGCGGCCGGCATCGGCCAGGCCGAGCACGCCCTGCTGGGCCGCGACTGGCTGGAACCCGTGGTGCTGGCCATCCTGCTCGGCACGGCGCTACGCACCGCCTGGACGCCGGGCAAGGCTTTCGCACCCGGCATCGCCTTCTCCGCCAAGGTGCTGCTGGAGGTCGCGATCATCCTGCTCGGCACGGCGCTGAGCGCCCAGGCGCTGCTGGCGGTCGGCCCGGCCCTGGTGCTGGGCATCGCCGCCGTGGTGGCTGTGGCCATCCCGGCCAGCTACGGCATCGGCCGCCTGCTCGGCCTGCCGCGCCGGATGGCCATGCTCGTGGCCTGCGGCAACTCGATCTGCGGCAACTCCGCCATCGCCGCCGTGGCGCCGGTGATCGGCGCGGAAAGCCGCGACATCGCCGCCTCCATCGCCTTCACCGCCGTGCTGGGCATCGTCGTGGTGCTGTCCCTGCCGCTGGCCGTGCCACTGCTGGGGCTGCACGAGACGCAGTATGGCGTCCTGGCCGGCCTCACCGTCTACGCCGTGCCGCAGGTTCTGGCCGCAACGGCGCCGGTCGGGGCGCTGAGCGTGCAGCTCGGCACGCTGGTCAAGCTGGTGCGCGTGCTGATGCTCGGGCCGGTCGTGCTGGTCCTGTCCCTGCTGGCGGCACGCCGGCGCGAAGCGGCGGAGCCCGCCACCCGCACCCAGCCGCGCACCCGCATCCTGGGCCGGCTGGTGCCCTGGTTCATCCTGGGCTTCCTGGGCTGCGCCGTGCTGCGCTCCCTGGGCCTGATCCCGCAGGCCGCGCTGGCCCCCATCGCCAGCCTGACCACGCTGCTGACGGTGATCTCCATGGCCGCGCTGGGCCTGGGCGTGGATGTCCGCATGGTCGCCCGGGCCGGCGCCCTGGTGGTCGGGGCCGTGATCGGGTCGCTCCTCGTGCTGTGCGTCATCAGCCTGGGGCTGATCCACCTCCTGCCCCTGGCCTGACCGGCCACGCCTGCCCTTATCCACCGGGGCGCGGCGCGCCTCCGGGATCAGCCCCGCCCGTGCGAGGCCCCGACATCGCGCACCAGGGCCTCCACGGCCTGGATGGCCTGCCGCATCGGGCCGGCCAGGGCGGCGTCCTGCTGCTGGCCCTGAACCTTGTTGCTGGCCGCCTGGACCTCGCTCTCGGCCTGCTTGTAGACAGCCCGGTCCTTGTAGGAAGCGGGCGCGCGCCGGACGACGCCCAGGCTGTCCTGCAATACCGTCAGCACCTCCCGGCGCGCGGTGCCGACGGACTCGTCCTTGCTGAACTCGTCCTTCACCCCGGGCTGGCTGGCGGCGGCGCGCAGCTTGCCAAGGCTGTCCTGCAACAGCTTCTCATAGCTGGCGAGGTCGGGCGCCTCGCTGGAGCCGCCGGCCGGGGAGCCGCTGGTCGCGCCCCCACGGCCATTGCCCTGGCCGATATCCTGCGCCCGGAGGTCCTGGACCCAGAGCGGCGTGGTCATCAAGGCCAGGGCCAGGGTGAAAGCGGTGCCGCGCATCGGTCGGATTCCCTCTTGGTCGGAAAGCCGCGAACGCGCCGGAGCGGGGCTGGGTTGCGCCCCGCGGTCCGGAGCCGGGGAAGCCGCCTGGAGCACGCATGGCTATAAGCACCCCCATGCTGATTCCGATCCACGAGGAAGACGGCGTCCTCCTCGACATCCGCTACGCCACCGCCGACAACCTGACCGGCCGCCCGATCTACACGCGCCCGGCCGCGCTGCTGCTGCCGGAGGCGCGGGAGCGCCTGCTGCGGGCCAATGCGCTGGCGCTGGCGCTGGGCCTGCGGATCAAGCTCCTCGACGCCTTCCGCCCGATCGAGGCCCAATGGGCGCTGTGGCATGCGGTGGAGGACAAGCGCTTCGTCTCCGACCCGCGCCTGGGCGGCGTGCATCCGCGCGGCGCGGCGGTGGACCTGACGCTGGTGGATACGGCCAGCGGCCGCGAACTGCCCATGGGCACCGGCTTCGACGCGGTGGAGGAAGCCTCCGCCCATGGCAGCCTGGACATCCCGGCGGAGGACCAGCGCAACCGCGCCATCCTGCTGGGCCTCATGACGGCGGCCGGCTGGGACCACTATGCCCTGGAATGGTGGCACTATCAGCTCTTCGACGCCCGGCGGCACCCGGCCCTCTGCGCCAGCGCCGTCCCGGGCGGACCGATGTGACCACCCATGCGAGAGGGGGCTGAGCCGCCATGATCGTCCGCCCCCGCCCCGGCACGCTGGATCTCCTCTTCGCCCTGCGCGGCTCCGTGGTGCCGCTGGTGGCGCCGCGCGTGGCGCTGGTGACAGGCATCGCCCTGCTGCTGGCGCTGCTGGACCGGCGCTATCCCGGTATCTTCCCCGAATTCAGCGCGGCGCCCTTCACCGTGCTGGGCCTGACGCTCTCGATCTTCCTCAGCTTCCGCAACAACGCCTGCCATGCCCGCTGGTGGGAGGGCCGGCAGCTCTGGGGCAGGCTGATCACCGAGAACCGCGTCTTCGCCCGGCTGGTGACGAGCCTGCTGCCGGAAAGCGAGGTGCGCGGGCGCCTGCTGCGCCGCGTGGCGGGCTTCGCGCATCTCCTGGCCACGCAGCTCCGCGGCCAGAACGGGCTGGAACGCGCCCGCCCCTGGCTTCCGCCGGAGGAAGCCGCCGCCCTGGCCACGCGGCGCAACCGCCCGGACGCGGTGCTGCGCGCGCAATCGGCGGAACTGGCCGCCCTGCTGCGCGCCGGCGCCCTGACCGACATCCTGCACACGCAGCTTTCCGCCCCGCTGGCCGGGATGACCGCCATCCAGGCGGGCTGCGAGCGCATCCACAACACGCCCCTGCCCTATGCCTATTCGCTGCTGCTGCACCGCTCGGCCTGGCTCTTCTGCCTGCTGATGCCCTTCGGCTTCGTCGGCACGCTCGGCTTCGGCACGCCCGTCGTGGTGGCCATCCTGGCCTATACCCTCTTCGGCCTCGACGCCCTGGGCGACGAGCTGGAGGACCCCTTCGGCGACCAGGCCAACGACCTCGCCCTCAACGCCATGGTGCGCGTGGTCGAGACCGACCTCCTGGAAGCCCTGGGCGAAACCGACCTCCCCGAGCCCCTCCGCCCGACCCGCTACCTCCTGCGCTGACACCCCCGGCGTCGCCCTGTCCCGGGGGGACAAGGCTCCGCCTTTTCCCCCAGACCCCCTGATCCGCCAGGAAACTGAGTTTCCTGGACCTTCCACTCCTTGGCGCTCACCACGGCCGGACCACGCCGGAGAGCATCGCTCTCCGGCGACTGCGAGCGCCACCAGCGCGGACAGGGTGTTGTTTTTGCTTTCGGAGCCCCGCCGATCCACCTGCTCCCAGGGATCAGCCCGCAAACCGACGGCAGCCACCGGAGCCCACGAAAGCCCGGGGTCCGGGGACCGGCTTCGGTCCCCCACCATGGTCATGGGCGGAGTGGGGGTCTCGGGGGCGAGGCAGCGCCTTGCCCCCGGCGGGCGGCCACAAGACGCGTCCCGCCCGGATCAATCCTCCCAGCCGATGGCGCGGCGCAGGAAGGCCATGCCGAGGGCCGAGAAGGTGGCGATCTCCCCGCTATCCTTGCCATAGCCATGGCCGCCCGCGCCGGGCTCGTAGAAGGACGCGTCGTAGCCCATGGCCTGGAGCTTGGCGGCCATCTTGCGGGCATGGCCGGGATGGACACGGTCATCCTTGCGCGCCGTGGCCAGCAGGATGGGCGGATAGCGCCGCCCTGGCTCCGCACAGTGATAGGCCGAGATGTGCTGGAGGAAATCCCAGTCCTCCGGCTTCTCCGGATCGCCGTATTCCGCGATCCAGCTCGCCCCCGCCAGCAGCTTCGTATAGCGCCGCATGTCCACCAGCGGGATGGTGCAGAACAGCGCCCCGAACCGCTCCGGATAGCGCGTCAGCATGTTGGCGATCAGCAGCCCGCCATTGCTGCCGCCCTCCGCCGCGATGCGCCCCGGCCGGGTGACGCCGCGCTGCACCAGGTCCGCGGCCACGGCGGCGAAGTCGTCATGCGAACGGGCCTTGCCCGCCAGCCGCCCGGCCTCGTGCCAGCGCGTGCCGAACTCCCCGCCGCCGCGGATATTGGCGAGCACGGTGGTGCCCCCCTTCTCCAGCCAGAGCTTGCCCGTGCGCATGGCGTAATAGGGCTGCGTGGTGACCTGGAACCCGCCATAGCCCGTCATATGCACCGGCGCCTCGCCGGTCAGCCCCTCCGGCCCGACCTGCACATAGGGGATGCGCTCCCCATCCGCCGAGACCGTCTCGTGCCGCGTCACCACCAGCCCGGCGGCATCATAGACGCGCGGCGCCTGCTTCAGCAGCGCCGGCATCCCGAGGCCAGGTGGGGACAGCATCAGGCTGGGCGGCGTCACCGGGTCCTGGGCGCTGACCATCAGCGTGCCGTCGGATTCCATCTCCTCCTCGTCCAGCGGCCAGACGCTGACCACGCCGATCTGCGGCAGTCCCGGGATCTCCTCGGCATGCCAGTCCGCCCCGCCGCCCGGCGGCGTCCGCAGGGTGAAGACCGGGCGCAGGTCGTCGAGGATGGACAGGACCAGCCTTCCCCGGCACCAGAAGAAGCCCTGCAGCGCCCGCCGCTCCCCCGGCACGAACAACGTGGCGAAGTCCCGGCTTCCCGCCAGGAAATCCGCCAGCCGGATGCCCAGCAGCGTGTCCGGCGCATGGGTTCGCCCCGCCACCGTCCAGGGCGTGCGCGGCCACAGGGCCAGCCAGCCCTCCAGCTCCGCCCCGCCGGCCGGGGCGGTGCCACCATGGTGCCAGTCCAGCCGCATGTCGGTCGGAAGGTCGAGCGTCGTGACCGCCCCGCCCGGCTCCCTCAGGTGATAGCGCGCGTCGTAGAAGCCGAGCTGCTCGCGGAAGACCAGATGGCCCGTCGCGCGGTCCACGCTGCCCCAGAGCCCCATGCTCTCCGGCGCCGTCTCGAACAGCACCTCCGCCCCCAGCGGCGCCCCGCCCCGGCGCCAGAGCCGGATGCGGCGGGGATAGCCGGACTGCGTGGCATTCCCTGCCCCCAGCGCGGTGGAAAGCAGCAGCGTGTCGCGGTCGATCCAGTCCACCAGCCCCTTGGCTTCCGGCACGGCGAAGCCGCCCTCCACGAAGCGCCGGGTGGGAAGATCGAACTCCCGCAGCACTACCGCATCCCCACCGCCGCGCGACAGGGAAAGAATCGCCCGGTCATGCGCGCCGGGCAGGCTGCGCGCGCCCTGCCAGACCCAGTCCTCCCCTTCCTCCGCCGCCAGCGCGTCGAGGTCCAGCAGATCCTCCCAGACCGGATCGCTGCTCCGGTAGGAATCCAGCGTGGTCCGCCGCCAGAGCCCGCGCGGCCGGGCGGCATCCTGCCAGAAATTGTACAGCAGCCCGCCCCGGCGGGTGACGAAGGGCAGCTTGTCCGGCCGGTCCATCGCCGCCTTCAGCGCGTCGCGATCGGCCTCGAAGCGGGCATCGGCATGGCGGGCGAGCAGGGTGGCGTTCTGCCCTTCCACCCATTCCAGGGCGCGGGCCCCCTCCACCTCCTCCAGCCAGAGCCAGGGATCATCATCCGGCGCGGCGAGGGTCGGGTGGAAATCGGGTTCCGGCATGGCGGGCATCCTCTGAACGGCCGGGATGAGGCCGAGGGGGGGGGTGAGAGGGCAAGGACCGGCCAAAGCGGCTCAGGGACGGCCCCGGCGAGGATAGGGCCAGGGCGGCGCCGCGCCAAAACCGTGCCCCGTCCAGAATATTCCGGGATCATTCCATATTGCCAAATCGCAAGAAAATTCCTCCGCGAACGCCCTTCCGCCAAGGCCGCCACCCATTCCAGGGCACCGGAAAACCTTCACGCGGTGCCATCGTTCTCACAATGATGGCTGGACATGGCATCCCCGTCCGGGCTTCTTATATTACAGCCATGACAGAATCACTCACCCGGGAGAACCGTCCCATGCATCGCAAGACCGTCCGGAAGGCCCGCTTCCTCGCGGGTTTCGCCGCCCTTGCCCTGGCACTGGCGCCGGCCCTCGCCGAGGCGCGCCCCGGCGGCGGCTTCTCCTCGGGCAGCCGCGGCAGCCGCACCTTCAATGCGCCCCCGGCCACCCGCACCGCGCCGGGCGGCGGCGCGAACACCTTCGACCGCAGTGACATGTCGCGTGGCGGCATGAACCAGGCCACCCCGGCCCGCCCCCCCAGCTACACCCCCGCTCCTGCGGGCAGCCGCTTCGGCGGCGGCTTCATGGGCGGCATGATGGGCGGCCTGCTCGGCGCCGGCCTGCTCGGCATGCTCTTCGGCTTCGGCTTCGGCGGCATCTCCGGCTTCGCGGGGCTGATCGGCCTGCTGCTGCAGATCGCCCTGGTGGTCGGCGGCGTCATGCTGCTGATGCGCTTCCTGCGCCGCCGCCAGGGGGGCGTCGCCATGGCCGGACACGCGCCGGGTTATGCCCGCGAGGCGCAGCAGGACCCGATGAGCAACCGCCCCGGCCCGCTGGGCGGCGCCATGCGGGGCGCGGCCTCGGGCCGCCCCGTCGCGCCGGCCACCGCCCCGGTGCAGGTCGGCCAGGCTGACTTCGCCGCCTTCGAGCGCAGCCTGCAGGCGGTGAACGCCGCCTGGTCGCGCGGCGACACCGAGGCCCTGGCCCGCCTCGCCACGCCGGAAATGCTGCGCTACTTCAGCAACGACCTGCAGGACCTGAAGGCGCGCGGCTGGCGCAACGAGACCCGCGACGTCCGGCTGGAATCCGGCGACCTCGCCGAGGCCTGGAACGAGAACGGCCAGGACTACGCCACGGTGGCGATGCGCTTCAGCCTGATCGATGTCACCCGCGACAGCAGCGGCCAGGTGGTGGAGGGCGACCCGCAGGCCCGCCAGACCGTGACGGAGATCTGGACCTTCACCCGCCAGCCGGGCCAGGACTGGCTGCTCTCGGCGATCCAGCAGGCGGCCTGAGCCGCCTCCGAAGAGGTTTTCCGGCGGATATGGCCGGGCTCCGGACACGGGGCCCGGCCTTTTCATGCCCCCCGTCCCAGGCACCGAAAAAGGGCGCCCCCCGGCAACGATGGCCGCACCGGGGCGTTCCGTCACGGGGGTCTCCGCGCGGCTCCACGCCATGCGGAGACCCACGGATGGAAGGAGGCTCCAGATGTCCATGCTGACACGGGATGAGATCGTGGCCGCCCTGGGCAGGGTGGAGGATCACCTGATCACGGAAATCCTGGCCACGGGCGCCACCGGCGAGGAATTCGCCCAGGCGCGGTCCTGGCTGGCCAATGACGAGGCTCCGATGAACAGCGGCGCCCCGCTGGCCTCCGGACGCGTGGCCCGGCTGATCGAACTGCTGGATCCGCCGGAGGAGGACTGGCCGGATGACGGTGCGGAGTCCTCAGGGCCCCGTGGCGCCTCCTACCCGGCCTATCCGGACCTCCAGTAGGCACGGATCGCCGTGGACAGGGCCCTTCCCCCGGGGGCAGCCACCACCCCCGGGAGGATCAGGCGGGGTGGACTGCCCCCGGTCTCAGTCCTCGGGCCTCAGTCCTTGGGAACCTGCCGCACCGCACCCTTGGCGGCGCTGGTCGCCAGCATCGCATAGGCCCGCAGCGCGGCACTGACCTTGCGCGCCCGCGGCACGGCGGGCTTCCAGCCGGCCGCCTCGCGGATCGCGCGGCGGCGTTCCAGCTCCGCCTCCTCGACCGCGAGATGGATGCGGCGGTTGGGGATGTCGATCTCGATCCGGTCGCCCTGTTCCACCAGGCCGATCAGTCCGCCCTCGGCCGCCTCGGGTGAGACATGGCCGATGGAAAGCCCCGAGGAACCGCCGGAGAAGCGCCCGTCCGTCACCAGGGCGCAGGCCTTCCCCAGCCCCTTCGACTTCAGGTAGCTCGTCGGATACAGCATCTCCTGCATCCCCGGCCCGCCGCGCGGCCCCTCATAGCGGATCAGCACCACCTCGCCCGGCTTCACCTTGTTGCCCAGGATGCCCTCCACGGCGGCGTCCTGGCTCTCGAAGACATGGGCGGGGCCGGAGAACTTCAGGATGCTCTCATCCACGCCGGCGGTCTTCACGATGCAGCCATCCAGGGCGAGGTTGCCGAACAGCACCGCCAGCCCGCCATCGCGCGAATAGGCATGCTCCAGATCGCGGATCACGCCCTTCTCGCGGTCCAGGTCCAGCTCGTCGAAGCGGCATTCCTGGCTGAAGGCCACCTGGGTCGGCACGCCGCCCGGCGCGGCGCGGTAGAACTCCTTCACCGAGGCGCTTTCCGTCTCCCGCACGTCCCAGCGCGCCAGCGCCTTGCCCAGCGTGCCCTCGGCCACGTTGCCGGCGCTGGTGTCCACCAGCCCGGCACGGTCCAGCTCGCCCAGGATGCCCATGATGCCGCCGGCGCGGTGCACGTCCTCCATATGCACCTGCGACACGGCGGGCGCGACCTTGCACAGCACCGGCACGCGGCGGGACAGGCGGTCGATATCCGCCATGGTGAAGGGCACCTCCCCCTCATTCGCGGCGGCGAGCAGGTGCAGCACCGTGTTGGTCGAGCCGCCCATGGCGATGTCCAGCGTCATCGCGTTCTCGAAGGCGGCGAAGGAGGCGACATGGCGCGGCAGCACGGAAGCGTCGTCCTGCTCGTAGTAGCGGCGGGCGAGATCGACGATCAGGTGCCCCGCCTCGACGAAGAGGCGGCGGCGGTCGGCATGGGTGGCCAGCGTCGAGCCGTTGCCCGGCAGCGCCAGCCCCAGCGCCTCGGTCAGGCAGTTCATCGAATTTGCCGTGAACATGCCGGAGCAGGAGCCGCAGGTGGGGCAGGCGGACCGCTCGATGACCTTCACCTCCTCGTCCGAGACGCGGTCGTCGGCGGCGGCCACCATGGCGTCGATCAGGTCGTACTTCTTCGTCACGCCCTGGGCGGTGACCTTGCCCGCCTCCATCGGCCCGCCGGACACGAAGACCACGGGGATGTTCAGCCGCAGCGCCGCCATCAGCATGCCCGGCGTGATCTTGTCGCAGTTGGAGATGCAGACCATGGCGTCGGCGCAGTGCGCGTTGACCATGTACTCCACGCTGTCGGCGATCAGCTCGCGCGAGGGCAGGGAGTAGAGCATCCCGTCATGCCCCATGGCGATGCCGTCATCCACCGCGATGGTGTTGAACTCCTTGGCCACGCCGCCGGCCCGCTCGATCTCCCGCGCCACGAGCTGGCCGAGATCCTTCAGATGGACGTGCCCGGGGACGAACTGGGTGAAGGAATTGACCACCGCGATGATCGGCTTGCCGAAATCGCCGTCCTTCATGCCGGTGGCGCGCCAGAGGCCGCGGGCGCCGGCCATGTTGCGGCCATGGGTGGTGGTGCGGGAACGATAGGCGGGCATGGACTTGCGTCTTCCTCGAACGTCGGATCCGTTGCCTCGTCCTTTCCCATGCGCCGGAAGCGAGTTCAACGCGCCCCGTGCTCAAGGCTGCTCCAGGCTGGGCCGGTGGCTCCCCGTCCGGAATCGATGCCCGCCGGCGCCAGCTCCCCTCTGCGCCCCGGGTGTGTTGCCTTTTCGGAACATTCTGCACCGGCGCATGCCAGCCTCATCGGGACAGCCGCGTGACCGGAACCGCAGGGCATGCTAGCCCCGCGCGACAATGTTCAAGCGCCTGCTGCGGCACCCTGCGACGCTCACGGCGGCGGCGCGCCTGATCGGCCTCTATCTGGCCTTCGTCTACGCGACCACGCGCTGGACCTTCCTGGGCCGGGACGACATGGCGGCGGCCGTGGCCTCGGGCCGCCCCCTCATGGTCTCCTTCTGGCACGAACGCCTGCCGATGATGCCCATGCTCTGGCGCCTGGCGCGGGAGCATTTCCCGGTGCTGCGCCCGCGCCAGACCCATGTGCTGGTCTCCCGCCACCGGGACGGCCGCTTCATCGGCGACATCATCGCCCGCTTCCAGCTCGACACCGTCCATGGCTCCACCTCGCGCGGCGGGGCCTCGGGCATGATGAGCATCCTGCGCCTGCTGGCGCGCGGCGACCTCGCGGCCATCACCCCCGACGGTCCCCGCGGCCCGCGGCGGGAGGCGGCGCCGGGCGTCGCCCAGCTCGGCGCCACGGCGCGGGCCGCGGTCATCCCCTGCGCGGCGGCCACGACACGGCGCCGCATGCTGCGCTCCTGGGACCGGATGATGCTGCCCCTGCCCTTCGGGCGCGGGGTGGTGGTGGTGCTCCCGGCGGTCTTCGTGTCGCGGGACGATATCGAGGGCGGGCGGCAGGCCATCGCCGCCGGAATGAACGCGGCCTGCGCCATCGCCGATGCCTGGGCGGCGGGCCGCCCGCTGCCCCAGGTCCAGGTCCAGCCCACCCAAACGGCGGATGCGCCCCAAGGCGCTCCCCGGGGCGGGCCTTACCCGGGATGACGCCCGGCAGCCTGGCCTGGGACGCCACGGCACGGCTGACGGCGCCGTTCTGGCGCCTGCACCTGCGGCGCCGCGCCCGGCGGAACAAGGAGATCCCCACCCGCCTGCAGGAGCGCGAGGGCGGCGGCGCGGCGCGGCCACCGGGCCGGCTGCTCTGGCTGCACGGCGCCAGCGTGGGGGAAAGCCTCTCCATCCTGCCGCTGATCGAGGCGCTGGCCCGGCGCGATCCGGCGCTGCACTTCCTGGTCACCACCGGCACCGTCACCTCGGCGGAGCTGCTGATGCGCCGCCTGCCGGAAACGCTCCGCCCCCGGCTGCAGCATCGCTTCGTGCCGCTGGACGTGCCGGGCTGGGCGGACCGCTTCCTGCAGGGCTGGCGGCCGGATGCCGGGGTCTTCGTGGAAAGCGAGGTCTGGCCGAACCTGCTGGCCGCGACCCGCCGGGCGCGGGTTCCGATGCTCCTGGTCAATGCCCGCCTCTCGGAACGCTCGGCACGCGGCTGGCGCTGGGCGCCGGGCCTGGCGCGGGAAGCCTTCTCCACCTTCCGCCTGGTGCTGGCGCAGAGCGAGGCCGACGCGGCACGGCTGCGCGCCGCCGGGGCCGGGGCTGTGCGGGTCGCCGGCAACCTGAAATACGCCGCCTCCCCCTGCCCGCCGATCCGGCGGAACTGGCCCGCCTGCGCCGGCTGGTCGGCGCCCGGCCCGTCCTCTTCGCCGCCAGCACCCATGCCGGGGAGGAGGAGATCCTGGCCCGGGCGCATGAGCGACTCGCAGCCCGCCTGCCCGGGCTTCTCACGGTGATCGCTCCGCGCCATCCGGAGCGCGGAGCGGAGCTGGCCACCCTCCTGCCCGGCGCGGTCCGCCGCGGCGCGGGCGGCGAGCCGGGGCCGGAGACCGGCCTCTACCTCGCCGACACGCTGGGTGAGCTTGGCCTCTTCTACCGGCTGGCGGGGGTGGCGGTGATCGGCAAGTCCCTGCTGGCACCCGGCGGCGGGCAGAATCCGCTGGAACCGGCGCGGCTCGGCTGCCCGATCCTGCTCGGCCCGCATATGGGCAACTTCGCCGACGTCACCGCCCGGCTGCTGGCCGCGGGCGGGGCGGTGCAGCTTCCCCCGGCTCCGGCGGCCGCCGATCCGGCCATGCTGGCGGATGCCGCGCACGCCGTGCTAACCGATACGCGGCGGGCGGAACTGCTGCGACAGGGTGCCGCCCGCGTCGCGGAAGGGGCATCGGGGCTGGCGGAGGACGTCGCCCGGACGATCGCGGAACTGCTGCCCAAGCCGCCCTCCCCGGGAATCCCCCGGGAATGCCAGGAAGAGAGGACCTGACCGGACCGATGCGTGCCCCCGAGTTCTGGAGCGGGGACGGTGGGGGAGTGCTGCCCCTGCTCCTGTCCCCCCTGGCCGCGCTCTATGCCCAGGCAACCGCGAGGCGGGTCGCCAAACCGGGCTGGAAGGCCCCGGTGCCGGTCATCTGCTGCGGCAACGTCACCGCCGGCGGCGCCGGCAAGACGGTGCTGGCGCTTGATCTCGGCCGCCGCCTCGCCAACCGCGGCATCAACGTGCATTTCCTCTCGCGCGGCTATGGCGGCAAGCTGAAGGGGCCGCTGCGGGTCGATCCGGCGAAGCACGACAGCCACGACGTCGGCGACGAGGCCCTGCTGCTGGCGGCGGAACGCCCGGCCTGGATCTCCGGCGACCGCGCCGCCGGCGCCCGCGCGGCGATCGAGGGCGGCGCCCAGGCCATCGTCATGGATGACGGGCTGCAGAACCCGACGCTGGAGAAGGACCTGGCGCTGCTGACCATCGACGGCTCCTACGGCTTCGGCAACGGGCGGGTGATCCCCGCCGGGCCGCTGCGCGAAGCCGTGGAAACCGCCGCCGCGCGCTGCCGCGCCGCGATCCTGATCGGCGAGGACCGCACCGGCGCGCTGGCGCAACTGCCGCCGAAACTGCCGGTGCTGCGCGGCAAGCTGGTGCCCGGGCCGGAGGCCAGGATGCTGGTGGGCCAGCCGGTCTTCGCCTTCTGCGGCATCGGCAACCCGCTGAAGTTCTTCGCCAGCCTGCAGGAGGCCGGGGCGGTCATCGCCGGCCGCGCCGCCTATGCCGACCACTACCCCTTCGATGCCGGGGACCTGCGGGAGCTGCTCGCCGAGGCCGACCGGCTGCGCGCCATCCCCGTCACCACGCGCAAGGATTTCGTCCGCCTGCCGCAGGCTTTCCGCGCCCGGATCACGGTGCTGAACATCACCCTCGCCTGGGAGGAACCCGCCACCATCGAGGCGCTGATCGACCCTCTGGCCCAGCGGGTGCCGATCCCGGCCTGAGCGGGTCCCGCCCCCGCTCCGCCGGCCCATCTGCCATCCACAGCGGCTGGTGCTCCGCTTCGGCTCCCCCACCCTCTGTGCCACCGGCATGGGCCTGGCGGCGGCCGAGCGGGCGCTGATGCTGACGGGTCTGCGGGCGTATGCCCCGTTGGGCATCGGCCTCCTCCTCGGCTCCGGCACCTTCCGGACGCCCAACACCAGCAGCATCATGGTCAGCGTGGCGGCCAACCGGCGCGGCATCGCCAACGGCATCTGCTCCATGCTCCAGAACACGGGGCACGTGACCGGCGCCGCCCCGTCTCTGTCCATCGTCACCAGCCCGCTGATGATGGACAGCAAGCAGGCGGTCTACAGCGGCCCCTCCGCCACTTCCCGCCACAGGATCCGGGCGCGCTGATCGGCGCCTATCACGTCGCCCTCTGCGTGATGATCGGCTTCTGCGCGGTTGGCGCCGCGCTTTCGCTGCTGCGCCGCCCCGCCCAGCGATCCTGAGCGCGGAAACCCACCGCGCCGCGTGTCATCGGAGTTTCATTTGCAAAAGGCTGGCCGGGTCGCCACCGGATGCGCCGCAACAACCCGCCGATCCGACTCATGCCGCATCGCCCCGCCGCCTCGCGCCGCGCCCTTCTCCTCGCCTCCCCGTTGCTGCTGGGCCTCGCCTTGCCGGCCTGGGCCGAGGAGGCGCCCCCCTATGTCACCCCGCGCCAGATCGACCTGACTGTGCTGCTGCCGCCGCCGCCGGACGCCGCGGTGCAGCGGATCGAGCTGGACCGGGTCGTCGCGGTCCAGACGGAGGCCAGCCCCGAGCGAATCGCCCAGGCCGTGGCGGATGCGAAGGAAAGCCTGTTCGACATGTTCGGCGGCATCCTCGGCGGCTCGCTGGACCGGGCGGCGCTGCCCAGGGCGGCCCTGCTGTTCGACCGGGTCGGCGCCTCGGAGGACGCCACGGTGGACGCGGCCAAGCCCTTCTTCGGCCGGGTCCGCCCCTATCTGGCCGACCCGCGCGTGAAGGCCCTGGTGCCTGCCTCGAAAAGCGGTTCCTGGCCCTCCGGCCACACCACCCGGGTGACCATGAGCGCCATCGTCCTCGCCGCCATGCTGCCGGAAAAGCGGGCGGAGATCTGGGAACGGGCGCGGGACTATGCCTGGAGCCGGGTGATCGGCGGCATGCACTATCCGAGCGACCTGGAAGCCGGCCAGCGCGCCGGCACCGCCATGGCGGCGATCCTCTTCGCCGATCCGGCCTTCCAGGCGGATTTCGCGGCAGCCAAAACGGAGCTGCGGAGCGCCCTGCGCCTCTGACCGGTCCGCCGGCGGGACCACCTCCGCGCCCGGCCCCGGGGAAGGCCCAGCCTCTCGCGGCTGCGGCACCGCTGAGCCGGTGCCGCGCCTCTGGCCCGGGGGCGACGGCAGCGGCCTTTCCCCGGGGCCGGACGCAAGGTGCCGCGTCCTGGAATGTCCAAGGAAGGAATGGCCGGCAAAAGCCGCCGCCCGGCCTCAATCCCCGAGATAGCGCGCCCGCAGATGGCGGGTGAAAGCCGCCGGATCGAGTGGCCCGCCGGTCGCCTCCCGCAGCAGGTCCTGGAAACCCAGGCTCGCCGCCTTGCCATGGATGTTGGGCCGCAGCCAGCCGAGCAGCGGCGTGAAATCCCCCCGCGCCAGGGCCGCGTCGATCCCCGGCACGGCGGCGCGGGCGGCCGCCATGATCTGCGCCGCCGCCATGGCGCCGAGCGTGTAGGACGGGAAATAGCCGAAGGCGCCATCGTACCAGTGGATGTCCTGCAGGCAGCCGCGCCGGTCGTCCGGCGGCGTCAGGCCGAGCAGGCCCTGGAACCCCTCGTTCCAGGCCCCCGGCAGGTCGGCCACGGCGAGGTCGCCGCCGATCAGCGCCCGTTCCAGCCGGAAGCGCAGGATGACATGTGCCGGATAGGTCATCTCGTCCGCATCGACGCGGATGAAGCCGCGCGCCACCCGCCGCCAGAGCCGCCCCAGATTGGCGCCCTCATAAGCCTCCGCCGCCCCGCCGAAGGCGGCATGGAGCTGCGGCCCCAGCCAGGAGAGGAAGGCATCGGACCGGCAGGCCTGCACCTCGATCAGCAGGGACTGCGATTCATGCGCCGCCATGCCGGCGGCCTCGCCCACCGGCTGCCGCTCCCAGGCCTCCGGCAGCCCGCGCTCATAGAGCGCATGCCCCGTCTCATGCGCCACGCCGAGCAGCGCCTGGGCGAAGTTGCCCTCGTCATAGCGCGTGGTGATCCGCGCATCGGCGGGCGTGCCGCCCGAGAAGGGATGCGCGCTCTCGTCCAGCCGCGCATGGGTGAAGTCCAGCCCGATCCGCTCGGAAAGCTGGCGGCAGAGCCGCTTCTGGATCTCCACCGGGAAGGGTCCGGCGGGCTCGACCGGCGCCGGGCGGCGCGCCTGGACCGCCTCGGCTTCGGGCAGCGCCTCCTTCAGGAAGGTCTCGTAGGCGGCGAAGACCGGCTCCACATCCGCCGCCCCGATGCCGCGCTGGAACCCGTCCATCAGCGCGTCATAGGGGGCGAGGCCGGTGGCGCCGGACAGCGCCGCCGCCTCCTCGCGCTGGAGGCGCACCACCTCCTCCAGATACGGCCGCACCATGGCGAAGTCGGAGGCGGCGCGCGCCTTGCGCCAGACCTTCTCGCAGGCGCTGTTGGCGCGCGAGACCGCCTCCACCAGATCCCCCGGCAGGCAGGCGGCGCGGGTATGGGCCCGCCGCATCAGGGCGAGATTGGCGGCATCCCAGGGCTCCGCCGGTGGGCTGGCCTCGGCGGCGGCGAGATCCTCCGCCACCGCGGGCGCCGTCAGCAACTCGTGCGACAGCCCCGCCAGCACGGCGAGCTGCTCGCCGCGCGAGGCGCCGCCGCCCTCGGGCATCATCGCGGAAGCGTCCCAGCCCAGCATGGCACTCGCCTCGCCCAGCGCGCCGATGCGGTTGAAGCGGGACTTCAGGCGGAGATAGGGGTCGTTCGTCATGCGAAATCCTTCAGGCGGGGTCCTTCAGGCGGCGCCAGGCAAAGACGGCGAAGACGCCGACCAGCGCCAGGGCGGTGCCGTACCAGGTGATGGCATAGCCGAGATGCGGGTTGTCCGGCCGCGGCATGGCGCGGGCCGGCCGGGGCAACGCGGACGCCTCGGGGCCCGCGGCCAGGGCCACCAGCGCATAGGGCGCCACCTGCGCCAGCCCCAGGGCCGGGCCGATCACCGCCGGATCGAAGGTATAGAAGCGCCGCCCGGCGGGATCGTCACTGGCGGCGAAAACATTGTGCCCATCGGCGGGGCGGACCCAGCCGGTGACGCTCACCACCCCCTCCGGATGGCTGACCGGCGCCTTGCGCTCCAGCGGCACCCAGCCCCGGTTGACCAGCACGGGCGGGCCATCCGCCCGTTCCAGCGGCGTGACCAGGAAGGCGCCCAGCACGGCATCCCGCACCTCCAGCCCGACCATCGCCTCGCGGTCGTTCAGGAAACGTCCGGTGGCGACCACCTTGGAAAGCGCCTCCGGCGGATCGCGCAGCGCCCGGGGCGGCCCCGCCTCGGCGGCGTCGATGCGGGCCAGGAGGTCGGTCTTCCAGTGCAGGCGCCGGACCTGCCAGTTCCCGAGCGCCACCAGCGCCACGAGAACCGGCAGGACGCAGAGGAAGGGAAGCAGCAGGCGGCGAAGACGGGTCATCGAGGCGCTTCAGTTCGGGCCGGAAGGTTCCTGCCCTCTCCGCCACGCCACGTCCAGCCATCGCGGATCGCGCGGCGCCGCCAGCGGCCAGGCCGTTCCGGCGGTCTTTTCCATCGCTTCCGTCATGAGGCAGACTACTCGGGAAATCTTGTGGGGGATGTCCGATGGTCCAGGTGCGGGTTTCACCGGCGGAGTTCGACGCGGTGCTGGACAGGATCGGCGGGGGCGTTCCCGATGCCGCCGAATACGTCCGTCTGACGAAATGCGTGCTCGACATGCCCGATGCGGCACGCCTCAACGAACTCGATCCCTTCTCGAACGACTATCGCCAGGGTGTCCTCGACCTGTATCTGACCCTGCGCTCGCGTCCGGATGAGGGCAGCGCGGGCGGCTATCACCCCGAGCGCGACGAAGCCCCCTCCTACACCATCCCGGAAGCGATCTGGACCGGGCTGGTGCCCTGGAGCTTCCGGGACGCGGCCATGACGGGCGAGCACCTTTACGCCTGGGGGCACATCCTCCGGCACCTCGGCCTTCAGCCGGGTGGCTCCGTGCTGGAATACGGCCCGGGCAGCGGCCAGTTGCTGCTGATGCTGGCCCGGATGGGCTACCGCGCCTGCGGGGTCGATATCGACACGGTCGCCGTCGAGGTGATCCGGCGGCAGGCCGCGGAAATGGACCTGCCCGTCGAGGTGGAGCAGGCCCGCTTCGGCCAAGGCTTCGGAACGGAGCGCTTCGACGCCGTGGTGTTCTACGAAGCCTTCCACCACTCGGTCGATTTCCAGGCCCTGTTGCGGCGCCTCCACGACCGGATCAAGCCGGGCGGGCGGCTGCTGCTCTGCGGTGAGCCTGTGGTCGAGGCTCCCCGTCCCGATATCCCCTATGCCTGGGGTCCGCGCCTCGATGCCCTCTCGGTCTTCTGCATGCGCCGCTTCGGCTGGATGGAACTGGGCTTCTCGCACGGCTTCCTGATGGAGGCCGCCCGGCGCGCCGGATGGCAGGCTGCCTTCCACCCCTTCCCCGATTGCGGCCGGGCCAGCCTCTACGTCCTGACCCCGATGACCGGCGAGGCCGGAACACCCCCGGAGACCGAACGGCCCGGCACATCCGCCCTCCCCCCCCCCCGCTAACCTGGAAGGCGAAAACGAGGCCCTGCTCCGCTCGATCCTGGATTCCACCACATGGCGCGCCACCCGGCCCCTGCGCCGGATGGCACACTGGCTCACGCGCCGCCCCGGCCAGCCGCCACTCTGATCGGCCGCATATCCGGATCAGACCGAAACCTCGCCCTCCTCCATGCCGTCCCAATAGGTGATCCGGCTCGCATGGACCTGGATCAGCGTCAGGCCGGGCGTGTCCACGCCCTGCTCGAACCACCGGTCCAGTTCCTTGTTCCAGTGCTCCTGGAAGGCCCCCTTGTCCCGGATCAGTTCCGCCTCGCCCTCCACGGCGATGAAGAGCGGCCTCTGCCCCAGCAGCCCCTGGCTGCCGGTGAAGGAGAGCGCCACCTTCGGGTCGCGCCCGATCTCCTCGACGGTATGGGTGCTCTCCAGGGCGAAGAACCAGGAATCGCCCTTGTACTCGACATCGCCGTTGTTGCTCATCGGCCGGCTGGCGATGTGGCCGTTCCCGGCATGGGTCGAGAACATGCAGTAGTCGATCTTGCTCATGAGCCTGGACAGATCGGACAGGCTCATCCCGCTGGTCGTCCGGGTCATCGTCGTCCTCCCGCAATTCACCGGGAATGAACGCGCGCCGATGCCCTTGTTTGCCGCGCCCCGGTGCCAACGGGGGCGCGGCGCGCCCGCACGGTCAGTGGGCGGCGATCTCGCCGGCCCCCCACCAGTAGATGAAGACGAAGAGGAAGAGCCACACCACGTCCACGAAATGCCAGTACCAGGCGGCGGCCTCGAAGCCGAAATGCCGCTTCGGCGTGAACTGCCCCGCATAGGCGCGGAACCAGCAGACCGCCAGGAAGATGGTGCCCACGATGACGTGGAAGCCGTGGAAGCCGGTCGCCAGGAAGAAGACCGAGGGATAGATGCCGCCATCCACGAAGGCGAAGGGCGCCTCGCCATACTCCCAGAACTGGAAGAAGGAGAAGCTGAGGCCCAGCAGCACGGTGATCCCCAGCCCCCGCAGGACCGACTTCCGGTCGCCCTCCAGCATCGCATGATGCGCCCAGGTCACCGTGGTGCCGGACAGCAGCAGGATCATGGTGTTCAGGAAGGGCAGGCCGAAGGGGTCGAAGGTATGCACCCCATGCGGCGGCCAGACGGCCGGCGCGGCGGCGCCGGACACATGCTCCGGGAACAGCGCGAAGTGGAAATAGGCCCAGAAGAAGGCCACGAAGAACATCACCTCGGAGGCGATGAACAGCGCCATGCCATAGCGCAGGCCGATCTGCACGATCGGCGTATAGACGCCCGGGGTGCGCGATTCGCGGATCACGTCGCGCCACCAGCCGGCCATGCTGCCCAGCACGCCCAGGATGCCGACGCCCAGCACCCAGTGGATGTTGCTGTGCGCGAAGAGGACGATCCCCAGCAGCATGGTTCCCGCCGCCAGCGCGGCGATCATCGGCCAGGGCGAGGGTTCGACGAGGTGATAGGGATGCTTGTGGAGCGGCGGGGCGTCAGGAATGTCGGTGCCGAGGGTCCCCATGGTCGTTTCCGTGCTGGCCATTACGCATCCCGTTCGGATTCACCACGGCCGGGCGCCGCAGCTTTTGGTTACGCCATCAATCCCGCGAAATCCGCCCCCGATCAAGTCGGGAGAGGCCAGGGCACGGTGCCCGGCGGAAGGCGGCGCCCCGTCACGGCGTGGCGGAGGCCGCCTTGCCCACATGCGGCCCGGCATGGGCCAGCGCCCCGGCGCGCTGCGCATCCTCCAGCGTGCGGAAGAAGGTGTAGCTGAGCGTGACCGTGCGGATGTCGCGGGTGTTCGGGTCCTGGAGCATCGCCGGATCGACCCAGAAGGTGACCGGCATCTCCACCTTCTGCCCGGGCTGGAGCGTCTGAGCGTCGAAGCAGAAACAGGCCGTCTTGTGGAAATAGGGCCCCATCACCTCCGGCGTGACGTTGTAGAGGGCGATCCCCTCCACCGGAGTCGCGGCCCTGTTCTCGGCCTCGTAGAAGGCCAGCCCCTGCTCTCCGGGCTTCAGCGCCATGCTCCGCTGCACGGCCCCGAAGCGCCAGGGCAGGCCGGGATGGGTCTGGGCGTCGAAGCGCACGGTGATGCCGCGCTCCCCCTGCGGTGCTCCAGGGGCCGCCGGCCCGCCGATCCGCGGCGTGCCGTTATAGCCGGTGACCTGGCAGAACAGCGTATAGAGCGGCACCGCGGCGAAGGAGACGCCGACCATGGCCACCGCCGCGCCCAGCGCCGCGAGGCCAAGGCGGCGGTTGCGGCGGGCGAGGTCCGCTGCGGGGCGGGGGAGGAGTCGCGATCGCTCGGCATCACCCCCGAAGCAGTAGCGCCTGCGGCCCACCCGGCTCAAGACATGCCTTTTCCGCGCCGGAGGATGGATGGCACGGATTCGTCCCGCAGATTTGTCCGGCCGGACAGGCCCCCCGGAATTGTCCCGGCCCGGCGGCCGACCCAGGATGGCCCCCCCATCGGAAAGGGTGCGACATGGTGGCCGATCATCCCAGCATCAGGACCGGCGAGGACAGCGCCGACCGGACCGGCTGGCCCGCCGCGGCGGCGATCCTGTTCTTCGGCCTGCTCGGCGCCTGGCTCATGAGCCGCGGCCCGGCGCAGCACGAGGCGGCCGTCCCGGTCGCCGCCCAGCCCGCGCATCCGCCCGCCGCCCCACCCGTCGCCGCGATGATCCCGCCCATCGTCACCCCGGCACCCGCGCCATCCGCCCCGGTGCCAGCTCCCGCCACCCCGGCCCCCACCACCTCCGGCGCGGCCCCCGCCACGGCACAGGCTCCCGCCCTGGCTCTGCCGGCCTCCCCGCTGGCCCGGCTGTTCCTGGACTATGACGGCACGGTCTGGCGGGCCACCGGCCGCCTGCCCGACGAGGCCACCCTCCGGCGCGTGACCGAGGCCCTGAACGCCGCCTTTGGCACCGCGGCGGTCCGCACCGATCTGGTGATCGACCCCAATGCCGGGCCCACGCCCTGGATGGACTGGTTCGGCCAGACCCTTTCCGCCTTGCGCCTGCCCACCCTGGGCCTGCCCGGCCTGCGGGCGCTGTTCCAGCCCGGCCAGCTCCGCATCGGCGGCAGCCTGCCCGATGCCGAGCGCGACCAGCTCATCGCCACCCTGCGCACGCAACTGCCGGACAGCCTCCGAATCGCTCCCCTGCCGGATGCGACCGGGCTGCGGATCGAGGACGCGACGGCGGAAACCATGCGCGCCCTGTCCACCCTGCCGAGCGGCTTCAGCCCCGCCATGCTGGTCCGGGCGCTGAACCTGTCCATCGTGAACTTCCCCACCGCCGGCGCCGAGATCCCGCCGGACAGCCTGCCCCTGATCCGCGAGGCCGCCACCCGCCTGCGGCAGTTGCCGCCCGGCACGGTGATCGAGGTCAGCGGCCACACGGACAACACCGGCGATCCGGAGATCAACCGCACCCTCTCCCAGCGCCGGGCCGAGGCCGTGCGCGCCGCCCTGGTGGCCGATGGCGCTCCGGCGGATCAGTTGGTGGCCAAGGGCTATGGCAGCGACCAGCCCGTCGCGGACAACGCGACCGAGGAAGGCCGCTTCCGCAACCGCCGCATCGAGTACCGGGTGAGCGGGTAGCACCGGCCCCGTGGGAGAGGCGCCGCCCCTCCCATACCCTCTCCGCCCATGACCAGGATGGGGGACCGAAGCCGGTCCCCGGACCCCAGGCTTTCGTTGGCGCTGGTGGTGAGCGTCAGCCTGACGCCCGATCTCTGGGAGCAGGTGGATCAGCTGGCCCCCGAAAAGAAAGAATCCTCCCCCGCGCTGGCGGCGCCGGCAATCGCCGGAGAGCATGGCTCTCCGGCGATTGCCGGCCGCGGGAAGCACCAACGAATGGGAGGTCCAGGAACCTCAGGTTCCTGGCGGATAGGGGGGTCCGGGGGGAAAGGCAGCGTCTTTCCTCCTGGCCGGTGTCACGAGGTCTGCGACATCCGGACGATGGCGATCAGATAGAACAGCACCACCAGCCCCAGCAGAGCCGCCAGGAGGGCCCAGTTCCGTGCCCGGCGGCGGCGGTGGAAATCCGCCTTCTCCTCCGGCGTCATGCGGACGGGTTCGAACTCAGCCAAGGATCAGCCGGTCGGCCGCCAGGGCGGCGAAGAGCAGGGCGAGGTGCAGCAGGGAGAAGCGGAAGCAGCGCTTGGCCGGGGCATCCTTGGTCAGGCTGCGCCCCTGCGGGTCCTGTTCGTCGCGCAGCACCTTCCAGGCGCACCAGGCGAAGCCCAGCCCCAGCAGCACCGCCGCCACGCCATAGATCGGCCCGGCGAGGCCCAGCGGCCAAGGTGCCACCGCCAGCGGGAAGAGCACCAGCGTGTAGAGCATGATCTGGCGCCGCGTCTCCTTCGCCCCCGCCACCACCGGCAGCATCGGCACCCCGGCGCGCTGGTAGTCGCCATGCGCCCAGAGGGAGAGCGACCAGAAATGCGGCGGCGTCCAGGCGAAGACGATGGCGAAGAGCAGCAGCGGCAGCAGATCCACCGAGCCGGTCACCGCGGCCCAGCCGATCACCGGGGGAAAGGCCCCGGCGGCGCCGCCGATGACGATGTTCTGCGGCGTCCGGCGCTTCAGCCACATGGTGTAGACGAAGACATAGAAGAGGATCGATCCGGCGAGCCAGCCGGCGGCCATCCAGTTGGTGGCCAGCCCCATCACCGCGACCGAGGCGATGGCCAGCACCACGCCGAAGGCCAGCGCAGCCTCCGCCCGGACACGCCCGGCGGGGATGGGCCGGTTGGCCGTGCGGCGCATCACCGCGTCGATGTCGCGGTCGTACCACATGTTGATGGCCCCCGCCGCCCCGGCCGCGACGGCGATGCACAGCACCGCGACCGAACCCAGCAGCAGGTTGATGGAGCCGGGCGCCACCAGCATCCCGATGAAGCCGGTAAAGACGACCAGGGTCATCACCCGCGGCTTGAGCAGGGCGAACCAGTCGCGGATCTCGGAAAAATCGGGTGTGGATGCGTCGAAGGGGGCCGCAGCCCCCTTCTCGCCGATGGCGCTCTGGCTCATGCCGGGCTCTTTAGCGGATCCTCGGCAGTTCGTCGAAGGTATGGAAGGGGGGCGGGCTGCTGACCTGCCATTCCAAAGTCGTGGCCCCCTCACCCCAGGGATTGGCCGCCGCCTTCTCCTTCCGCGCGAAGGTCAGGTAGATCACATAGAAGAATAGCAGCATCGAGGCGCCGGAGATGAAGGCGCCGACCGAGGCCACCGCGTTCCAGCCCCAGAAGGCATCCGGATAATCCGGATAGCGGCGCGGCATGCCCTGGGCGCCCAGGAAGTGCATCGGGAAGAAGGTCAGGTTCACCCCGATGAAGGTCATCCAGAAATGCACCTTCCCCCAGAATTCCGGGTACTGGTAGCCACTCATCTTGCCGATCCAGTAATAGAACCCGGCATAGATCCCAAAGACGGCGCCCAGCGAAAGAACATAATGGAAATGCGCCACCACATAATAGGTGTTGTGCAGGATCACATCCACCGAGGCATTGGAAAGCTTCACGCCGGACACGCCGCCGACCGTGAAGAGAAAGACGAAGCCAATGGCAAAGAGCATCGGCGTCTTGAACTCGATGGAACCGCCCCACATCGTGGCGATCCAGGAGAAGATCTTGATGCCGGTCGGCACCGCGATGATCATCGTGGCCGCCATGAAATAGGCCCGCGTGTCCACCGAGATGCCGGAGGTGAACATGTGGTGCGCCCAGACCACGAAGCCCACCACCCCGATCGCCACCATGGCATAGGCCATGCCGAGATAGCCGAAGATCGGCTTGCGGCTGAAGGTGGACAGGACGTGCGACACGATCCCGAAGGCCGGCAGGATCATGATGTAGACCTCGGGGTGCCCGAAGAACCAGAACAGGTGCTGGAACAGCACCGGGTCGCCGCCACCCTCCGGCTTGAAGAAGGAGGTGCCGAAGTTCCGGTCGGTGATCAGCATGGTGATCGCGCCACCCAGCACGGGCACCGAAAGCAGCAGCAGGAAGGCCGTCACCAGCATCGACCAGACGAACAGCGGCATCTTGTGCAGCGTCATGCCCGGGGCGCGCATGTTGAAGATGGTGGTGATGAAGTTGGCCGCCCCCAGGATCGAGGAGGCGCCGGCCAGGTGCAGGCCGAACAGCGCCATGTCCACGCCCATGCTGGGCTGGTACTGGATGTCGGAGAGCGGCGGGTACAGTGTCCAGCCCGTGCCGGCACCGCCGACGAAGAGGCTGGCGACCGTCAGCGCCAGCGCCGGCACCAGCAGCCAGAAGGAGATGTTGTTCAGCCGCGGGAAGGCCATGTCCGGCGCGCCGATCATGATCGGCACGAACCAGTTGCCAAAGCCGCCGATCAGCGCGGGCATGACCACATAGAACACCATCAGCACGCCATGGGCGGTGACGGCGATGTTCCAGCTCTGCCCATCGGCGAAGAACTGCAGCCCGGGCTCCAGCAGCTCCAGCCGCATGATCATCGACAGCCCGATGCCGACCAGCGCCGAGACCAGGGCGAAGCCGATATAGAGGGTGCCGATATCCTTGTGGTTGGTGCTGAAGAACCACCGCGACACGAAGCCAGGCTTGTGGTCGTGATGGTCGTCGTGATGGGTATGGGCGTCCGTGACGGTGGCCATGGCTTCTTTTCCCGTCCTTACCGCCCCTGGGGGCGGACCTCCGCGACTTCGGTCTTCATCTCGTCAGGCCAGCCGGGGCCCTGGCCCTGGGCGAACTTCGTCTTGGCCTGTTCCACCCAGGCATCGAACTCCGCCCGGGGCACCACGCGCACGGCGATCGGCATGAACCAGTGGTTGGTGCCGCAGATCTGGTTGCACTGGCCATAGAAGGTGCCCTCCCGGTCGGCCTCGAACCAGGTCTCCATGGCCCGGCCGGGGATGGTGTATTTCTGCACCCCCAGCGACGGCACGAAGAAGGAATGGATCACGTCGTGCCCGGTGGCCAGGACCCGCACCTTGGCGCCCACCGGCACCACCAGCGGATTGTCCACCGCGAGGTTGCGCAACTGGCCGGGCTTCAGGTCCGCCTGGGCGATGGGATAGCTGTCGAAGGCGAAGTTGCCGTTGTCCGGATAGCTGTAGTGCCAGTACCACTGCCGCCCCTGCACGCCGATGGTGATGTCGGGGTCCACCGCCCGGTCCTCGTAATAGATCAGGCGGAAGGAGGGGATGGCGATCACCAGCAGGATCACCACCGGGATCACCGTCCAGGCGATCTCCAGCACCGTGTGGTGGCTGGTGCGCGACGGCGTCGGATTGACCGAGGCGCGATAGCGGTACGCCACCCAGCCCAGCAGCCCCGCCACGAAGGCGGTGATGACGATGATGATCCACAGCACCAGCGTGTTGAAGTCGTGGATCGCTTCCTTCACCGGCCCCGCGGCGGCCTGGAGGCCGAGGCCCCAGGGAGTCGGCGCCCCGGTTGCCTGGGCATCCGTCCCCTGTGCCCATGCCGTGGCCCCGGAGGTCACGAAGGGGGCCAACACAGCCCCCGTGAACCCTCCGGCCAGTGCCGTCGCGATTGTCCGCCGCATGCCCCGCCCCGATGATCCCATTGCCGGTTATTTATGCCGGCCGCCGTTCCGGTCCCTTGCGCCGCTGCCGCCATGGGGGGCGGTGCCGCGCTTTTGTTTCCGGACCGGTGCCCGGTCCTTGAACCTTGGGTAAATCACGCGCCAGCGGGAGTGACAAGGTGCGGTGGCCTCAGCCGGGCAGATCGGGCCCCGACGGCTCCCCCTCCACCTCGGTCTCCACCTCCTCGCTCACATGGTCCGTCATGTCGGTGAGCATCGAGCGCACATGCTCATCCCCCACGGCATAGAAGACCTGCCGCCCCCGCCGCTCGGCCTGCAGCAGCCGCGCCGCGCGCAGCAGCCGCAGGTGGTGGGACACGAGGCTGCCGGAGATCCCCAGGCGATCCGCGATATCCCCCACCGCGACCGCCGAATCGAGGCAGGAGAGGATGATCCTCAGACGCGTGGGGTCGCTCATCAGCCGGAAGGTCTCGGCGAGCTCCACCACCTGGTCCTCGCCGATCCGTCCACGAAATTGTCGCATGGCGCGCAGCTTCGTCCGCGCCGGGCTTTCGCGCAAGCACCGGCCGGCACGCGGGCCGCCCAGGGAGTACCCCGGGGAGCGCACCGGGGAGCACCCATGCGGCCGCGTCGCCCATGCCACCGCCCGGGCGGCCTTGACCCGGGGCGCTGGCGCCACGACCTTTTCCGCCAGCAACTGGAGATGATGGCGGCCATGAGCGAGCTGACCAAGGCTGTGAGCGACGAGACCTTCCAGGCCGACGTGCTGCAGGCGCCGGGCCCCGTGCTGGTGGATTTCTGGGCCGAATGGTGTGGCCCCTGCCGGCAGGTGGCCCCGATTCTCGACGAGGTGGCGCGGGACTATGCCGACAAGCTCACCGTGGCCAAGGTGAACATCGACGAGAATCCGGGCTCCCCGAACGACTACGCGGTGCGTGGCATCCCCACCATGATCCTGTTCCGCGACGGCAAGCCGGTGGGCACGCTGGTCGGGGCGCAGCCGCGCAGCAAGCTGCGCGAATGGCTGGACAGCAACCTGGCCTGAGCCCAGACGGGACAGGACAGGCGGGACGGGAGCGGCATGAGCGAGACGCCTGGAACCCCGGCGGTCCCCTCGCCCGCTCCCCCTGCGTCTTCTCCCCTTCCGGCCTCTCCCCCTTCGGCCACGCCACCGCCCGCCAGGGGCGCCGGCCCACCAAGGCGGCACGGGCCGGACTATCTGGGCATGGGCGTGCTGCTGGGGGTGGTCGCGACCATCCTCGCCGCCTGGTGGGTCTTCCCCATCCTGATGCGGATCGTGAACTACGGCGACTGCATCGGCTCCGGCCGCATCACAGGCTGTTGAAGCCGCCGGCCCATCAGGCCGGCGGCGTGCCGTTCGCTTTCAGGATCTCGCCCGCCAGATAGAGGCTGCCGCAGATCAGCACCCGGGCGGCTTCCCGGGGGTCGGCCTCGCGCAGCAGGGCCTCCAGCGCATCCTCCACCCGGGGGCCGATGCGGGCCACGCCGCCGCTGGCGGCCACGATCTCCTCCGGCGTCATCGCCAGATGCTGCCCCGGCTCCGCCACCGCCCAGACCGAGGCGGCCCGCGGCAGCAGCGGCCGCAGGAAATCCTCCGCCGCCTTGGACTTCTTGATCCCGACCAGCAGATGCGCCGGCCGGTCGCCCCAGGCGCCCAGGTGCTCCGCCAGCACCTCCCCGGCCCCGGCATTGTGGCCGCCATCCAGCCAGAGCTCCCAGCCCGGCGGCAGCTTCTCCGCCAGATGCCCCGTGTCGAGGCGCTGCAGCCGCGCGGGCCAGCGCGCCTCCCGGAAGCCTCCGGCGGCGGCGGATTCGCTCAGCCAGTCCGGGTTCCAGGCCCGCAGCGCCGCCAGGGCGAGCCCGGCATTGTCGATCTGGTGCGGCCCCGGCAGCCCGGGCCGCGGCAGGCGCAGCACCCCGGCCCCGTCGCGGTAGAGCAGCCCCTCCCCCTCCGGTCCGATCTCCCAGTCCCGCCCCCGGCGCAGCAGCACCGCCCCGGCCTCGGCGGCGACACGCTCGATCGCCGCCATCGCCTCGGGCGCCTGGAAGCCCGTCACCAGCGGCACGCCGGGCCGGGCGATGCCCGCCTTCTCCGCCGCGATCCCGGCCAGGCTGTTCCCCAGGAATTCCACATGGTCCATCGAGACCGAGGCCACGGCGCAGGCCGCCGGGCGCGGCACCACATTGGTCGCGTCGAAACGCCCGCCGAGCCCGACCTCCAGCACCAGCAGGTCCGCCGGCACCCGGGCGAAGAGCAGGAAGGCGGTCGCCGTGGTGATCTCGAAGACGCTGATCCCCTCCCCGGCATTGGCCCGCTCCACCTCCTCCAGCGCGGCGGCCAGAACCTCCTCCTCCACCAGCCGCCCCGCCAGCCGGATGCGCTCGTGGAAGCGCACCAGATGCGGCGAGGTATAGGCATGCACCCGCTGGCCCGCCGCCTCGGCGATGGCGCGGGCGAAGGCACAGGTGCTGCCCTTGCCGTTGGTGCCCGCCACATGGATCACCGGCGGCAGGTGCCGCTCCGGATGGCCCAGCGCCGCCAGGCAGCGCTCGATCCGCCCGGTGCTGAGGTCCATCAGCTTGGGATGCAGCGCGTGCAGCCGGTCCACGATCCGCTCCGCCCGTCCCGGCTCCAGGCCCGTGGGCAGGCGCAGCGAAGGGTCGAGCTGCCCCGATGCCATGGAGGGCGCCATGGAAGGCGTCGCGGGGGAGGAGGGCACGGAAGCGGGCATGGGCGGTGGCCTCAGTCGCCGTTCGCCGGATTCTCGGCCGGCACCGTGCGGGCCACCGCCACGGGCCGGGCCTGCGGCTTCGGCGCGGCGATGTCGGGCGGCGGCGGCATCGGCAGGTCCACCCCCGCCTCCTCCAGCCCAGGTGGCAGGCGCTCGCGCAGCAATCCGATCAGCCGGGCCAGCGTCACCTTCATCTCGGTGCGCCTGACCACCATGTCGAGGATGCCGTGCTCCAGCAGGTATTCCGCCCGCTGGAAACCCTCGGGCAGCTTCTCGCGCACCGTCTGCTCGATCACCCTCGCCCCGGCGAAGCCGATCAGCGCCTTGGGCTCGGCGATCTGGATGTCGCCCAGCATGGCGAAGGAAGCGGTGACGCCGCCCGTGGTCGGGTCGCACAGCACGGTGATGAAGGGCAGCCCGGCCTCCTTCACCATGCGGGAGGCGATGATGGTACGCGGCATCTGCATCAGGCTGATCGCGCCCTCCTGCATCCGCGCCCCGCCGGAGGCGCTGAAGACGATCAGCGGCGCATCCTGCAGCACGGCGAGCCGCGCGGCGGCCACCAGCGCCTCGCCCACCCCGGCGCTCATCGAGCCAGCGAGGAAGTTGAAGTCGAAGGCCGCGACCACCGCCGCCTTGCCCTCGATCGTGCCATGCGCGACCACCACGGCCTCGTCCAGCCCGGTCTTGGCCTGGGCCTCCTTCAGCCGGTCCACATAGCGGCGCTGGTCACGGAAGCGCAGCGGGTCCAGCGGCGCCTTGGGCAGCTCGATGCGCTGCCATCCCGCATCCAGCGTGTAGTCCAGCCGCCGCAGCGCGCCGATGCGCAGATGATGGCCGCAATGCGGGCAGACATGCAGCCCGCGCTCCAGATCGCGGTGGAAGATCATCTGCTCGCAGGACGGGCATTTGTGCCAGAGATTCTCCGGCACATCCCGCTTGCTGCCGAACAGGGTCTGGATCTTCGGCAGAGCCCAGTCGGAAATCCAGTTCATCGCTCACTCCTCCGCGCGGGGCCGGAGTAGGCATCTCCCAGCCCCATGCGCAAGAGGCGAGTGCGGCGGGTCTGCCCCCCCTTGGCCCCGGAACTCACCACCGGAGAAACGTCGCAGAAAGCGAAAACCCCCTCCACCCCCTGGCGTTGGCGGAAGGCCGGGCGCGCCGTGACAGGCCGGGGCCGCCCGCACCCGTTGCCCGGCCGAAACGGAGCAGCATGCGCCTTCCCGAAAGCTCCGGTGCCCGCGCCCGCATCCGCGCCGCCGGCCTCCCCGGCGGGGGCATCGGCACGCTCTATGCCATCATGGCGGTGGTCGGCATCCTCTATATCACGCGGGAACTGCTGGTGCCGCTGGTGCTGGCGACACTGCTGGCCTTCGTCCTGGCGCCGGTGGTGCGGGGCCTGCGGCACTGGCGGGTGCCGCGCATCCCCGCCGTGCTGCTGACCGCCTTCCTGGCCTTCGCCCTGCTGTCCGGCATCGGCGTGATGGTGGGGCGGCAGATGGCCGAGCTCGCCGCCGACCTGCCCCGCTATCAGGCCGCGGTGATGGACAAGGTCGGGCACCTGTCCAGCGGCGGCATCCTGGAACGCCTCTCCGGCCTGCTCCAGCGGCTGGGCGAGAATGTCGCGCCCCGCGCCGCCGCCCCGGCCGCCCCCACCCCCGCCGGCGCGGGAACCCCCGTCCGCCCCCTGCCGGTGGAGGTCCACACGCCGGAACCGGGGACGCTGGAGCTGATCCAGCGCGTGATCTCCCCCCTGGTCGGCCCGGTCGCCACCACCGGCATCGTCGCGGTCTTCGTGGTCTTCCTGCTGCTGTACCGGGAGGACATGCGCGACCGCGTCATCAAGCTGGTCGGCTCCGGCGACCTGCAACGCACCACCGCCGCGCTGGACGAGGCGACGACACGGCTCAGCCGCTTCTTCCTGGCCCAGGTGATGCTGAACGCCTGCTTCGGCACCGTCATCGGCCTGGGCCTCTGGGCCATCGGCATCCCCAACCCGGCGCTCTGGGGCGTGGTGGCGGGGCTGATGCGCTTCGTCCCCTTCGTCGGGGTCATCATCGCCGTCGCCTTCCCCGCCCTGCTGGCCATGGCGGTGGACCCGGGCTGGGGCACCCTGCTCTGGACCGTGGCACTCTTCGGCGTGGCCGAGGCGCTGCAGGCCCAGGCGGTGGAGCCCCTGGTCTATGGCCACAGCACCGGCCTCACCCCGATCGCGGTGCTGCTGGCCACGGCCTTCTGGACCTGGCTCTGGGGCCCGCTCGGCCTGCTGATGGCGATGCCGCTGACGCTCTGCCTCGTGGTGCTCGGCCGCCATGTAAAGCAGCTCGAATTCCTCGACGTCCTGCTGGGGGACCGGGAGGCCCTGGCCCCGCCCGAGGCCTTCTACCAGCGTGCCCTGGCGGGGGATGCGGACGGGCTGGTCGAACAGGCCGAACTGCGCCTGGGGAACGGCTCGCTGCGCGCCTATTACGACGAGGTGGCGCTGCCCGGCCTGGCGCTGGCGCAGGCCGATGCCGGGCGCGGCGCGCTCAGCCGCCGGCGCATCGAATGGGTGCGCGGCAAGGTGGACGCGCTGCTGGAGGACCTGGCGGACCACGAGGATGCCCTGGAGGAGGACGAGCCCCCTCTCATGGACGGACCCGTGGCTCCGGCCAGGGAGACCGGCCCGAAGGACAGGGACCCGGAAGCACCCGCCAGCCCCGCGCCCGCCCCCACCGCCTCCATGGCCGCCGTGCCGGAGGAATGGACCGCCCCCGACAGCGTGCTCTGCATCCCCGGGCGCGGGCGCTTCGACGGCCAGGCCGCCTGCATGCTGCTCCAGACCCTGCGGCAACGCGGCTTCGGCGCCGGCATGGTGCCCAACGCCGCCCTGCGGAAGCCCGAACCGGTCACGGCCTCGCCCGGCGGCACGGTGCGGGCCCTCTGCCTTTCGGTGGTGGCCGGCGGCACCAGCGGCGCCAGCCTGCGCTACGCCGCGCTGCGGCTGCGCCGGGACTTCCCCTCGGCGCCGTTGCTGGTCGGGCTCTGGGGAGAGGCCGGGGTGGAGCAGGAACAGGCCCTGCGCGATGCCCTCCCGCCAGAGGGCCTCGGCGACGGCACGGTGCGGATCGTGCGGAATCTGCAGGAGGCGGTGGAGGCCCTGTCGCAGGCGGCCCAACGGGCGGCCCAGCCCGCCGCCACCGCCCCGTTGACCGGAAACATGGAAGACAGGCGGGAAACCCAGGCCGCGAGGCCCTGATGGGGCATCCGTCCGGCATGGTGCCGGTGGCCCAGGGAGCCGAGCAGGGAGCCGAGCAGGGAGCCGAGCAGGGAGCCGAGCAGGGAGCCGAGCAGGGAGCCGAGCAGGGAGCCGAGCAGGGAGCCGACCAGGGGACCAGCCACGAGGCCGTGAAGGGAATCCGGCACCCTGCCCCGCCTCAGCCCAGCATCTTGCGCAGGAACACGCGCCGGAACCCCTGCTCCTCGCGCCGTTCGGTCTCGGCGAAGCCGCGATGGCGGTAGAGGGCGAGGTTCGCCTCCATCCTCTCATGCGTCAGCAGCCGCAATTCGCGGAAGCCACGCCGCCGCGCCTCCGCCTCCACGAAGTCGAGCAGGACGGTGCCGAAGCCCTGTCCCCGGGCCTCCGGCTCCACGGCGATGTTGTCGAGCCAGAGATGGCCGGGCCGTTCCTCGATCACCACGAGGCCCAGGACGCGCCCGTCCCGTTCCAGGACATGCGCCTGCCCCGCCGCGACGCGGGCGGCATAGTCGTCATCCATCGGCGCCGGCCGCCGCCCGATCACCGGGACGTAATGGGCATAGGCACGCTCCACCAGGGCAGCGAGACGCGGCGCCTCCCCAGGCCGGGCGAGGCGCGCAGCGGGACTGGAACCGGACATGCCGCGATCCTGCCCATCGCGGGCGGGGATGGGAAGCGGCGACCCGGGGGCCTGCGGGCCGATCCACGGAAGCAGACGGAAGGGCGGCGCTCCCGGAAAGCGGATGGGAGGGACGGGAGCGAAGGCAGCGCCTTCCCCCCGGGCCAGAAGCACGCCTTCCAGCACCAGCGATCATCCCGGCGGCAGGCCCTCCGCCGGCACGCTGCGCCCGGAATGATGCGGCACGCGCGCGGCGATCCTCACCGGCACCGCCTTCGCCGCCGGCGTCTTGCTTTCCTTCGCGTGGTGGGAAACGGGGATCAGCGTGTTGCATTCCGGGTAATAGGCCGCGAGGCAGCCGCGCGGGATGTCGAAGCCGGTGACGCGCAGCCCACCGAATTCCCGCCGCACGCCGTCATCATAGACCGTCGCCAGCGTCACCTCGTCACCATCGGACAGCCCCGCCGCTGCGATGTCTCCGGGGTTCATGAACACCACCATCCGCGTGCCTTTCACACCGCGGAAACGGTCGTGATAACCATAGACCGTGGTGTTGAACTGGTCGTTGGACCGCAGCGTGATCAGCCGGTACTGCTCCGGCCGGTCCTCGAAGCCCGTGGCCGTCAGCTTCTCCGGCACGCGGAACTCCGCCTTGCCGCTCCTGGTCTTCCACACCCGGTCGCGCGCCGGGACCGGGCGGTGGAAGCCGCCGGGGACCGCCATCCGGTCGTTGAAGCCCCGGAATTCCTCCGGATAGGTGTGCTCGATCGCATCGCGGATGCGGCTGTAATCGGCCAGCCAGGAATCCCAGTCCAACTTCGGGTTCGGCGGCAGCACCGCCTTGGCGATGCCGGCCACGATCGTGGGCTCGGACAGCAGGTCCGCGCTCGCCGGCTCGCGCCTGCCGAAGGAGGCATGGATGGTGGCGGTGCTGTCCTCCATCGACACCACCTGGTCGCCCGTCGCCTGGCTGTCCCGCTCGATGCGCCCCTTGCAGGGCAGCAGCAGCGCGACCTCGCCGTTCACCAGATGCGAGCGGTTCAGCTTCGTCGCGATCTGCACCGTCAGCCGCATCTTCCGCCAGGCGGGCTCCATCCGGTCACGGTCCGGGATGGCGCGCACGAAATTGCCGCCCAGGCCGATGAAGGCCCTCACCTCGCCCCTGAGGATGCCTTCGCAGGCCTCCACCGTGTTCAGCCCCTTCCCGCGCGGCGGCTCGAAGCCGTACTGCTCCGCGAGGCGATCCAGCGGCACCAGCTCCGGCTTCTCCGAGATCCCGACCGTGCGCTGCCCCTGCACGTTGGAATGCCCCCGAACCGGCGAGATCCCGGCACCCTGCCGCCCGATATTGCCGCGCAGGAGCATGAGGTTCACCAGCATGTGCAGGCTCTGCTCCCCCAGCACCTGCTGCGTCAGCCCCATGCCATAGATGAACATGCAGGCTTTCGACTGGCTGTAGAGCTCCGCCGCCGCTTCCAGCGCCACACGCGTCAGGCCGGATTCCGCGGTGATCCGCTCCCACCCCGTCTCGCGCGCGGCCTTCGCGAAAGCCTCGAAGCCCGTGGTGTGCTCGCGGATGAAATCATGGTCCAGCACCGGCGCGCCGCCCGTCTCCCGCGCCCGGTCATCCGCCTCGATCAGCCATTTGCACAGGCCCATCAGCGCGGCCATGTCGCCGCCCGCCTTCACCTGGTGGTACTGCTCGCTGATCCGCGTCTCGCCCCCGTACCCATCTCCAGCGGGTTCTGCGGGTTGGTGAACCGCTCCCAGCCGCGCTCGCGCAGGGGGTTGAAGGTGACGATCCGCACGCCGCGCCGCACCGCCTCCTGCAACTGGTGCAGCATGCGCGGCGCGTTGGAGCCGACATTCTGCCCGAAGGAGAAGATGGCGTCGCAATGCCCGAAATCCGCCAGGGTGATGGTGCCGACCGGCGATCCCAGCACCTCCTTCAGCGCCACCGAGGTTGTCTCGTGGCACATGTTGGAACTGTCGGGCAGGTTATTGCAGCCATACATCCGCGCCAGCAGCGCGTACATGTAGGACGTCTCCAGCGAGGCGCGCCCCGAGGCATAGAAGACCGCCGATTTCGGATCGAGCGCCCGCAGCTCCTCCCCGATGACGCGGAAGGCCTCCTCCCAGCTTACCGGCACATAGCGGTCACTGGCGGCGTCATAGCGCATCGGATGCGTCAGCCGCCCCTGCTGCTCCAGCGCGAAGTCGGACCAGCCCAGAAGCTCCGACACCGTGTGCTTCGCGAAGAAATCCGGCGGCGTGCGGAGCGAGGTCAGCTCCCAGGCCGTGGCCTTGGCACCGTTCTCGCAGAACTCGAAGGGATGCGCGGAAGCGGGCTTGGCCCAGGCGCAGGAGACGCAGGCGAAGCCGTCCGCCTTGTTCTGCCGCAGCAGCGCCTCGCCGATCCCGGGCGTGACCCTTTCGCGCAGCATGATCTCGCCCAGCGACTTCGCCGATCCCCAGCCGCCAGAGGGTCCGTCATAGGGGCCGATCCTGACATCATCACCCATGGAGAATCCCTCCGCGCCCAGCCGGTGGCAGGAGAACCGGCGGAGCCCGGGCACGGTTGCCGCGGCCGCGATGACAGCTGCTTCATCTGGAAGACCTGGCGTCGCCCTTCGCGGCCACCCCCGGGGGCAAGGCGCTGCCTCGCCCCCGGACCCCCACTCCGCCGGGGACCGAAGCCGGTCCCCGGACCCCGGGCTTTCGTTGGCGCTGGTGGTGACCCTCAGCCTGCCGTCCGATCCCTGAGCGCAGGTGGATCAGCGGGGCTCCCGAAAAGAAAGAATCCTTCTCCGCTCTGGCGGCACCGGCAGTCGCCGGAGAGCATCGCTCTCCGGCGCGATCGGGCCGCAGGAAGTACCAGCGAACGGGAGGTCCAGGAACCTCAGGTTCCTGGCGGATGGGGGTATCGGGGGAAGGCAGCGCCTTCCCCCGGGCCGGCAGCGCAACGCCGCCCCCGGCCTCACACCGCCGTGCCGCCCACCGTCAGCCCATCCAGGCGCAGCGTCGGCTGGCCGACGCCGACCGGCACGCCCTGGCCTTCCTTGCCGCATGTGCCGATGCCCGGGTCCATGCCGAAATCGTTGCCCACCATGCTGATCCGGGTCAGCGCATCGGCGCCGCTGCCGATCAGCGTGGCGCCCTTCACCGGCGCGGTGATGCGCCCATCCTCGATCAGATAGGCCTCGGAGGCGGAGAAGACGAACTTGCCCGAGGTGATGTCCACCTGCCCGCCACCGAAATTCACCGCATAGAGCCCGCGCTTCACCGAGCGGATGATCTCCTCCGGCGCATGCGCCCCACCCGTCATCACCGTGTTGGTCATGCGCGGCATGGGGATATGGGCATGGGACTCGCGGCGCCCGTTGCCGGTCGGCGCCACGCCCATCAGCCGGGCATTCTGCCGGTCCTGGATGAAGCCCACCAGGATGCCGTCCTCGATCATCACGGTGCGGGAGGTCGGTGTGCCCTCGTCATCCACGGTCAGCGAGCCGCGCCGGTCCGGGATGGTGCCGTCATCCACCACCGTCACGCCGGGCGCCGCGATCCGCTGCCCCATCAGCCCGGCGAAGGCGCTGGTGCCCTTGCGGTTGAAATCACCCTCCAGCCCATGGCCGATCGCCTCGTGCAGCAGGATGCCGGGCCAGCCGGGGCCCAGCACCACGGCCGTCTCCCCCGCCGGCGCCGGACGGCTGTCCAGGTTCACCACCGCCTGGCGCAGCGCCTCGTCCACGGCGGATTTCCACGTGGCCTCGTTCAGCACGCGCCCATAGGCGAAGCGCCCGCCCGTGCCGAAGGAGCCGGTCTCCCGCCGCCCGCCATCCTCCACCACCACCGCGACATTGAGCCGCACCAGCGGCCGCAGGTCCGCCACGCCCGGCCCGCCGGGGCGCAGGATGCGCACCGCCTGCCATTCGCCGCTGATCGTCGCCATCACCTGCCGCACCCGCGCGTCGCGCCCCCGGGCATAGGCGTCGATGGCGGCCAGCAGCGCCGTCTTCTCGGCGAAGCCCATGGCGGCGAGCGGGTTGGCGCTGTCGTAGAGCCGTGCATTGGTGCGGCGCGGTGCTTCCGCCAGCGCGGCCACGCTCTCGCCCGGCAATCCGCGTACCGTCTCGGCGGCCCGCTTCAGCGCCGCCTCGCCGATCTCCCCGGCATGGGCATAGGCCGCCCCCTCGCCACGCACCGCGCGCAGGCCGAAGCCGCGGGAGGTGTCGAAGCTGGCCGCGCGGATGCGCCCGTCATCCAGGCTGACCGCTTCGCTTTCCCGGTATTCCAGGAACAGTTCGCCATCCTCCGCCCCGGCCAGGGCATCGGCCACGATGCGCGCTGCCCGGTCCGGGTCCAGATCGCGGAAGAACAGCCGCTCGGTGGCGGCCATGGCATCGGTGGCGGCACTCATGGCGCGGTCTCCGGAAAGGGTGCGGCGGAGGATGGATGGCCAGGGGATGGATGGCCGGAGGATGGAGGGTTGGACGCGGCACCGGGATCACCACCCGTCCCGTCCGGAAGGGCGATCAGCAGCCGGGCGGTGGTACCCTGCCCGGCGGTGCTGTCCAGCCGCAGCCGCATGCCCATCGCCTCGCTCAGCGCGCGGGCGAGATGCAAGCCGAGGCCGGAGCCGCCATAGCGCCGGGCGTGCCCGTCCTCCAGCTGGGTGAAGGGCTCGAAGGCCCGGGGGATGTCCTCCGGCGCCATGCCGATGCCGGTATCCGTGACGCTGATCTCCATCATGGCCGCCTCCCCCGCCCCTTCCCGGCCTTCCCCCTCGGTATGCAGGAGACGCGCGGCCAGCATGATCCGCCCCCCCGCCGGGGTGAATTTCACCGCGTTGGAGATGAGGTTCAGCAGCACCTGGCGCAACCGCCGCGCATCGGCCCGCACCGCTGGCAGGGCATCCGGCAGGTCCAGCGCCAGTTCGGTGCCGCCGCGCCGCGCGGCGCCCAGCAGGATGCGATGGGCCTCGCGCAGCAGCGGCTCCGGCTCGACCAGTCGCATCTCCAGGCTCTGTTCGGCGGAATCCGAACGGGCGGTGTCCAGCAGGTCGTCGATCAGCCCCAGCAGGTGCTGCCCGGCATCGCGGATGGCGGTCAGGAAGAGCTGCCGCGTGGCCGGGTCCTCCACCCCCCGACCCGCCTCGCCCCGCCCCTCGCCCAGCCCGTCCAGCAGGACCTCCGAGAAGCCGATCACCGCATTGAGCGGGGTGCGCAGCTCATGGCTCATATGGCTCAGGAAACGCGCCTGCGCCCGGTTCGCGGCCTCGGCGGCATCGCGCGCCGCGGCCAGTTCGGCGCGGGCCCGGTGCTGCTCGGTGATGTCCACGAAGGTCCGCACGAAGCCGCCATCGGGGGTCAGGTCGGTGGTGATCTCCACCACCGTCCCGTCCGTGCGGGTGCGGACATAGCGCCCGGGGCCGGCGCGGGGCGTCTCGGCCGCGCGGCGGATCAGCTCCTCCGTCCCGGGGCCGGGCGGGCCGAACTCGCCGCGCGCGATCTGGTCGTGCAGCAGGTCGTCCACATGGGTGCCCAGCACCACCTGCTCGGGCCGCAGCCCGCAGAGCCGGGCCGTCAGCGGGTTGGAGGCGACGAGCCGCCCCTCCCGGTCGAAGATGGCCATGCCATAGCGCAGGTGGTTCAGCGTGGTGCGCAGCAGCTCCTCCTGCTGCCGCGCCTCCGCCTCGGCCCGGTGGCGCCCGGTGACATCGGTGAAGACGGCCACCCGCCCCATATCCGGCAGGGCGGAGGTGTGGATGTCGAAGACGCGCCCGTCATGGCGCTGCAGCGTGTAGCCCCGGCTCCCGCGCTGGCGCCAGGCCTCGGACGCCGCCAGCATGATGGCCCCGGGGGGCTCGCTCCGGTCGCCCGCCGCCCCGTGCCGCGCGACGATCTCGGACACGGAATCCCCGACCTTGTAGGCCATGTCCGGCATGGCCCGGTGGAAGGATTCGTTGACCAGCGAGACGCGCCGGTCCGGCCCATAGACCAGCACCCCCTGCGGCAGGGCGGCCAGGATGCCGTCCAGCATGGCCGCCCGGTGGCTCGCCATGTCCTCGGCCCGGCGCAGGGCGGTCACGTCGTCCAGTTCCACCAGCATGCCGCCATCGCCGGAGGGCCGGCGCTGGATGCGCAGCACCTGCCCGCCCGGCCTCTCGCGCTGGCCCTGGCAGGGCAGGTGCCGCGCCTCGGCCACGCAGCGGGCCGGATAGTCCTCATCCTCCAGGTTCTCGAACTCGCCCTGCGCCTCCATCAGGCGCAGCACCTCCAGGAAGCCCATCCCCTCCCGCAGCGCCCCGGGCACGAGCCCGTTCAGTGCCGCATAGGCCCGGTTCGACCAGCGCAGCCGCCCATCGGCGCCATAGAGCGCCACCCCGGTCCCCAGATGCTGCAACAGGCCGTCCAGCGTCCGGCTGTGCTCCTGCGCCATCGCCTCGGCACGGCGGGCCGCCGTCATGTCCGAGACGGTGTTGACCCAGGCCCCGTCCGGCAGCGGCCGGGTCTGTACCTGCAGCCACTGCCCCCGCATCGTGTGGACCAGGCGCCGGTGCGGGCGGGAATGGTCGATCTGCCCAACCGACGCTGCACGCTCCTCCGGGTCGCCGGGGCCATAGAAGCCGCCATAGGCCAGGACGCGGCGGACCTCGGCCACGGGCATCCCGCCGGGCAGCGCCCCGGGCGGCAGCCCGGCCAGCGCCAGGAAGGCCCCGTTGACGAAGCTCAGCCGCTTCCCCGCATCGATGACCAGGATGCCGACCGGCAGGCTCTCGATCAGCGCCGGGGCGGCCGCCGGCACGCCGCCCAGGTCACTCTCCATCACACCGCCCGGACGGAGGCGGGCCGCGCATCCGGAACCGGCCCGCCGCGCGGGCGGCGCAGCGCATGCAGCGTGCCGAGCGCGGCGGTCAGCACCCCCACCGCCATGGCCTGGTGCAGCGTGCCGAGCCAGGCCGGCACCACGTTCACCAGCGCCGCCACCCCCAGCGCGTACTGCACGAGCGTGGCCAGGGCCAGCGCGCCGACCCACCAGCGCGCCCGCCGCGCCCCGGCCTCGCCGCGCGGCAGGGTGGACAGTCCGTACCAGGCGGTGGCGATGGCCAGCAGCCCGGTGAGCGTGGCCAGCAGCCGGTGGTTGAACTGCACGGAGGCCACGTTCTCGAACAGGTTCCTCCAGGCGGGCGACAGGAAGAGATAGCCGTCCGGCACGAGCCGCCCGCCCATCAGCGGAAAGGTGTTGTAGTCGAAGCCCGCCTTGATCCCGGCCACGAAGCCGCCGGCCAGCATGGTCAGCCCGGCCAGCCCCGCCGTGGCATGGGCAAGCCGCCGCAACGGCCCGCGCCCCTCCGCGGCCGCCCCGTCAGGAGCCGGATGCAGCAGCCCGAGCGCGGTCCAGACCAGCACCGCATAGAGCACCAGCGCCAGCGCCAGATGGATCACCAGCCGCCAGGGGGACACGGCGGTGCGGTCGGCCTCGAAGCCCGAGGCCACCATGAACCAGCCCACCGCCCCCTGCAGCCCGCCCAGCACCAGCAGCAGAACCAGCCGCCCCCCGAGCCCGGCGGGGATGCGCCCCCGCGCCCAGAACCAGGCCAGCCCGCCGGCGAAGACCAGCCCGATCATCCGCCCCCAGAAGCGGTGCGTCCATTCCAGCCAGAAGATCCCCTTGAACCCCGCCAGCCCGAAGCCCTGGTTCACCAGCTCGTATTGCGGGATGGTGCGGTAGAGGTCGTAGAGGCGCTGCCACTCCGCCTCGCTCAGCGGCGGCAGGATGCCGCGGATCGGCGCCCACTCCATGATGGACAGGCCGGAGCCGGTCAGGCGCGTGGCGCCGCCGAGCGCCACCATGACCCAGACCATGGCGGCGACCAGGATCAGCCAGAGGGCGACGGCACGGCGGTTCCGGGCCAGGACGTCCTCGCGGGACGGGGCAGGCGGATCGAAGGGCATGGCGGCCATTATAGTCTTCCCCTGGACCGCGTGCCGACCCCCTGCTAGGCCGCAGCCCCCATGTCCCCGGCTCAACACGCCAATCCCAGGGCCGCCCCCGCGATGACCGCCAGCCCCTCCGCCGCGCCGACCGGCTCCCCGACGGACCTCCCGCCGGGCGCCCCGATGGGCGCCCCGGCCATCTCCGTGGTGGTCCCCATGCGCAACGAGGGGCCGAACGTCGCCCCCCTGGCGGCCGAGATCGCCGCCGCCCTGGCCGGCGTGCCGCACGAGATCCTCTGCGTGGACGACGGCTCCTCCGACGATACGGCGGCCCGGATCGACGCCGCCGCCGCCTCGGGCCTCGCGGTGCGGCGCATCAGCCACGCCCGCTCCTGCGGCCAGTCCGCCGGGGTGGTGACCGGCGTGCGCCACGCCCGCGCCCCCTGGATCGCCACGCTGGACGGCGACGGCCAGAACGACCCGGCCGACATCCCGAGACTCTGGGCCAGGGCGCGGCAGGAGAACCCGGCGGACGGCATGCCGGGACAGGCCGTGCTGGTCGCCGGCTGGCGCACCACCCGCAAGGACACGGCGGTGAAGCGGCTGAGCAGCCGCATCGCCAACCGCGTCCGCGCCCGCCTGCTGGGCGACGCCACGCCCGACACCGGCTGCGGGCTGAAGGTCTTCCCCCGCGCGCTTTTCCTGGAACTGCCGCCCTTCGACCACATGCACCGCTTCCTGCCCGCCCTGACCATCCGCCAGGGCGGCCGGGTGGTCAGCGAGCCGGTGAACCATCGCCCCCGCACGCGCGGCGTCTCCAACTACGGCACGCTGGACCGGCTGGCGGTGGGGATCGTGGACCTGCTGGGCGTGATGTGGCTGCAACGGCGCTGGAAGCGCCCCCAGGTGGCCCATGCCGCGCCGCCGCCGCCAGTCGCCCCGGCCCCAGCCACCCCGCCCCCAGTCACCCTGCCCCCTTCCGCCCGGCCGTGACCACCCCCGACCGCTCGCGCGGCGCGCTGCGCTCCGTCTTCCGCCTGCTGCTGCTGGCCCTGGGCCTCGCCCTGGCCGGCTGGGTGCTGCGCGAACTGGGCGAGGACCACGGTATCGCCTTCATGAGTGCCCAGATGCGCGGCGGCGGCCTCTGGGCGGAAACCCTCTTCGTGCTGGTCGGCGCCGTCGCCACCGCCGTCGGCGCGCCGCGCCAGGCCGTGGCCTTCCTCGGCGGCAGCGCCTTCGGCGCCCTGGCCGGGGGCGGCCTTTCCATGCTGGCCCAGGTGCTGGGCTGCGCCCTGGGCTATGGCTGGGCCCGGGTGATCGGCCGGGAATGGGCCGCCCGCCGCCTCGCCGGGCGCTTCGGCCGGCGCCTCAAGCCGCTGCACGACGTCCTCGCCGGCTCGCCCTTCGGCGCCACCCTGGCGCTGCGCCTGCTGCCCGTCGGCAACAACCTCGCCCTCAACCTGCTGGCCGGCCTGTCCGGCGTGGCGGCAGGGCCCTTCCTGCTCGGCTCGGCCATCGGCTACGTGCCCCAGACGGCCGTCTTCGTGCTGCTGGGGGAGGGCGTGGCGGTGAACCAGGCCGCCCAGATCGCCCTCGGCGTGGCGCTCTTCGTGCTCTCCGCCCTGCTCGGCTGGTGGCTGCTGCGCCGGCACCGCGCCGGCCGGGCGATCGAGGGCTGAGCCACATGCCCTCCCGCCCGCCCCGCGGAACCACGGCGGAAGAAGCCACCTCCGGCCGCAGCCGCTCCAGCGGCGCCTATGAGCTGATCCTGGACGCCATCGACAGCGGCGCCCTGCCCCCCGGCACCCGGCTGCGCGAGGTCGAGCTGGCGGACCGCTTCCGCGTCAGCCGCACCCCCGTGCGGGAAGCGCTGAAGCGGCTGGAGGCCACCGGCCTCGTGGTCCATGAGCCGCATCACGGCGCCGTCGTGGCCATGCTGGACCATGGCCAGACCGTGGAGCTCTACCAGGTGCGGGAGGTGCTGGAAGGCGCCGCCGCCCGCCTCGCCGCCAGCCAGGCCACGCCGGAGGAGATCGAGATCCTGCGGGAGATGCTGGCCCAGGACCACGCGCGGGTGGACGACCCCGTCGCCCTGGCGCGCGGCAACCGGCTCTTCCACCGCCAGCTCCACCTCGCCGCCCGCAACCGCTTCCTCGACACGATGCTGGAGAACATGCGTCGTTCCCTGCTGCTGCTCGGGGGCACGACCCTGGGCCAGCCGGAACGCGGCCCCGCCTCCCTGGCCGAGCATGGGGAGATCGTGGCGGCCATCGCGGCCCACGACCCGGACGCCGCCGAGGCCGCCGCCCGGCGCCATATCCGCCACGCCTTCAAGGCCCGCATCCGCCTCCGGGAAGGCTGAGGCACCGGCCCTTCCACGGCGGCATCGCCACGGCACGCCTCTCTTGCATCCAACGGCATACAATTCTTGCGTGACCATGCCCGCACATGTTGTATGCGGCAGGATACAATTATGGGAGACGCACGGATGGACAGGAACTGGGATGTCGTGGTCGTCGGCTCGGGCAATGCCGCGCTCTGCGCCGCCATCGCGGCGCGCGAGGCGGGACGCCAGGTGCTGGTGATCGAGAAGGCCGGCCCGGAGCTGGCCGGCGGAAACTCCCGCTACACCGCCGGCGCGATGCGCTTCGTCTACAACGGCCGGGAAGACCTCTTGCCCCTGTTGCAGGACCCGCAGGACCCCCGCCTCGCCGAGACGGATTTCGGCGCCTACACCGCCGAGACCTTCGGCGCCGACCTGCTGGGCTTCAACGACGGCCGCCCCCTGAGCCGCGAGCAGAACATCCTGATCGCCGAAAGCTACCTCACCCTGCGCTGGCTGGCCGGGCATGGCGTGCGCTTCGAGCCGATCTATTCCCGCCAGAGCTTCCGCAAGGACGGCCGCCACGTCTTCTGGGGCGGGCTGACGCTGGAGGCGCGGCACGAGGGTGTCGGCCTCGTCGATGCCGAACTCGCCACCTTCCGGCGCCTGGGTGGGGAGATCCGCCACGACTGCGCCGCGGAGGCGCTGCTCACGGAAGGGAGCCGCGTCACCGGCCTGCGCACCCGCAACGCCGCCGGGGAGCAGGGCGAGATCCACGCCGGGGCGGTGGTCCTCGCCTGCGGCGGCTTCGAGGCCAACCGGGCCCTGCGGGAGGAATATCTCGGCCCCGACTGGGCCGTGGCCAAGGTGCGCGGCACCCCCTGCAACACCGGGGAAGGGCTGGAGATGGCCTTCGCCCTGGGCGCCCGGCGGCACGGCTTCTACGGCGGCTGCCACGCCACGCCGATGGACCTGCACATGCCCGAATACGGCAACCTGGAGATCCCGCACCTGGAGCGGAAGAACTACCGCAAGATCTGCTACTTCCTGGGCATCATGGTGAATGCCGAGGGGCGGCGCTTCGTCGATGAGGGGCGCGACTTCCGCAACTACACCTATGCCCAGTTCGGCCGCGCCGTGCTGGAACAGCCCGGGCACTTCGCCTGGCAGGTCTTCGACAGCAAGGTGGCGCCCCTGCTCTACGGCGAATACCGCTTCGCCGACGCCCATTTCATCGAGGCCCCGACCCTGGAGGAGCTCTTCGCGCGCATGGAGGGCATCCGCGACCGGGACACCCTGCGCGAGACCGTGGCGGCCTACAACGCGGCGGTGGAGGACGCGGTACCCTTCGATCCCACGGTGAAGGATGGCAAGGGCACGAAGGGCCTGCCCCTGCCGAAATCCAACTGGGCCCAGCGCATCGACACCCCGCCCTTCCGCGCCTACCCGGTGACCGGCGGCATCACCTTCACCTATGGCGGGCTGGAGGTCAGCGACACCGGCGGCGTGGTCCATGCGGACGGGCACGACATCCCCGGCCTCTTCGCCTGCGGCGAGCTGGTGGGCGGCGTCTTCTTCAACGGCTACCCCGGCGGCTCCGGCCTGACCTCGGGCGCCGTCTTCGGCCGCCGGGCCGGCCAGGGCGCGGCCCGTTTCGCCGGCACCACCGCCTGACGCGGCCACCCTCCCCGCCTCATGGCCAGCCCCCGGGGGCAAGGCTCCGCCTCGCCCCCCGTCCCCCACTCCGCCGGGGACCGAAGCCGGTCCCCGGACCCCGGGCTTTCGTTGGTGTCGGTGGTGGCCGTCAGTCTGCCGTCCGAATCCCTGGGCACAGGTGGATCAGTGGGGCCCCGAAAAGAAAGAACCCTTTTCCGCGCTGGCGGCACCAACGAATGGGAGGTCCAGGAACCTCAGGTTCCTGGCGGATAAGGGGGTCCGGGGGAAAAGGCGGAGCCTTATCCCCCCGGGGACAGAGCCACGCCCCATCCAGCAGCGCCCGGCGCGCCGGCTGGCGTCGCATCAGCCTCCCGCCCCTCCGCCCTGTCGCAATCCGCTCGCCCGCGCTATCTGCCCTCTGGACCAGAGGACGCCCCCGATGAACGAGACCCTGCCCAACAGCCTGCGCTCCGGCCCCGACAGCCGCGGCCGCTTCGGCGGCTTCGGCGGCCGTTTCGTGGCCGAGACGCTGATGCCCAACATCCTGGAGGTCCAGGCCGCCTATGACGCGGCGCGCAAGGACCCCGCCTTCGACGCGGAATGGCGCCGCCTGCTGAAGGACTATGTGGGCCGGCCCTCGCCCCTCTGGTTCGCCGAGAGGCTGACGAAGCACCTGGGCGGCGCCAAGGTCTACCTGAAGCGCGAGGAGCTGAACCACACCGGCGCGCACAAGGTCAACGCCGTGCTGGGGCAGATCCTGCTGGCCAAGCGCATGGGCAAGACCCGCGTGATCGCCGAGACCGGCGCCGGCCAGCACGGCGTGGCCACCGCCACGGTCTGCGCCCTGTTCGACCTGCCCTGCACCGTCTTCATGGGCGCCACGGATGTGGAGCGGCAGAAGCCCAACGTCTTCCGCATGAAGCTGCTGGGCGCGGAGGTGGAATCCGTGACCTCCGGCGCCGCCACGCTGAAGGACGCGATGAACGAGGCGCTGCGCCACTGGGTCGCACATGTGCACGACACCTACTACTGCATCGGCACGGTCGCCGGCCCCGCCCCCTATCCGGAGATGGTGCGCGACTTCCAGTGCGTGATCGGCGACGAGGTGCGGGAGCAGCACATGGCGCTGGAAGGCCGCCTCCCGGACGCGCTGGTCTGCGCGGTCGGCGGCGGCTCCTCCGCCATGGGCCTGTTCCACCCCTTCCTCGACGATGAATCCGTGCAGATCTACGGCGTCGAGGCGGCGGGGCGCGGCATCGAGAGTGGCGAGCACGCGGCGGCCATCAATGGCGGCCAGCCCGGCGTGCTGCACGGCAACCGCACCTACCTCCTGCAAACGCCGGAAGGCCAGATCACCGAGGCGCACTCCATCTCCGCCGGGCTCGACTATCCCGGCATCGGGCCGGAGCATTCCTGGCTGCACGAGATCGGCCGCGTGCAATACGTCTCCGCCACCGACGCGGAGGCGCTGGAAGCCTTCCAGCTCTGCTCGAAGCTGGAGGGCATCATCCCCGCGCTCGAATCCGCGCATGGGCTGGCCCATGTCATCAAGCTGGCGCCGACCATGGGCAAGGACCAGACCATCGTGCTGAACCTCAGCGGGCGCGGCGACAAGGACATCTTCACCGTGGCGCATCACCTGGGGGCCGAGATCTGATGACCGCGCAGCAGGACAACCGTCACCAGGATCAGGGTCGCCGGGATCAGGATCGCCGGGATCAGGGTCACGGGGGCCGCATCGCCGCCCGCTTCGCGGCGCTGAAGGCTCAGGGCAAGGGGGCGCTGGTCCCCTACCTGCAGGCCTACGACCCCGACCTGGAAACCTCCCGCGCCCTGCTCGCCGGCCTGCCGGCGGCGGGGGCGGACCTGGTCGAGATCGGCGTGCCCTTCACCGACCCGGCGGCCGACGGCCCCTCGATCCAGCGCGCCGGCCTGCGCGCGCTGAAGGCCGGCGCCACCCTGGCCGGGGTGCTGGAGATGGTGCGCGGCTTCCGCGCCGCCGAGGCCGCGGTGCCCGTTGTGCTGATGGGCTACCTGAACCCGATCCTGGCCTATGGCGCCGAACGCTTCTGCGCCGATGCCGCGGCCGCCGGGGTGGACGGGCTGATCGTGGTGGACATGCCGCCGGAGGAATCGGACGAGCTCGCGCCCTTCACCGAAGCGCAGGGGCTGGACCTGATCCGGCTGATCGCCCCCACCACGGACGATGCCCGCCTGCCCTACGCGCTCGATGGCGCGGGCGGCTTCGTCTACCACGTCTCCATCACCGGCATCACCGGCACGCGCTCCGCCGCGGCGGAGGAGCTGCACCGCAATGTCGGCCGCATCCGCGCCGCCACGGCGCTGCCGATTGCCATCGGCTTCGGCATCCGCACGCCGGAACAGGCCGCCGACGCGGTCCGGATCGCCGATGCGGCGGTGGTGGGCACGGCGCTGGTCGATACCCTGGCCGCCACGCTCGATTCGGAGGGCCGCGCCGGGCCGGACACGGTGCGCAAGGTGCTGGACCAGGTGCGCGCCCTGGCCGAGGCCGTCCACACGGCCCGCGTGCCGGCCTGATCCGGCGCCTCCTCCCGCCCGATGATCCCCGGGGGGCAAGGCCAGCCCTGGCCCCCGGAAACCGGAATCGCCCCCTCGGCTCTCCCGCTCAGGCCCCGCCGCGGCGGAGCCAGAGCCGCACCAGCCCATCCCCCGCCTCGTCCCGCGCCAGGATCTCGTGGCCCTGCTCCACCGCCGTGCGGGGCACGTTGCGCACCGGCTCGGCACCGCGCATCTCCACCAGAAGAACCTGCCCGGGCGCCATGCGGTCCAGGGCGAGGCGCGTCCGGACGAAGGTCATGGGGCAAGTGTCGCGCGTGATGTCGATGCGGGAATCATAGTCGAGCAACTCTTCTTCACCTGAACTGATCATGAAACCTCCTGTTGTTTTTCTGCCCGTCCGCGTCTATTTAGGTCCGTGCAGGCCCCCACAAAATTCCAGAGATGTTGTGCGGGTGATCCGGGACTATGATCTCAAGGAGAGTCAACATGGCCGATGCGCCGGCCCAGGAAGAGTCGCGTGGCGACGTACTGGCTCTGACGGCTCAGATCGTCGCGGCACACGTCTCCAACAACAGTGTCCAGCACAATGACTTGCCCGGGCTGATCACGGAAGTCCACCGCGCCCTCCTCGGTCTTGGCAAACCGGCCGAGCCGGCACCGGTGACCCGCCCCGAACCTGCCGTGCCGGTGAAAAAGAGCGTCACGCCCGACTATCTGGTCTGCCTCGAGGACGGCAAGAAGCTCAAGATGCTCAAGCGGCATCTGATGACGCACTACAACCTGACGCCCGAGCAGTACCGCGAGCGCTGGGGCCTGCCGCCGGACTATCCGATGGTCGCCGCGAACTACGCCCAGCACCGCTCCTCCCTGGCCAAGAGCATCGGCCTGGGGACGCGCCCGCGGGGCCGGAGCCGCCGCGCGGGCGGCTGAGACGCCGGAACATGACGGTGTCGTGGACCCGTCATGTTTGCCGTGGAGGGCCAGGGGTGGGTATTGTGCCGCCCGGCCGGCACTTCCCGCTCCGCCGGGGACAAGACTAGAACGGACGCATGGACGCAGCACGCCCAGACCCCTCCCGCATCGAGCGCCTTTGCGTCGAACGCGGGCTCAAGATGACCGGCCAGCGCCGGCTGATCGCGCGCGTGCTGAGCGAGGCCCAGGACCACCCGGATGTCGAGGAAGTGTACCGCCGCGCCCTCGCCATCGACTCCAAGGTCTCCATCGCCACCGTCTACCGCACCGTCCGGCTGCTGGAGGAAAAGGGCATCCTGGAGCGCCATGACTTCGGTGGCGGCCGCGCCCGCTACGAGCCGACGGACCATGGCCACCACTACCACCTGATCGATGTCGACTCGGGCAAGGTGATCGAGTTCGAGGACGCCGCGCACGAACGCCTGGTGCAGGAGATCGCCGCGCGGCTCGGCTTCTCCCTGATCGGCCAGCGCCTGGAACTCTTCGGCCGCAAGCCCAAGGGCGAGTCCGTGGCGCGGCAACGGGATACGGACGGCGAGGGATGAGCGTGGTCCAGGGGGTGATCCGTGACAAATTCCATGGCCCCCCTCTCATGACCGATGCCGGCTTCGGAGAACTGCGCGCAGGCGAGCTCGGCGTGCGGATCGCGGCCCATGACTGGGAAATCGAGGCCGCCCAGGCACTGCGCTGGAAGATCTTCTACGAGGAAATGGGCGCGCGCCCCACGCCGGACATGCGCCCCGGCCGCGATGTCGATGCCTATGACGCGGTGGCGGACCACCTGCTGGTGGTGGACCACAGCCTCGGCGAAGGTCCGGAATCGGTGGTCGGCACCTACCGCCTCATCCGGCGCGAGGCCGCGGCGCTGATCGGCCGCTTCTATTCCGCCGATGAATACGACATCACCCCGCTGCTGGACCTGCCGGGCCAGATCCTCGAACTCGGCCGCTCCTGCGTCGGGGAGAACCACCGCACGCGCGGCAGCCTGCAACTCCTCTGGCGCGGCATCGCCGCCTATGTGCACAAGCACCGTGTCGAGGTGATGTTCGGCTGCGCCTCCCTGCCCGGCACGGATCTGGACGCGCTGGCGGAACAGCTCACCTATCTCGCCCTCAACCACATGGCGCCGCCGCACCTGCGCCCCCGCGCCCTGCCGGACCGCTACGAGAACATGGTGCGTCTCGACCCGTCGCAGGTCGGCCGCCACGCGCTGGCGGACCTGCCGCCACTGGTGAAGGGCTATCTGCGCCTCGGCGGCTTCGTCGGCGATGGTGCCGTGGTGGACCGGCAGTTCAACACCACCGATGTCTGCGTCGTGGTGAAGACCGACCAGGTGACGGAAAAATACTTCAAGCACTACGAGCGCAAGGCGGGCTGGAGCTCGGAATAGACCCGGCCATGCGCCGCCGCGCCCTCGTCCCCTTGCTCCTGCTCCCCTTCCTCCCGGCCACCGCCCGGGCGCAGGGGGCCCCCGACGATCCCTCGGCGCAACTCATCGAAACCCTGATCCGGCACATCGCCCCCTGCCGTGGGGACGTGCCCGTGCCGCCGGATGCGGTGCTGGAATTCGAGGTCCAGGTGGACGCCTCCGGCCGCGTGCTGGCCGTCCGCCCCGCCTACCGCCGCCCGCCCATGCGGCAGGAGCTGCGCCCGCTCTACGAGGAGCTGCGCCGCGCCTTCCTCGATCCGCGCTGCGGCCCCCTGCCCCTGACGCGCCAGCAGATCCTGCTGCTCAACCGCAGCATCCTGGTCTTCTACGGCAACGCCCTGCGCCGGAGCTGATACGCGCCCCGCCCCCACTCCGCGCACCGGAAAGAAGAAAACATCACGCCCACGCTGGCGGCACCGGCAGTCGCCGGGAAACATGGCGTCCCGGCATCAGCAGGATGCCAGCGAAAGAAAGGTGCAGGAGCCACGGGCTCCTGGCGGTCAGGGGCATCGGGGGAAAGGCAGCGCCTTTCCCCCGGGCCACCGGAGGGAGCCCCCTGAGGATCAGGGCTTGCCCGCCCCCTTCGGTTCCAGGAAGGGCGAGACCGCCTGTCCGGCCGGCGGTTCGGAGCCCGGCAGGGTGGGATCGGGCACCCCGCTGCTCGGGCGGGTGCCGAACTGGCTCGCCATCTGCGATCCGTCGATATCCTCGGTGAAGCTGTGCGCCACCTCCGGCAGCATCGTGCCGTTCCAGGCATCCCAGGCCGCCACCAGCCGGCGATAGACCTCCGGCTCCCGCTCCTTCATGTTCGCGCGCTCCAGCGGGTCCGCGACGACATTGAAGAGGAAGGTGTTGTCCAGCATCTTCAGGTACTTCCAGTCGCCGATGCGGGCCGCGCGCTGCCACAGCGACTTGTAGCGCCAGAAGAGCTGCCGCTCCACGGCCGGCGCCCCCTCCGCCAGATGCGGCAGGAGGTTCATGCCGTCGGGCGGGTACCGCGGGTCCGGCGCCGCCCCGGCCGCGGCCAGCAGCGTGGGCATCCAGTCCATGTTCGCCGTCACCTGCTCGCTCACCCGCCCCGCCGGAATGCGCGCGGGCCAGGAGATGATGGCCGGCACCCGCAGCCCGCCTTCCAGCAGCTCCGTCTTGTGGCCGGAGAAGGGCCAGGTATCCGCGAAGCGCTCGCCGCCATTGTCGCTGGTGAAGATGATGATCGTGTCGCGCGCCAGCCCGTTCTTCTCCAGCGCCTCCATCACCCGCCCGATCTGCCGGTCCATCTCCGCGATCATGCGGCGATAGGTCTCCTGCGATCCGGCATCCCAGCTCGCCGGGTCCTTGCCCCGCAGCCGCTCCGCCTCCGCCCGGTCATCCGGCCCCTCCCAGGGCCAGTGCGGCGCGTTGAAATGCAGGCTCAGCAGGAAGGGCTGCCGCGTCCGCGCATAGCCCTCGACCACGCGCACCGCCCGGTCGCCCAGCAGCGTGGTGGCATAGCCCTCCGGCTCGATCCGTTCGTCTTCCTCCCAGAAATCCTTCGAGCCGTTCCGCCCGGTATGGAGGAAATAGTCGATCGCCCCACCCCGGAAGCCATAGAAGTGGTCGTACCCGCTCTGGTGCGGCCCGAAATCCGGCAGGCTGCCCAGATGCCACTTGCCGACCAGCGTGGTGCCATAGCCCGCCTTCTTCAGCAGGGAGGGCAGGGTCGGATGCTCCGGCGGCAGGCCGATGCCCTTGCGCGTCGTGCCCGAGATCGGCTCCTCCAGCCCCACCGGCAGGCGAAGCTGGTAGCGGCCGGTCATGATGGCGACGCGCGAGGCGCTGCAGACCGGCGAGTTGGAATAGCCCTGGGTGAAGCGCGTGCCCTGTGCCGCGATCCGGTCGACATTCGGCGTCGCCATGTCCGGGCGGCCATAGCAGGACACGTCCGCATAGCCCATGTCGTCGGCGATGATGAAGACGATGTTCGGCCGCGTGACGGCGGGCTGGGCCGCAGCGGCCGCCCCGGCCACCGGCACGGCGGCGGCCGACATCAACAGGTCCCGGCGGCTGATCGGTGGCATCCGCATCCTTCCCTTTCCTCGCGAGCCCTGTCCCGGGCTCCGTTCCTTGCCCCCCGCATGGTCACGTCCGGGGGCGCGCGGCCCTGCCCATGCCGCAGGACGGCCCCCGCCCGCAAACGGATTGCGCACGCCTTCCACCCTGTGGAATCTCTGGCGGCAGGGAGGTTCCGGAAATGGTCAGGGCGCTTTCGCGCGGTCTCGCCGTGTTGCGGGTGCTGGAAGCCGGCCCACCCCTCTCGCTCGATGCGCTGAACCGCGCCACCGGCCTGGCCAAGCCCACGCTGCTGCGCCTGCTCCGCACGCTGGAGGAGGAGGGCTTCGCCCATCGCCGCCTCGCCGACGGGCTCTGGCGCGCCACCACCCCCACCGCCACGGCGGAGGACCGCCACCGCGCCCGGCTGCTCGCGGCCGCCGCCCCCGTACTCCGCGCCCTGTGCCAGGACGTGCGCTGGCCCTCGGATATCGGCCTGTTCCGCCAGGGCGGCATGGAGATCGTGGAAAGCTCCCGCCTCCTCTCGCCCTTCGGCTTCGAGGCGGTGCCGCAGGGCCTGCGCGTCCCGATGGCCACCAGCGGCCTCGGCCGCGCCTGGCTCGCCTGGAGCACCGCCGAGGCCCGCGCCGCATGGCAGGACCAGGCCCCGCCCCCACCCTGGGGAGCGAGCCCGGAGGAAACGGCACGCGGCATCCGCGAGACGCTGGAGGATGGCTATGGCCACCGCACCAGCAGCCATATCCGGCGCGGCAATCCCCGCCGGGCGGGCGACATGGGCATCGCCGTGCCGATCGGCACCGGCCCCGCCCTGCTCGGCTGCATCAACATCGTCTGGCACAGCACGGCCATGGACCGGCCCCGCTTCGTCCGGCAGCACCTCCCCCGCCTCCGGGACGCCGCCGCGGAACTCGCCGCCCTCGCCGCCCCGCCCGGCGGCTGACACCGGTTGCGCGTCCGGCCCTGGGGAAGGCGCTGCCTCTCTCCCGGCGGCCAGGCACAAGGCCCCCCCGCAAACGCGAAACGCCCCGGGGATCTCTCCCCGGGGCGTTCCCGTGACCTTCGCCGTGAGGCGGAGGATCAGTCCTCGGTCATCTGGTTGCGGCGACGGATCGCGGCACCCAGGATGTCGCCCAGCGAGGCACCGCTGTCGGAGGTGCCGTACTCGCGCACCGCCTCGCGCTCCTCCTCGACCTCCTTGCCCTTGATGGTCAGGCTCAGGCGGCGGGCCGCACGGTCCACCATGACCACCTTGGCATCGACCTTCTCGCCCACCGCGAACTTCTCGGGGCGCTGGTCGTTGCGGTCGCGGGCCAGCTCGGCGCGGCGGATGAAGCCGGTGAGGATGTCCTCGACCTTCACCTCGATGCCGTTGGCCTCGACCTTCGTCACCACGCCGGTGACGACGTCACCCTTGCGGACGCGGTCCAGCACCTCGGCGGCCGGGTCGGACTGGAGCTGCTTGATGCCGAGGGAGATGCGCTCCTTCTCGACATCCACGTCCAGCACCTTGGCCTGGACGGTGTCGCCCTTGTGGTAGTTGGCCATGGCCTGCTCGCCGGTCAGCTCCCAGGACAGGTCGGACATGTGGACCATGCCGTCCAGATCCGGGCCCAGGCCGATGAAGAGGCCGAACTCGGTGATGTTGCGGATCTCGCCCTCGACGGTCGAACCCGGCGGGTGCTGCTCCAGGAACTGGTCCCAGGGGTTGCCCTGCGCCTGCTTCAGGCCCAGCGAGATGCGGCGCTTCGGCTCGTCCACGTCCAGGATCATCACCTCGACCTCCTGGGAGGTGGCGACGATCTTGCCCGGATGGACGTTCTTCTTGGTCCAGCTCATCTCGGAGACATGGACCAGACCCTCGACGCCCGGCTCCAGCTCCACGAAGGCGCCGTAGTCGGTGATGTTCGTCACGCGGCCGGAGAACTTGGCGTTCACCGGATACTTGACGGCCACACCCTCCCACGGATCGGCCATCAGCTGCTTCATGCCGAGCGAGATGCGCTGCGTCTCGGGGTTGAAGCGGATGACCTGCACCTTGACCTGCTGGCCGATGGTCAGGGCCTCGGAGGGGTGGTTGATGCGACGCCAGGCGATGTCGGTGACGTGCAGCAGCCCGTCCACGCCGCCCAGATCCACGAAGGCGCCGTAGTCGGTGATGTTCTTCACCACGCCGTCGAGCACCATGCCTTCCTTCAGGCCCTGGATCAGTTCGCTGCGCTGCTCCGCACGCGTCTCCTCGAGAACCGCGCGGCGGCTCACGACGATGTTGCCGCGGGCGCGGTCCATCTTCAGGATCTGGAAGGGCTGCGGGGAGCCCATCAGCGGCCCGACATCGCGCACCGGGCGGATATCGACCTGCGAGCCCGGCAGGAAGGCCACGGCGCCGCCGAGATCGACGGTGAAGCCACCCTTGACGCGGCCGAAGATCGTGCCGTTCACGCGGTTGTTGGCCTGGAACTGCTTCTCCAGGTTGGTCCAGGCCTCCTCGCGGCGGGCCTTCTCGCGCGACAGGACGATGGAGCCGTCCTTGTCCTCATAGCGCTCGACGAACAGCTCGACGGTGTCGCCCGGCTTGACCTCGGCCTTCTGGCCCTGGGGGGCGAACTCGCGCAGCGGGACGCGGCCCTCGCTCTTGAGACCGACATCGACGACGGCGACGTCGTCGTCCACGCGGATGACGCGGCCGGTGACGACGGAGCCGGCGAAGCCGGTGTCAGCGCCGAGGGTCTCGTCGAGGAGGGCAGCAAAATCCTCGGAAGCCGCGGCGCGGTCGAGGGTGGTGGCAGATGCCATGTAGTTGTCTGTTCCTGAAACGGCGGCGCCTTCGGGGGGAAGGGGCCGCTGGGCCTGCGCCCCGACCTCCGGCTCCGCTTCAGCGAGCAGCCGGGACCGACACGTCTTGCCCGGCCTGGCCGGACCGTGGGGGGATGAGACCCGTGGTGATGCTCCAGGGAACCTTGCCGGCAAAACCGTTCCGGTTCCGGAAACCGCAGCACGAGCACGCGGGAGAAAACCTTCCCCCGCGACGATCCGGCTTTTACTCCCCGCGCAACGATCCGGTCAAGGGAAAGCGTGGCCCCTCCCCCGCTCCGCCCTTCCCTTCGGCCGGGCCGGCGGCACACCATGTCTCCTGTCGCATCCCCCCCGTTCAGGAGCACGCGCATGACCCCCGCCAGGACCGCTCTCGTCCTCATCGAGTACCAGAACGACTTCACCACCGAGGGCGGCGCCCTCCACGAGGCGGTGAAGCCGGTGATGCAGAGCACCGGCATGCTCGGCCACACGGTCGAGACGGTGCGCCGCGCGCGGGAGATGGGCGCCCTGATCGTCTGGTCCCCCATCTCCTTCGCCGAGGGCTATCCGGAGCTGAACCCGAAGCCCTACGGCATCCTCAAGGGCGTGGTGGACAGCCAGGCCTTCCGCAAGGGAAGCTGGGGCGCCGAGATCACCGGGGAACTCACGCCCGAGCCCACCGACATCGTGCTGGAGGGCAAGCGCGGCCTCGACGCCTTCGCCAGCACCAACCTGGATTTCATCCTGCGCCAGCGCGGCGTGGAGACCCTGGCCCTGGGTGGCTTCCTGACCAACTGCTGCGTCGAATCCACCATGCGCAGCGGCTACGAGAAGGGCTTCGAGGTCGTCACCCTCACCGACTGCACCGCCACGGTCAGCGAGGAGGAACAGCGCCTCGCCGTGGAGAAGAACTACCCCATGTTCTCCCGCCCCATGACCCACGACGCCTTCCTGGCCGAACTCGCCGGCTCCACCCCCGCCGCCAACACCTCCCACGCCTACACCCGCTGAGGGGGTGCCCTGGAGGTGATCCGGACGGGGCCAGAGGGGCTCCGCCCCTCTGGACACCCCGCCCAGGGACGTTAGTCCCTGGGAACCCTATGAGCGCTCCGCGAGGAGGGGGCTTCGACCGCCGTTGCGCCATCTGGCGACTGGTTTCCTGTACCCCCTCCTCGCGGAGCGCTCATGGCGGGGTCTCGGGGGCATACTGTGCCCCTGAGCGGCCCCTCCCTCAGCAAAGGGTCCGGGAGGCAGAGCCTCCCGGAGCGCCACGCCCGATCCCCCCAGCACCCCCCCTCAGCCGATGAGGCCGAGGCGCTGGCGGACGAGGTGGAGGGCCTGGGCGTAGGCGGCATCGGCGTCGAGGGTGGTGGTGTCGAGGAGGATCGCGTCCTCGGCGGGCTTCATGGGGGCCGTGTCGCGGGAGGCGTCGCGGGCGTCGCGGGCGGCCATCTCGGCGGTCACCGCCGCCAGGGAAACATCCTCGCCCCGCGCCTGGCGCTCCTTCCAACGGCGTTCGGCACGCGCTTCGGGACTGGCGGTGACGAAGAGCTTCACCGGCGCATCGGGAAAGACCACGGTGCCGATGTCGCGCCCGTCCAGCACGGCGCCATTGGCCCGCCCGAACTGGCGCTGGAAATCGAGCAGCGCGGCCCGCACGCCGGGAATGGCCGCGACCTGGCTGGCCCCGTTATCGGTGTCCGGCGCGCGCAGGCCGGCCCGGCCGAGATCGCCCGGCTCCAGGGCCCGCGCCACCGCCTCGGCGGCCCGGGCATCCCCCGGATCGCCGCCCTCGTCGATCAGGCGCCGCGCCGTGGCGCGATAGAGCAGGCCGGTATCAAGGTAAGGCAGGTCCAGCGCCGTGGCGAGACGGCGGGCCAGCGTGCCCTTGCCGGCGGCGGCCGGGCCGTCCACGGCGATGATCGCCCGGGTTCCGGCGGCAAGGGTCTCGGTGGCGGTCATCCGGATCTGCTCCCGTTCTGGTTGCGGCACCCTACAGGATTTGTGCGCCGCATCATACCACGCCGGTCAAAGGGGCGCGATGGCGTCCCCGCCCGCCATGCGATTCATCGCTTCGGCGAACCCCGGGAAAACATTGTCGATGCCGGCACTGTCCGCCACGGTCACAGGCATCTCCGCCGCCAGGCCCAGGACCAGTGCGCTCATCGCCAGACGAGGCTGCGCCCCGGAATCCAACCGGCCGCCGCCGGGCACGGAGGCACCATTGCCGCGGATGATCAGCTCGCCACTCCCAGCCTCCGCCGCCACACCGTTCCCGGCCAGCAGCGCGGCGAGGGACGCGAGTTCCCCAGCCTCCAGACCCCGGATGCGGCTCGTGCCCGTGGCGAAGCCCGCGGCCACCGCCAGCAGCGCCCCGGCACCGGCCAGCCGCCCGGCCGGGACATCCACGCCGCGCAAAGGGGAATGCGTGGCGGTGACATCGCCCACCGGCTCACCCGCCTCGACGCGCTCACCGGCCACGGCGAACCCGCCCCCCATCTCGCGCAGCGTGGCGAGAAGGCCGTTGCGCAGCGGATTGAGGCAGACGCCCCGCACCGTCACCCGCGACCCCGGCACCAGCAGCGCCGCCACCAGCGGAAAACCGGCCAGCGACGGGTCGCCCGGCACGGAAACCGGCGCGGCACTCAACTCCGGCTGCCCTTCCAGTTCGATCAGCCTTCCCTGTCCCTCCCCCTCCCCCTGCGGCGACACGCGCAGCCGGGCGCCGAAATGGCGCAGCAGGTTCTCGGTATGGTCGTGGCTGCTCCCGGGCTCCTCCACCCGCGTCACGCCCCGGGCGCAGAGCCCGGCCAACAGCAGCGCGGACTTCACCGGGGCCGAGGCCAGGGTCAGGCGGTGCTCCGCCGGCAGGGCCAGCCGCGCCCCCTCCACCGCCAGCGGCAGGAACCCCGCCCCGCGCGCGGCGAAACGCGCCCCGCAGGCGGCGAGCGCCCCGGTCACCGGCCCCATGGGCCGCCGGCGCAATGCGGCATCGCCGGTCAGCACCGCGAAAAGCGGATGGCCCGCGAGCAACCCGCAGAACAGCCGCGCGACATCGCCGGAACCGCCCAGTTCGAGGATGTCCCCGGGCTCCACCAGCCCACCCACCCCGCGCCCCACGACGCGCCAGAGGCCAGGACCAACCTGTTCCACCCTCGCCCCCAGGGCGCGCAGGGCGGCGGCGGTGCGGCGGATGTCCTCGCGCTCCGGCAGGCCCTCGATGCGGCTCTCGCCCACGGCCAGGGCCGCCAGGATCAGGGCGCGGTGGCCGATCGCCCCGTCGCCGGGCACGCGGATCTCGCCCGCGAGCCCCTGGCCCAGAAAGGCGGCGGAAGAGGCGGCGGGGGAGGCCGCACGCAGCGGCCTGAGCATCTGGCAGGTGTCCCGCATGGATTGCGCGTTTGACACGCGAGGGGGTGCGTGGCAATCGCGCGCCCTCATTGAAGCCCGGCCCCCAAGGCTCCGCGGCAAGCGCGGGGCCTGAGCGGACGTCGGTCGAAACCAGGACGACTCCATCCATGGTCAAACCCGAACTGGGCACCAAACGCGTTTGCGTGGCCTGCGGCACGAAGTTCTACGACCTTGCCCGCACGCCCGCCGTCTGCCCGAAATGCGGCACCGAGCAGCCGGCCGAGCAGCCCCGCCTGCGCCGCCCGGCCGCCCCGGTCGATGACAAGCTGCGCAAGCGCGCGGTGACGCCGGGCACGGAGGCCGAGACGGACGACACGGACCTCGAGGACGCCGACACCGATACCGGGCTGGAGGATGCCGAGGATCTGGAGGACGCGGACGAGGATCTCGGCGAGGAAATCGGCGTCGAGAGCGAGAACGACGAGGAGGGCTGAGCCCTCCACCCGATCCGCGAGGCTTACACGCCGCCGGCACCCCGCCGGCGGCGTTTTGCTGTCAGCGCTTCCGGCCCGCCGTGCCGCCCCGGCCGCCGGCCGTACGGCGCGGCGAGGCACCGGCGGCGGCCCGGCCCCACGCGCGCTTCATGGCGCTGCCCGCCCTGGCAGCCCCGGTCTTCATGGCCCCGGTCTTCATGGCCCCGGTCCTCCGCGTCCCCCGCCGCCTCAGCGCAGGGTCAGGGAAACGCCCCCTTCCATCCTGCCCCCGGGCGGCAGCCAGTCCATGTCGCCATAGGGGACAAGGAAGGCGCGGTTGGGCAGGTCGGTGGCATGGCTCACCGGCTCCAGGCACAGGACCTGCGGTGCGTTGGGGGCATAGAACTGCAGGTTGCCCGCCCAGCGACCCTCCCCCGCCAGCCGCAGCCCCATCCCGCCCAGGTCGAGGTCCAGCCCCCCGTCCCAGCCGGCATAGTGCCGGTCCTGCCCCAGCCAGACCTCCTCGCCGCCCGAAACCTCCGCCACCTCCTCCGTGGCGGCCGGCAGGCCCCGCGCATCCGTGCGCACCAGATGCCGCGCCCGGAACCGCACCCGCGTCCCCGGCCGCCGCGCGAACCAGGGATGCCACCCCGTGCCGAAGGGCATCGCCGCCCCGGCCGTGTTGGTGATGGCGAGCCCGAGCCGCAGCCCCGCCTCCGTCAGCGCGACATCCAGCACCGCGTGATAGCGATAGGGCTGGTCCGGCTCCTCCATCCGCTGCTCCAGCCGCAGGCTGGCGGCATCGTGCCGCAGCAGCGCCCAGGGCTGGTCCCGCCCCAGCCCATGGATGGCGTTGTGCCCGCGCAGGTCGTTGATCGGGAAATGATGCTCCCCCCCATCCCAGCGCAGCAGCCCGTCGCCCAGGCGGTTGCACCAGGGCAGCATCAGGAAGGCCCCCGCCTGGCTGCCCACCGGCAGGACGCCGGCGGGCACCGGCGCCAGCACGTCCTGGCCATCGCAGCGCAGGCTGGCGAAACAGGCCCCCTGCTCCGGCAGCAGCACCGCCTGCCAGCCGCCCGCCTCGAGACGGATCACGGCGCCGCTCAGCCGGGGTCGAACTGGTCGCGCGGGCTCGGCGTCTCCCGGCTATAGCCCGCGGCGGTATAGCCGCCGCCCTGATAGCGTTCGGACACCGGATCGGCCTTCTTGCCGCCCACCCGGTCGCGGAAAGGCTCCGCGCTGTCCTCCGGCTTCCAGCCGATGCGGTCGCGGTGGTCCTGGCCCCAGAAGCTCGCCGGATTGTCGGAGGCGCCCCAGATCACGCAATGCCCCGTGCGCTCGGCCAGCACCGCGCATTCCATCATGCGCGCGAGGTCGCCATAGCTCAGCCAGGTGGACAGCATCCGCGCATCCACCGGCTCGTCGAAGGAGGAGCCGATGCGGACATTGACGTTCTCGACGCCATGCTTGTCCCAGTACAGCCGCCCCATCAGTTCGCCATAGCACTTGCTCAGCCCGTAGAAGCTGTCGGGCCGGAAGGCGCAGTCCGCGTCCAGCTTCGCCTCGTTCCCGGTCCCTCCCAGGCCCGGGCGCTCGTGGAAGCCGATGGCATGGTTGGAGGAAGCGAAGATCACCCGCGCCTTCTCGCGCCGCGCCGCCTCATAGACATGATAGACGCCGCGCAGATTCGGCCCGATCACCGTCTCGAAGGGCAGGTCCGTGCTCGCCCCGCCGAAATGCAGGATGGCACCACATCCCTCCGCCAGCTTCAGCAGCGCGACGCCATCCGCCAGATCCATGCGGGTGAACGTCGCCCCCTCCGGCAGCGGGTCGGGAAAGGGCGTCAGGTCGGTCAGCCGCAGGGTCCAGCCCTTGGCCCCCAGTTCCCGCGCCAGCATGCGGCCCAGATTGCCGGAGGCGCCGGTCAGCAGGACAGGCTTGGACGGAATGCTCATGCGCGGAAATCTCCTGGACGGTGCCCGTGGGGCGGCCTCTGTGCGGCCCTGGTCCGGTGGCGACTGGACCCAGGGCCATTGGCCCTATCCTCGCGCGGCCAGCCCGGTGCGTGAAGGCCCCCGGCCGCGCCGAATCCGCCCGCATCGGCCATCAGGCATCCGGCGATACCCGGCCACCGCAAGCGCGGGCTCCGGCGGCCGCGGCCCCAGGCGCAGGTCCACGCCACCGCGCGCAGGCAGATCGCCCCGCCACGAAGCCGTCCGAAAAGGGAAACCGGGGCCCGGACAGAAAAGGAGCCGGCTGGGCCGAGGCCCAGCCGGCTCGAAATGGTCCCCCCTCACGGGGCGACCGGTCGAACGACGATCTGCCGGGAATAGACCGCCGCCGATTTCCGCGGCAGCCGGACAGGGCCCGGCCGCGCAATGCAGCATTGCGCCCGCACGCCTCACCCGGTCATGGGCCGGCCCTGACAAATCGTTCACGCACCCCGCCAACGCCCCGCGCGATCCCCGCCCGCAAAAAGCCAGGACCTGCCCAGCCCGCGATCAGCCCCCCGTATCGCCCAGCACCAGAACCCTGGCGGCCCCATGCTCCCGCTCGGCCAGGATCTCCCAGCCCGGCAGGCCCGGCGCATCCTCCGCCCGGCCGATCTCCAGGCAGCACAGCGCCCCCGGCGCCACCCAGCCCGCCCCGCGCAGCGCGGGCAACACCACCCCGGGCAGCCCGGCGCCATAAGGCGGGTCGAGGAAGATCAGCCCGCAGGCGGCCTCGGCCCGGGGCGGGCGCGTGGCGTCGCCGGCGATGACGCGCCCCTCCGCCTCCCCCACCCGGCAGGCCGCCAGATTCGCCCGCAGCGCCGCCAGCGCCGCCCGGTCCCGCTCGATGAACCAGGCCCGCGCCGCGCCGCGCGACAGCGCCTCCAGCCCCAGCGCCCCCGTCCCGGCAAAGGCGTCGAGCACCAGCGCACCCTCCACCCTCTCCCGCCCGCCCCAGGGCGCATGCCACAGCATGTCGAACAGCGCCTGCCGCACCCGGTCCGCCGTCGGCCGCGTCCCCGCCCCCGCCGGCGCCTCCAGCCGCCGCCCGCGCCACCGCCCGGCCACGATCCTCATGGGGGGCGCTTTCCGGTTCGGCCGTGCGCTCCGGGAAGGGCTCCGCCCTCCCCGGACCCCTCCCGCCCAGGGACGTTGGTCCCTGGGAACCCTATGAGCGCTCCGCGAGGAGGGGGCATTGCTGCCGTTGTGCCAGAAGCGACCGGTTTCCCGATCCCCCTCCTCGCGGAGCGCTCATGGCGGGGCCTCGGGGGCACACTGTGCCCCTGAGCGGCCCCTCCCTCAGCAAAGGGTCCGGGAGGCAGAGCCTCCCGGTTCCCCGGCCCGAACCGGAAAGCGCCCCCCATCAGGAATCGCCGCGGCGGCGGCCGGTGCCCCAGGGGTTGAGGTAGGGGTCGCCGGCGCGGCGGGCGCGGGGCGGGCGGCGGCGCTTCTCGGCTTCCGGTTCGGGCGGGGCGTCGCCCGCCTGCCCCGCCAGGTCGCGGCCGCGCGGGATGCGGGGCGCGACATCGAGGCCGAGCTGGTCGCGCATGGTCTTGGCATTCACCTCCTCGACCGCGCCGCGCGGCAGGCTGCCGAGCTGGAAAGGGCCATAGGCCGTGCGGATCAGCCGCGTCACCTGCAGCCCGAGATGCGCCAGCACCCGCCGCACCTCCCGGTTCTTGCCCTCCTGCAGCGAGACGGTGAGCCAGGCATTGGTCCCCTGCCGCGAATCCAGCCCCGCCTGGATCGGCCCATACTTCACGCCCTCCACGGTGATGCCCTTGGCCAGCCAGGCCAGCGCCGCCTCGTCCACCCGGCCATGCACCCGGGCGCGATAGCGGCGGATCCAGCCGTTGGAAGGCAGTTCCAGCTTCCGGGCCAGCGCGCCGTCATTGGTCAGCAGCAGCAGCCCCTCGCTGTTCAGATCCAGCCGCCCGACCGAGATCAGCCGCGGCAGCCCCGCCGGCAGCTTCTCGAACACCGTGGGCCGCCCCTGCGGGTCCTTGTGCGTCGTCACCAGCCCGTCCGGCTTGTGGTGGCGGAACAGCCGCGTGTGCTCCGGCGCCGCGACCACCCGCCCGTCCACCGTCACCGCATCGCCGGGCGCGACGAAGGTGGCCGGCGTCTCCACCACACGGCCGCCCAGCTTTACCCGCCCTTCCGCGATCAGCACCTCCGCGGCGCGGCGGCTGGCGATCCCGGCCCGGGCCAGGAAGCGCGCGATGCGCTCGCCGCGCTCCCCGCCGCCTTCCTCGCCGTCGTCCCCAGGCATCTCGCCCCCGGGCATCTCGTCCCCGGTCATGCCGGCACCCGCTCCGCCCCGGCGCGCTGGCGGGCGGCCTCGCGGCAGGCCGCCACGAAGGCGCGGAAGATGTCGGGGTCGCGCGGGTCCACCGCATATTCCGGATGCCACTGCACGCCGAGGCAGAAGCGGTAGCCCGGGTGCTCGATCGCCTCCACCACGCCATCCGGCGCCGTGCCGCTCACCACCACGCCCGGCCCGGCGAAATCCACCGCCTGGTGGTGCGAGCTGTTCACCGCCAGCCGCGCCGCGCCGCCCGTGACGCGCGCCAGCAGGGAGCCCGGCACCACCGCCACCTCGTGCCCCGGCTCGTCGCGCGGGTTCGGCTGCTCATGCGCCAGGGCATCGGTGACGGAATCCGGGATGTGCTGGATCAGCGTGCCCCCCAGCGCCACGGCGAGGAGCTGCTCGCCGCCGCAGATGCCCAGCACCGGGATGTCCCGCGCCAGCGCCCCGCGCAGGATGGCCAGCTCGAAGGCGGTCCGCACCTCCTTCAGCGTCACCGTCCCGTGCCGCTCCGTGGCGCCATAGAGCGCCGGGTCCACGTCGAAAGCCCCGCCCGTGACCACGAGCCCGTCGAGCCGGTCGAGATAGCCCTCCGCCAGTTCCGGCAGATGCGGCAGCGCGACGGGCATCCCGCCGGCCTCGGCCACGGCGGAGAGGTAGTTCTGGCGGATGGCGTACCAGGGCAGGTTGGACCAGCCGCCGGCCTCCTCCGCATCCAGGGTCAGGCCGATGAAGGGGCGTGAGGTCATGAGAAGTCCTTGGAGGCGCCAAAAGCCGATACCAGAAGCCGATACAGGCGGAGAGGCTCCGGAGGCTGCGCCCGCGAGCCGGGTCCGGCGCATCGGGCGGGCCGCGACCTTGCCCCCTGCTCTAGACCAGGATCGGAGCGGGTTGAAGCGCCCATGCCCGCCACCGCGACGGCCCTGCATGACGGAATCCACGAGGCCGCGCTTCACCGCACCGCCCGCGACTGGCTAAGAGGCATCCCGCGGCCGGCCCGACCGGCACGAAGCCAGAGGGAACCGGACATGCCCGCCATCGCCGAGCTGAGCGACGCCGAACTCCAGGCCCTGCGCGGCCGCATCCAGGCCGGCTACGACGCCTTCAAGGCGCGCGGCCTGAAGCTCGACATGACGCGCGGCAAGCCGGCGCCGGAACAGCTCTCCCTCGCCGAGCCCATGCTCGCCCTGCCCGGCAACGGCGACACCACCACCGAGGCCGGCGAGGACGCCCGCAACTATGGCGGCCTCCAGGGCATCGCCGAGGCCCGCGCCCTCTACGCCCCCATCCTGGGCGTGCCGCCGGCGCAGGTCGTGGTCGGCGACAACTCCTCCCTCGCCCTGATGCACGACACCTTGCTCTGGTCGATGGTGAAGGGCGTCCCCGGCGGCACCCGCCCCTGGGGCCAGGAAGAGGACATCGCCTTCCTCTGCCCCGTCCCCGGCTATGACCGGCATTTCGTGATCTGCGAGGAATACGGCATCCGCCTGATCCCCGTGCCGCTGACCGGCGAGGGACCGGACATGGAGGAGGTCGAGCGCCTCGCCGCCGACCCGGCGGTGAAGGGCATGTGGTGCGTGCCCAGGTATTCGAACCCGAGCGGCGAGGTCTATTCCGAGGCCGTGATCCGCCGCCTCGCCGCCATGAAGACCGGCGCCCCGGATTTCCGCCTGTTCTGGGACGACGCCTACGCCGTCCACCACCTGACCGGCACGCGGCACGCCATCGCCAACATCACCAACCTCTGCGCCGAGGCCGGCAACCCCGACCGCGCCTTCGTCTTCGCCTCGACCTCCAAGGTCACGCTGGCCGGCGCCGGCCTCGCCTTCTTCGCCTCCTCCCCCGCCAATGTCGCCTGGTTCCTCCGCTCCGCCGGGAAGCGCACCATCGGCCCGGACAAGCTGAACCAGCTCCGCCATGTCCGCTTCCTGCGCGACCAGGCCGGCATCGCCGCGCATATGGAACGCCACCGCGCCCTGATCGCGCCGAAATTCGCCGCGGTTCTGGAGGCGCTGGAATCCCACCTCGCCGGCACCGGCGTCGCCCGCTGGACGAAGCCCGAGGGCGGCTACTTCATCAGCCTCGACGCCCGCCCCGGCACGGCGAAGCGCGTCGTGGCCCTCGCGAAGGAGGCCGGCCTCGCCCTGACCCCCGCCGGCTCCACCTGGCCGGGCGGCGCCGACCCGCAGGACAGCAACCTGCGCCTCGCCCCCACCTTCCCCAGCCTGGAGAATGTGCGCCTCGCCTCCGAGGGCATCGCCCTCTGCGTGCTGCTGGCGGGGCTGGAGGCCGAGACGGCGGCGCGTGCCAGCCGCGCCTGAGCCGCGCCGCTCCCCCATCGAGCTGGCCCTGGAGGAGGCGCGCGCCGCCGCCCTGCGGGGGGAGGTGCCGGTGGGCGCGGTGGTCACCGATCCGCGCGGCCTCGTCCTGGCCCGCGCCGGCAACGAGGTGGAGGCCCGCCACGACCCCTCCGCCCATGCCGAGATCCTGGCCCTGCGCGCCGCCGCCGCGCGGCGCGGGGAGAAATGGCTGGCCGGCTGCACCCTGACGGTCACGCTGGAACCCTGCCCGATGTGCGCCCAGGCGGCCTCCCTGTTCCGCGTGAAACGGGTGGTGTTCGGCGCCTACGACCCCAAGGGCGGTGGGGTCGAGCACGGCGCCCGCATCTACGCCGCCGCCTCCTGCCACCATGTGCCGGAGGTGGTGGGCGGGCTGCGCGAAACCGAATGCGCCACCCTGCTGCGGGACTTCTTCGCGGAGCGGCGCTGACCGGCCCCCACCCCAAGAAGCCCCTTTCTTCGCGGTCGCGGAAATCCCGCTTGCGCGGCAGGGCACCGAGATACATGTACGGAATGTCATCCAGCCATCCCACCGGCCGGCGAGCCGCCCCGATCGACCGGAGAAGCCCCATGCCCTCCCCGTCCCGGCCATCCCTGCCCTGGCGTGATACGCCGGACCGCTACGGCCTCGTCAGCCGCGCCCTGCACTGGGGCATGGCCCTCGTCTTCGCGTGGCAGTTCGCCGGCATGGTGGTGAAGGTCACCGTCGGCCGCTCCCCGCTCACCACCTTCCTGGTCGGCAGCCATGCCAGCGTCGGTGCCCTGCTCTTCCTGCTGATCCTGCTGCGCGGCGCCTGGGGCCTGTACAACCTCCGCCGCCGCCCGCCGCACGAGGCCGGCCCGCTCGGCCTCGCCGCCCGCCTTGGCCATCTGGCGCTCTATGCCCTGATGCTGATCGTCCCTTCCCTGGCCCTGCTGCGGCAATACGGCTCGGGCCGCGCCTTCGCGCCCTTCGGCATTCCCCTCTGGCCCGCCTCCGGCGAGCGGATCGAGGCGCTGGTCGCCCCCGCCAATGCCGCGCACGGGCTCCTGGCCTGGACGCTGCTGGCCCTGATCGCCGGCCATGTCGCCATGGTCCTGCTCCACCGCTTCCTCTGGTGCGACGGCGTGCTGGCCCGCATGGCCGGGCGCGGCCCCGCCACCCCGGAACAGCCCGGCCGGAACCCGCCGCACGCCCTGGCCGAAGCCCGGCGCGGCTGACGCCCCCACCCAGCCGCGTGGCAGGCAGGAGGCAGAGGGCACGAGAAGGTGAACTTGCGACTCGCCCGCGCCATGCTTTAGCGTGACTGTCTCGTCATCCCGGCCAGAGGAGGGCTGCATGGTCTGCGACCGCCATCGTCATGGCCCCCTGAATGGCCCCCTGATGGCCCCGCGCGTGTCCCGCAAAGCCGACACGCCGCAGGGCTGAAGCCTCCCGGACGCATCACCCAAGATGCAAGGGCCCGCAGGGTCCTGGCGGATAGGGGGTCCGGGGGAAAGGCAGCGCCGTTCCCCCCGGGACCACAGGCGCGACGGCGGCCCGATCGGCCCCGTCTCAGCTATCCAGCCGGATGCCGAGTTCCCGGATCAGCGGCCGCCAGCGCGCGCTCTCCGTCGCAACGAAGGCATTGAACGCGGCCGGCGACAGGGGCGAGGACTCGATCCCGAGGGTCCGCATCCGCGCCTGCGCCACCTCGCTCCGCACCGCGCCGTTCAGCGCCGCGTTCAGCCGCCCCACCAGTTCGCCCGGCGTGGCCGCCGGCACCGAAAGCCCCTGCCAGCCATAGGCCACCGCATCCGCATAGCCGAGTTCCAGCGCCGTCGGCACCTCCGGCGCGGCCTGGGACCGCCCCTCCCCCATCACCAGCAGCGCCCGCGCCTTGCCGTCGCGCAGGAAGGGGATGCCCGTCGCGCAATCCACCACCACGCTGTCCACGCTGCCCGCGATCAGGTCCTGCATCGCTGCCGGCGCGCCGCGATAAGGCACATGCACCGCCGGGAAGTTCCCCGCCCGCCGCCGCAGCATCTCCATCGCCAGATGATGCGGAGAGGCCACGCCCGCCGTGCCATAGGTCGGCGGGTCCTTCGGCGCCGCGGCCAGGAAATCCGCGAAGCCCTTCGCCGGGTCGTCGGGCCGCACCACGAGGAACAGCGGAAACCGCCCGATGAATCCCACCCCGGTCAGATCGCGGTCCGGGTCATAGGGCAGCTTCGCATAGAGCGCCGGATTGTAGACGAGGTTCCCGTTGTCCGTGTGCAGCCAGGAGTAGCCATCCGGCGCGGCATGGGACACCACCTCGCTGGCCAGCACCGCGCCGCCGCCCGGCCGGTTCTCCACCACCACATTCTGCCCCAGCGCCGCGCCCATTCCCGCGCCGATCAGCCGCGCGAAGACATCCGAGGCCCCGCCCGGCGGATAGCCCACCACCCAGCGGAAGGGATGCTCCGGCCAGGAGGCCGCCCGCGCAGCGCGGCCACCGGCCAGGCCGGCCATCCCCAGAAATCCCAAACCCAGCCCACGTCGTCCCAGCATCGGTCCCTGCCCCACCAACCCGTCCAGCCTATCGCATGACGGGCCCTCGCACATGGCGTGCCACAGCCTCCGAACCTGGGCGAGCCATCCGGCCCAATCCGCTCCTCAGCCCCGCTCCGCCGCCGGCACGGCCCGCGCCACGCCGCCGAAGGCATCGAGCAGCCGCCCGCGCCAGCCATGCAGCACATCCTCCGGCGTCAGCAGCGGCAGCGGGCTCACCACCCGCGCCCACTGGAAGCCGGAAAAGGCGATGTAGTCCCCCGCCCCCGGCGTGGCGCCATGCAGGAAGGGCCGGTCCGACAGCGTCCGCCGCAAAGGCAGCAGCAGGGCACGGAACCCCTCCAGCCGCTCCTCCCGCCCCGCCGTCACCTCCGCCAGCGGCCTGCCGAAGCGCGCCTCACGCGTGCGGATGAAATATGCCCGGTCCTCCGCATCCAGCAGCGCCGGGATGTCGGACACGATCAGCGCCGAGATCGCCGGGTTCAGCACCGTATCCGCCCAATGCGCCACGAAACGCGCCAGCGCCCGCCCGCCCTCGCCGCCGAACAGGCTGGCACGGCCCGGATAGCGGTCCTCCAGATCCTCCAGGATCGCCCAGGAATCATGCACCACCCGCGCCCCGTCGCGCAGCACCGGCACCTTGTCCGTACCCGCATCGGCGATCGCCGCCTTGTCCTTGAAGCGCCAGGGCAGGCTCTCATGCGGCAGTCCCTTGTGCAGCAGCGCCATCCGCGCCCGCCAGCAATAGGGGCTGAAGACCCGCGCCGGATCGCTGCCGCACAGCTCATGCAGACGGATCACCATGCCTCAGCATCCCCGCGTGTTGACGAAAACGCTGTAGAGCGACCGGCACCCCGCCATGAACAGCCGGTTCCGCCGCCAGCCGCCGAAGGCGACATTCGCCACCCGCTCCGGCAGGTCGATATGCCCGATCGGTGCGCCGCTGGCGTTGAACACCCGCACACCGTCCAGCCCGTCGCTCTCCCCGGCGCGCCCCATGCCCCAGCCGCACCAGAGATTGCCGTCCTCGTCCACGCGGAACCCGTCCGGCGTGCCGTCCGCCTCGGCCCGGATCAGCACCCGCGCCTCGCCCAGCGAGGCCCCGTCCGCCGCGACCGGATAGCTCAGGATCTGCCGCGGCTCGGCCCGCGAGGCGACGAGATAAAGCAGGCTCTCATCCGGCGAGAAGGCCAGCCCGTTCGGCCCCGGCACGCCCTCCGCCACCTTGCGCAGCGCCCCCCGCGCCGGATCGGCCCGGTACACGGCGGCGGGGATCTCGGACTCCGCCCGCTCCCCCTCATAATCGCCGCCGATGCCGAAAAGCGGGTCGGTGAACCAGATCGTGCCGTCCGACTTCACCACCACATCGTTCGGCGAGTTCAGCCGCTTCCCCTCGAAGCTGTCGGCGATCACCGTGATCCGCCCGTCATGCTCCGTCCGCGTCACCCGCCGCGCGCCGTGCTCGCAGGTCACCAGCCGCCCCTCGCGGTCGCGCGTGTTGCCGTTGGCGAAGTTCGACGGCTTCCGGAACACGGTGACGCCGCGCGTCTCCTCGTCCCAGCGCAGGATGCGGTTGTTCGGGATGTCGGAGAAGAGCAGGCAGCGATGGTCGCCGAACCAGACCGGCCCCTCGCCCCAGCGCAGGCCCCCGCACAGCTTCTCCACCGCCGCGTTCATCACGCGATACCGGGCGAAGCCGGGATCGAGGTCCCGCATCCGCACATCCGGATAGCGCGCCGAGGCCACCCAGGGTGTCTCGTTCGCCCATTCCGGGCCCGCGAAGTCTCTGCCGCTCATGCCGTGTTCCTTTCCCCCTTGCGCATCACGTCCGCCGCCACAAGCGCGGAAACGATGTTTTCTTCCCGGCGCCCCGCCTGTCCGCCGCACCGACGGACCGGGCAAGCGAGCCAACGGCCACCACCCGGAACCAACCCATCGGGTCCAGGGCCCGCAGGGTCCTGGTGGAGAGGGGGTCCGGGGCGAGAGGCAAAGCCTCTCCCCCGGGGCCGGCCACGAAGCCGAGGCCGCAACAGCCACGACGCAACCCGCGCCGCGAACGCCACGTTCCATGCCTGGAGACAAGCGAGAGGAAACGATGCGCGGCATCCTGTTGTGGCTGATCGGAATCCCGATCCCCGTGATCATCCTGCTGTGGCTGTTCGGCGTGCTGCACTGACACGGCGGCTGCCAGGCTGCGGGCGGAAAGGCACATCCCTTTCCACGCCCGCACCCTGGCGCTAGCCCCATCTCAGGCGGCGCCACCCGCCACGGACACGATGACGCCCAGCGCCGTGGCGATCCCCCTGGCGCTTTCCTCCGGCGCCACGTCGATCCACTCCTCCAGCGAATGCGCCCGCCCGCCCGTGCCGCCCGAGGCCACGGTGATGGCGGGAATGCCCAGGCTGATAGGGATGTTGCTGTCGGTCGAGGACGCTTCCAGCTTCGGCGCATAGCCCCGCGCCGCGATCACCGCCTCCGCCAGCCGCACGATCCGCGCCTCGCGCGGCGTCGTCCCGGCCGGCCGGTCCCCCACCTGCTTCACCTCCACCTGAATGCCGCCGCGCCTCACGTCGCGCGCCGCGTTCTCGTCCGCTGCCGCCTGCGGCAGCGTGGCCAGGAAACGCTCCTCCAGCCGCGCCAGCTCCTCGGCGGATTCCGAACGCAGGTCCACCTCCATCCAGGCTTCCTCCGGGATCGCGTTGATCGAGGTCCCGCCGCCGATCCTGCCGATGGAGAAGGTGGTGCGCGGCACCGCGGGCACGCGGATGCGCGACAGGTCGTCCGCCGCCCGCGCCAGGGCGAAGACCGGGTTCACCAGCCCGAAGGCGCCGAAGGAATGCCCGCCCGGCCCCCGGAAGCTGACGCGGTAGCGCTTGCTGCCCACCGCCCCCACCGTCAGCCGCGCCGTCTCCAGGCTGTCCACGGCGATGAAGCCCACCACCTTGTCGCGCAGCGGATGGACACGGAAGAAGCTCTTCACTCCGCGCAGGTCGCCCGGCCCTTCCTCGCCCACCGAGGCCAGCACCAGGATTCCCGCCTTCGTCCGGATGCCGGCGGCATCCAGCGCCCGCAGGATGGCGAGCTTCACCGCCAAGCCGCGGCTGTTGTCGCCCACGCCCGGTCCGCGCAGTACCGTGCCCTCGCGCCGCACCACCACATCCGTCCCCTCGGGAAAGACCGTGTCGAGATGCGAGCAGATCACCACCAGCCCGGCCTCCGGATCGGTGCCGGGCCGGAGCGCGGTGACATTGCCCTCCGCGTCCCGCGCCACATCCGAGAGCCCCTGCGCCCGCAGCATCTCCGCATAGGCTTCCGCGCGCCGTGCCTCGCCGAAGGGGGGCGAGGCGATCTCGGCGATGCGGATGATCTCCTCCACCGTGCGGCCGTGGTCCTGCCGCACGAAGGCATCCGCCCTGCGGAAGGCCTCGCCGGACAGCAGGCGCGACACCTCGCCCGCCACCTCCGGCCCGCTCCGCGAGGCCAGCGCCCCCGCAACGCGGGCACGGAGGGCATGGTGGGGGCGGACAGGTCGTTCATGGCGGGGGTCTCCGGAATTCCGGGCGCGGAGGCTCCGCCCGTTACACGGCCCGGTCAAGGGCGGGACGGCCACGGAATGCCGCCTCCCCCGCCCGCCACGGATGCCTACCGCGACTGCTCCAGCACATAGACATGCGGCGCGTCCGCCGGCGCCGGCAGGGTCTCCGGCGTCAGCTCCAGGCTCGGCCCGCCGACCCGCGTCACCCGCTCCGGCGGCACCCGCGCCAGGAAGGTCTCGACCGGCTCGATCTGCAGGATGCCGCGCGGGTTGTAGTAGTGCATCGGGATGACCACCTGCGGCCCGATGGCCGTGATCGCCGCGTCCAGGTCGTCCAGCGCGATGGTCGCATGCGCGCCGGCCAGCGCCAGCAGGACATCCACCTGCCCGCGCAGCGCCTCCAGTTGCCGGGGGTCCACCGGATTGCCGATATCGCCCATATGCAGCACCCGCAGCCCGCCCAGCGTGAAGTGGTAGAGCGCATTGGCATCCGGGTCCCGCCCCGCCGCCGCCTGGAAGTCGAAGGTCAGGCTCTCATAGGCGGGAAAGGAGCGGACCGGGATGCCCAGCACCTCCACCCCTTCCGGCGGCAGCTCCAGCGTGTTGATCACCACCGGCCCGCCCAGGACATGGCTCGGGTCGGAATGGAACTCGTCGGTGGCCGAGCTCATCAGCACGAGATCCGCCGGCTCGTCGATCGGGTCGAAGCGGCTGAGCGACGGCTTGTAGGGATCGGTGACCACCGCCACCCCATCCGCCTCCAACCGGAAGCTCGCATGCGCGTAGAACGTGATCTTCATGATGTCCTCCGTGAGTCCCGGGGCGTGCTCCTCGCCGGGCGGCGGGCGCAGACGGCAGGGCCACCGCTCCCGTCGCCTCCGGCCCCGCTTCTTCTTAACGGCCGGCACCAACCCATGTTCCGGATTCTTCCGTGACGCCGGGCCATGGCGCTCCCGAGCGGCCGAGAGGTGGCCATCGGCAGGCATGATAGCGGACAGGCATGCTGGCGGGCAGGCATGCTGGCGGGCAGGCATGCTGGCGGGCAGGCATGCTGGCGGGCAGGCATGCTGACATGCCGGCACGGCATCATGGCATCATCTCCCCTCCCCCGCTATACGCTGCCCCCATGCGATACGTCTCCACCCGCGGCGAGGCTCCGGCCCGCGACTTCCCGGGCGTCCTGCTCGCCGGCCTGGCCGAGGATGGCGGCCTCTTCGTCCCCGAGACCTGGCCCTCCCTCTCCGCCGCAGAATGGCGCGCGATGCGCGGCCTGCCCTACCCGGAACTGGCCGCCCGCATCGTCGGCCTCTTCACCGGCGGCACGATCCCGGACGCCGCCCTGCGCCGCATGACCGGGGAGGCCTACGCCACCTTCACCCACCCCGCCGTGGCCCCGCTGGTGCAGCTCGACACCCGGACCTTCGCGCTGGAACTCTTCCACGGCCCGACGCTCGCCTTCAAGGACATGGCGATGCAGCTCCTCGGCCGGCTCTTCGACCACGTCCTGGCCGAACGGGGGGAGCGCGTGACCATCGTCGGCGCCACCTCCGGCGACACCGGTTCCGCCGCCATCGAGGCCTGCCGCGACCGCGCCAACATCGACATCGTCATCCTGCACCCCCAGGGCCGCACCTCCGAGGTGCAGCGCCGGCAGATGACCACCGTCCTCTCCTCCAACGTCCACAACCTGGCCGTGGAGGGTGACTTCGACACCTGCCAGGACCTGGTGAAGGCGATGTTCGCCGACGCCCCCTTCCGGCGGGAGATGAACCTTTCCGCGGTGAACTCGATCAACTGGGCCCGCGTCGCCGCCCAGATCCCCTACTACGCCTATGCCGCCCTGGCCCTTGGCGCCCCCGACCGCCCGGTCGCCGTCTCCGTCCCCACCGGCAATTTCGGCAACGTCCTGGCCGCCTGGGCGGCGCGGAAGATGGGCCTGCCCATCGGGCGCCTCATCATCTCCTCCAACCGCAACGACATCCTGCCGCGCTTCTTCACGGCCAACGACATGTCCGCCCGCCCGGTGGAGCCCTCCCTCTCCCCCAGCATGGACATCCAGGTCTCCTCGAACTTCGAGCGCCTGCTCTTCGAGCTCCTGGACCGCGACCCCGCCGCCACCGCCCAGGCCATGCGCGCCTTCCGCGAAACCGGCCGCATGCCCGTCCCCGACGCCGCCTGGCGCCGCGCGGCGGACCTCTTCCGCGGCACCGCCCTGGATGACGAGGGCACGCTGGAGGAGATGCGCCGCGTCCACGCCGCCACCGGCTGGCTGCCCGACCCGCACAGCGCCACCGCCACCCACGCCGCCCGCGCCCTGGCGCCGGAGGACCCGGCCATCCCGGTGATCGTCGCCGCCACCGCCCATCCCGCGAAGTTCCCCGACGCGGCGGAACGGGCGGTCGGCTTCCGCCCCGCCCTCCCCCCGCGCCTGGCCGACCTCTTCACCCGCGAGGAGCGCCTGGAACTCCTCCCCGGCGACCTCGCCCAGGTCGAGGCCGCCGTCCGCCGCCACACCCGCCGCAACCGCGCCTGATTAGGCAAACCTGATCCGACCAGGCCGGCGGAACCAGCCCGGTTCCGCCGAACCGCGGAATGGGATAGTCCCGCCCCGGAAACGACCGGGCCGCCCCCAGGGAGAACAGCCCGGGCCGGGCGCCCCCGGCGGCGGAAGGACCGGCATGCCCATTCCCGAATCGCGACACCGCCCCCTCCCCGGCCCCCGATGACCGCCTCGCTCGCCATGGTGCTGGGCCTCCTCGGCCTGGCCATCGGCATGTTCGTCACCGGCCGCCCCCGCACGGATGTGGTGGCCCTGCTCATGCTCCTCCTCCTGCCGCTCACCGGCACCGTCACGGTGCCGGAGGCCCTGGCCGGCTTCGGCGATTCCAGCGTCCTCCTGGTGGCCGCCCTCTTCGTCGTCGGCGAGGGCCTCGTCCGCACCGGCATCGCCCGCCAGCTCGGCGACTGGCTGCTCGCCCGCGCCCATGGCAGCCCGACCCGCCTGCTCGTGCTGCTCATGCTGATCGTGGGCCTCACCGGCTCGGTGATGAGCTCCACCGGCGTGGTGGCCATCTTCATCCCCGTGGTGCTGCGCATCTGCGCCCGCCTCCGCATCCCGCCCGGCCAGCTCATGATGCCGCTCAGCACCGCCGCCCTCATCAGCGGCATGCTCACCCTCGTCGCCACCGCCCCCAACCTCGTGGTCCAGGCGGAGCTGACGCGGCAGGGCCTGCCCGGCTTCGGCTTCTTCGCCTTCACCCCCTTCGGCCTGCCCATCCTCCTGCTCGGCACGGGCTACATGCTGCTCGCCCGCCGCTGGCTCTCCGGCGCCCTGGCCGAGGACGGCCCCCCCATGCGTCCCGGCAGGGCGCCCACACCACCCTGCGCCAACTGGTCGAGGACTACAGCCTTCAGGACCGCACCCACCGCCTACGCCTGCGCGCCGGCTCCTCCCTGGCCGGCCAGCGCCTCGACAAGCTGGCCCTGCGCGCCCGCCACGGCCTCAACGTCATGGCCGTCGAACGCCCCGCCCGCTTCGGCACGGAAATCTTCAGCCCCACCGCCGAGACGGTGCTGCGCGCGGGCGACGAGCTGCTGGTGGAACTCCCCGCCACGCCGGAAGCCCTGGCGGAGATCGCCCAGCGCCTGGGCCTCCAGCCCCTGCCCATCGAGCGCTCCGACCTCGCCCAGCGCCCCCGCGCCGTCGGCATCGCCGAGATGATCGTCACCCCCGGCGCCGAACTCGTCGGCAAGTCGGTGCTGGAGGCGAAGCTGCGCTCCCGCCTCGGCCTCACCGTGGCCGGGCTGCGCCGCGGCAACGCCCCGCTGGACGAAGGCATGCTGGAAAAGCCCCTCCAGGCCGGCGACTCCCTCCTGGTGGTCGGCCCCTGGGCGGATATCCGCCGCTCCCAGCGCGGCCGCCGCGACCTCCTCCTGCTGAACCAGCCGGAGGACCTGGAGGAACTCACCCCCGCCGCCACCCGCGCCCCCTACGCCCTGCTCAGCCTCGCCGTCATGGTGGCGCTCATGGTCACCGGCCTGGTCCCGAACGTCATGGCCGCCTTCATCGCCGGCCTCCTCATGCTGGGCTTCCGCTGCCTGGACATGGACAGCGCCTACCGCGCCATCCACTGGCCCAGCCTGGTCCTCATCGTCGGCATGCTGCCCTTCTCCCTCGCCCTCCAGCGCACCGGCGGCATCACCCTCGCCGCCGACGCCCTGATCGCCACGGTCGGCCCCGCCGGCCCCCACGCCCTGCTGGCCAGCCTCTTCGCCCTGACCGCCGTGACCGGCCTCTTCATCTCCAACACCGCCACCGCGGTGCTCATGGCCCCCGTCGCCATCGCCACCGCCCAGGAAACCGGCCTCTCCCCCTACCCCTTCGCCATGATCGTGGCCCTGGCCTCCTCCGCCGCCTTCATGACCCCCGTCTCCTCCCCGGTGAACACCCTCGTCATGGGCCCGGGCCGCTACCGCTTCGGCGACTTCCTCCGCATCGGCCTGCCCCTCGCCGTGCTGGTGATGGCGGTCAGCGTGCTTTTAGTGCCGCTCGTCCTGCCGCTGCGTTGATCTGGCCGCCGTCGCGCCGTCCCGGAAGGCCTTGCCGGCCTTCGGCGCCGAAGTAGTGCTTCGGCCCCCCATACCTCCAGTCTATGGACAAAACCCTTGCACTTGCCGCACTGGAAGTTGCTGACCCGGTTGGCTGTTACCGATGAACAGATGTGAAAATTCGCCTGACGATGATCGAGTTCCCACCCTGAGCCAAACAGGTGTTCCTGGTGAAATAGCCACACCTCCGGCCAAGCCAAATGCAACAGGATGTGCATTTCCGGCCCTGGTTATCATGACCTACCTCATCCTACCGGTTGCAGGTGGCCTGCTCGGTCTGATCACTGGCGTGACGTCTTCCATCGTTCTTCTTTTTGTGCCGGGCTGCTTGGCGGCCTGGGTAGGCTGGATCATGGCTGATAGCCCAGCTCAGCCTGTTCAAACACTCAAGCCGAAGTGGATCTATGTCGGGGCTCTGACCTGCTGGACGCTTCTGGTCGTTGGCATCTCTGCAACGCTCTTCGACCTGCTGGCACCACGTGATGGACTGGGAACCATCTTCGTAGCAGGCATGTTTTCGCTGCTTGTTTTCACGCCATTGATGCAATTCGTTCTGTTCCGGATCGGCATCCGCACCAAGACGGCTTGGGCATCGTCGAGACGGCACAAGCCGTTGTCCCTCAGCCGACCCTCAGAATAGCCATTGGCCACACAGCCCCCAATGCAGGTCTGCTCCCACCCGTCTCGGCCAATTCCGATCGGCTTCTCCCCCATGGATCAAACCACAGGCTGACGGCCCCCGCCGACCCATTCAAGCCCAGTGTCGGGGGGACCAGGAGCGAGGCAGAGCCTTACCCCCGGGGGCCACCACCCAGGCCACACACCCACAAAGACAAAACCGCAGCCCCCACAAATAGGAAAACTTGCCTAATCACCCCCACTTATGCCATCCTCCCCCCATGCGCCCCAGCCCCCTCCCAATCCCCCATCCCTTCCACCCGATGACCGAGGCGGAATGGCGCGCCCTCGCCCCCCACCTCCCCACCCACCCCACCGGCGCCGGCCGCCCCGCCGACCGCCGCCACCGCCTCGACGCCATCTTCCACGCCGCCCTCACCCAGTCCCCCTGGGCCGCCCTGCCGGAACGCTTCGGTAATCCCGGCACGGTCGCCCGCTATTTCCGCCGCCTCACCCATGCCGGGTTGTGGCAACGCCTGCTCACCGCCCTCGCCACCACCCCGCCCGGCCACCCTCTCCACGCCCTGGCCCACCGCATCTGCCGCGCCGCCCGCCGCGCCCACCGCATTCTGGGCCTCGGCCTCATCCTGCTCGCCCGGCGGCTCGACCTGCGCGCCGCCCTGCCCGGCCCGCCCTGGCTGCTGCCCGATCCGGATTTGTCCGCAACCCTCGCCTGCGCGAAGATTCCGCCCTTTACAGGTGCTTACGGCACCGTCACCCCGTATCGCCGCTTGGTGCGGGGCCTCGCCGCCCTGCACCGCACCGCCGCCGGCCGCGCCCGCATCCCGCGCTCCCTGCGCCTGGGCTGGGCCTGACCCCCGCCATGCCCCACGCCATGCCCACCCGCCGGATCAGCCCTTTCGCCCCCGCCCCGTCGCAGTTTCGGGCCGCCGCGCCTACATTGCGCTGGATAGGACAGCACGCCCTGCCCAGGACCGGGCCGGGCCCCGAAAGAATGGAAGACCGAACGCCCCCATGAGTGATGCCGTGCGCCTGACGCGCCTCCCCAACGGCCTGACCGTCGTTTCCGACACCATGCCCCGCGTGGAGACCGCCTCGATCGGCGCCTATGTCCATGCCGGCACGCGCGACGAACGCGCCGAGGAAAACGGCGTCTCCCACTTCCTGGAGCACATGGCCTTCAAGGGCACCGAGCGCCGCGACGCCGCCGCCATCGCGCGGGAGATCGAGGATGTCGGCGGCCACCTCAACGCCTACACGGCGCGGGAAAACACCGCCTACTACGCCAAGGTGCTCAAGGACGACCTGCCGCTCGCCGCCGACATCCTGGGCGACATCCTCACCCATTCCTCCTTCGCGCCGGAGGAGGTGGAGCGTGAGCGCGGCGTGATCCTGCAGGAGATCGGGCAGGCCAACGACACGCCCGACGACATCGTCTTCGACCACTTCCAGGCCACCGCCTACGGCAACCAGGCCATGGGCCGCCCCACCCTCGGCCCGGCCGCGATCATCGAGAAGATGCCGCGCGACGCGCTGCGCAACTACATGCGCCGCCACTACGGCCCCTCCCGCATGGTGGTCGCCGCCGCCGGGGCGCTGGAGCATGAGGCGCTGGTGGAGATGGTCGGCCGCCACTTCGCCGACCTCCCGGTGCCAGAGGTGCACGAGGCCGAGCCCGCCCGCTACACCGGCGGCGAGTTCCGCGAGGAGCGGGAGCTGGACCAGGTCCATGTCGTGCTGGGCTTCCCCGGCCCGGGCTATGGCGACCCGATGCACTACCCGACCATGCTGATGTCCGGCCTGCTCGGCGGCGGCATGTCCTCCCGCCTGTTCCAGGAGATCCGGGAGAAGCGCGGCCTCGTCTATTCCATCTACTCCTTCCACTCCCCCTTCCGGGACAGCGGCATGTTCGCGATCTATGCCGGCACCGGGGAGGATCAGGCCGCCGAACTCGTCCCGGTGACGCTGGAGGAGCTCCGCCGCGTCCAGCATGACGTGACGGAGGAGGAGCTGAACCGCGCCAAGGCCCAGCTCCGCGCCTCCCTCCTGATGTCCCTGGAATCCACCGGCAGCCGCTGCGAGCAGCTCGCCCGCCAGCTCCAGGTCCATGGCCGCATCATCCCGGTCGAGGAAACCAAGGCGAAGATCGCCGCCGTGACGGTGGAACAGGTCCAGGCCGCCGCCGCCCGTGCCTTCCGCGGCACCCCCACCCTCGCGGCCCTCGGCCCCATGGGCAAGGTGCCCTCCCTCGCCACCATCGCCGAGAAGCTGGCGGCGTGAGCGCCGCCGGGATGGGGGGCCGGATGGAGAGCCATCTGGCGCGGCTGGGCGACCTCGTCGCCGCCGCGCGGGCGGCCGGGGCGGATTCAGCCGATGCGGTGCTGATCCGTGGCACCACCCTCTCCGTCGCCCGCCGTCTCGGCAAGGTGGAGCGGATCGAGCGCGCCGAGGGCGTGGAGCTCGGCCTGCGGGTCTTCCTGCACAGCCGCTCCGGCCGCCGGCAGGCGATCGTCTCCACCTCCGGCACCGATCCCCTGTCCTTCCCGGCCCTGGCCGAGCGGGCCGTGGCCATGGCCCGCGCCGTGCCGGAGGACGGCTTCGCCGGCCTGCCCGACCCGGCGAGATTCACCCCGCCCGAGCTCGACCTCACCAGCGGCGCCCGCCCCGATGTCGCGGAACTGACCGCCCGCGCCGCCCAGGCCGAGGACGCCGCCCTGGCCATCCCCGGCATCACCAATTCCGAGGGCGCCGAGGCCGGCTGGTCGCACCGCGACGTCGCGCTCGTCACCTCCACCGGCTTCTCCGGCGCCTATGCGCGCTCCGCCCACCACCTCTCCATCACCGCCCTGGCGGGCCACGGCACGGGGATGGAGCGCGACTACGACCACGTCTCCACCGTCCACCTCTCGGACCTCGACGACCCCGCCATGCTGGGCCGCGAGGTGGCCGAGCGCGCCGTCCGCCGCCTGAACCCCAGCCGCCCCGCCACGGCGCGGCGCACGGTGGTCTACGCCCCCCGCGTCGCCGCCTCGCTGCTTGGCCACCTCGCCGGCGCGCTCAACGGCGCCGCCGTGGCGCGCGGCACCTCCTTCCTGCGCGACGGCATGGGCCAGCCGGTCATGGCCCGCGGCCTGACCGTCCGCGACGACCCCACGAAGCCCCGCGCCCTGCGCTCCCGCCCCTTCGACGGAGAAGGCCAGCCCGGCGCCTCCCTCGCCCTGGTCGAGGACGGCACGCTCCGGAGCTGGCTCCTGGACGCCCGCTCCGCCCGGCAACTCGGCCTGCCCACCACCGGCCACGCCGCGCGCGGCCCCTCCTCGCCACCCTCCCCGGCCCCCAGCAACCTGTGGCTGGAACCCGGCCCCCTCTCGCCCCAGGCGCTGATGGCCGATCTCCGCGAGGGCCTCTACGTCACCGAACTCATCGGCCACGGCGTCAACACCCTGACCGGCGACTACAGCCGCGGCGCCGCCGGCTTCATGATCCGCGACGGCCAGCTCGCCGAACCGGTCAGCGGCCTGACCATCGCCGGCAACCTGCGCGAGATGTTCCTCGCCATGACCCCGGCCAACGACTTGCGCTTCCGCCGGGGCACCGACAGCCCGACGCTGCGGATCGAGGGGCTGACGGTGGCGGGGGGCTGACCCCCCCGCCCGCCTCAGGCGGAGCCGGCTGCCGCCGGAACCGCGTTCTCCCTCGCCCAGAGGCGGTAGGGCTGCTGTGCGGCGAGGCGATCCAGCAACTGCCTGACCGACCCATCCCAGTCCTGCGTCCTGATCCGGGCCGAGGACGGAACCTTGTCCCTCTCCTTGGCCTCCAGCCAGCGCTTCAGGGCGGCGGCCAGATCCTCCGGCTGGCGCCCCGAGAAATACATCGCATGCTCGCCGGCCACCTCCTGGAAGACCGGCAGGTCGCGCGCCAGGATCGGCAGGCTGGCCTGCGCCGCCTCGACGAGTGGCAGGCCGAAGCCCTCCCCCTCCGACGCCATCAGCAGGCAGTGGCTCATGCCATAGAGCCGTCGCAGATCGACGTCGCGAACCCCCTCCAGCCAATGCAGCCTGCCGCCGAGGTAAGGATGGGTGCGCAGGTGCTCGGCGAAATCCGACATCTGCCAGCCTTCCTTGCCGACGATCAGAAGGCCGACATCCACGCCCTCGGCCCAGAGCTGCTCGAAGGCGGCGACGGCCTGCCTGTAGCCCTTCCGCGGTTCCAGGGTGCCGGTCATCAGGAAAGTCGGGCGGCGTGCGGTGCAGGACATGGCCGCCAGGATCGAACCCGGGGGCTCGCCCATCGCGGCCTCACCCCTGAAATCGCCGGCCAGATGGAAGTAGTCGATGGGCAGAGGCCTGTCCCGGACGTCCGCCACCGTATCCAGCCACCCGCAAAGCTCATCCGCCACGGCGCGCGAGATGCAGATGGCATGGTCGGCCATGGAGAGCATCCTCTTGTACCAGGCGCTGACCTCCACGATCCCGGCGGGAAAGCAGTCCGGACGCAGCATGGGCAGAAGGTCGTAGACCACCAGCACCAGCCGCAGACCCGCCAGCTTGCGCCGCCGCAGATCGGTGAACTCCGCCTCGGTCATCTTCGGGTTGAGGTCGATGCAAAGCAGCGTGTCGTCCTCACCCATGTCGAGCGGCGTCTCGGCCAGGGGGAGCGGCGGGCATCCCAGAACCCGCGTGGCGGCCTCATAGGCATGGCGCAGGCTGCCGCCATCGAAGCGGACGGCCTCCACGCGCCTGTAATGGCCGGAGGAGGCCAGGAGACGGTTGCTCACCTCCCGCACCACGCGCTGGATGCCGGAGCGTGCATCGAAGCGCGCCATCTCCGACATGTCGATCAGGAGACGGCGTCGCGGCGCCGACCGGAAGCTGGCCTCCAGGCTCTGCGATACCGCGGAGAGCTCCTCCTCCCTCGGCCAGGGTGTCCCGTGCAGGCGGGAAAGGCCGAGCGAGACCCCGGCCAGCGAGGGCAGCAGCCGCTTCGCGTAGCTCGCCTCGATCGCGGCATGGTATTCCTGCGCGATCCGGGACGGGCGAAGCCGCTGCTCGGTATAGGCCCTGCCGGCCCGGGCCAGGTTCCGGCGCAGTTCCGCATCGCCGCGCAACAGCCCGATCGCCTCGCCCAGCGCCTTGACGGAGAACTGCTCCGGCAGCTTCCAGGCACAGTCATCCGGCAATTCGGTGGCCGTGCCATGCCGGTTCACGATCAGCGGCACCTCGAAGCACAGGCAATCGGTGATCGCGGCGGAGGTCTCGCCACGCAGATCGCGGCGGAGCTGAACGGCGATATCCGCCGCTGCCAGCCACTGGTCGTATTCCTCCTGTCCGACACGACCGGTGACTGTGACATCGCCGTCGCGTTCACCGTCGCGCAGCGCGAAACCTTCCGGTTCGCCGGTGAGCGCCCCGACGAAGACGAGACGCGTGTTTCCGCCGGACATGGAACGCCAGGCTTCCAGGATCGCCCCGGGCATCTTGGCGGACGAGACGATCCCGAAGCTGCAGACCAGGAACTCCCCCGCTCCGATGCCGAGGGCCTTGCGGGCGGCATTCCGGTCCGGGCGGGCCCGGCCATGCGCCAAGAGCGGAATGATCTTGATCCTGTCGCGGATCTCGTCCCCGAAATGCATGGCCAGGATCGTGCGGCCGTACTCGGAATGCTGAATGAGCGAGAGCGACTGGTCCAGGACATCCAGGCAACAGGGATACTGCCTCACCGCTGCGTCGCGCCCGTGCCGCGCCTCGTCGTGAAGCGCGGGATAGCCGTGGGAATGGTAGAGCCGGGCCAGGAAGTCGGCGGGTCTTCCCTCGTGATGCGCCAGCCAGTTCCAGAGGTTCGACAGGAAGGCGTCGTGCAGGACGGTGACGCCGGGCTGGACGGGCAGGAGATCACGATACTGGAAGGTATGGAAATCCGAGCAGCCGGCCTGGTACAGGACACGGTCGAAGCTCTTATCCTGCTGCAGGAAACGCCTGGCATCCAGTTGCGGGAAGACGGCTTCGAGCCAGGGATCGTCGGTCTGCCCCGGCTCGCTCACCAGGGTGATGTCGTAGTGGCGCGACAGCGCGGGCAGAAGGCTCCGGCTGTAATCCGCGATGCCGCTTTCCTGCGGCGGCAGCGGCGAGACGAAAGCCAGCGAGGGCAGCGGCTGCAACGCCGTGACGCGCCCATGGCCCTGCCGCACGCGGCGATCCTGGATCTGCTCCAGAGCATCCCAGGCGCGGTCGGCACAGGCTTCCCAGGTGAAGCGGCGTGCCTGCTGCAGGCCATGCGCCGACAGGCGCTTCCGGACCCCGGGGTCCCGCAGGACCCAGGCCATGCACCTGGCGATCTCCGCCGGCTGGGTCGGATCGAACAGCGCCTCGTCCAGGCCCACCACTTCCGGAAGGCTGCTCGTGTTGCTCGCGATGACCGGAGCGCCGCAGGCCATGGCTTCCGCGGCCGGCAGGCCGAAACCCTCGTGCAGGGAAGGAAAGACGAAGACCGCGCAATGCCCGTACAGCACGGGCAGGTCATCCTCCTGGACAAAGGGGATGATCCGCAGGTTTTCCGGGGGGGTGCCGGAAGCCGCCAGGGCGCGGTGAAGGCGTCCCTCATCGACATGCCCGACGAGGACCAGTTGGTGCAACGCGCGCAGGTCCGCCGGCAACCGGGCATAGGCTTCGATGAAGCCCTGCTCGTTCTTCCGCAGATCGCCGGCACCGACAAAGAGGATATAGGGAGCCTCTATGCCGTAGCGTGCCAAACGCACGGTAACCTCGTCCTCGGCCAGTGCCGGCGGACGGAAAAGCGGGCTGATCCCCGCCTGGATATTGGTCACCTTTCCAGGATCAAAGCCCAGATAGGTGATGGCCTCCTGACGGCTCGACTCTGAATTCGACAGAAGGCCTTCGGCCAGGAACATCTCGTGGAGGCCTGCATAATACCAACGTTTGTGCGGCGCCAGGACACCTTGACCTTCAAGGTAGTCCTTATGCCGGATCAGCGGAATCAGGTCATGACAGGTACCGACCAGCGGCAATCTTTCGATACCGGCCGGCGAGAAGGTAACCGCCTCGTCGCCCAGCCCCTCAAAAATGCTCGAAACATGAACGATGTCGGGTTGCAGGGAGGCCAGGAACTGGGCCCGCAAGACGCGCGCGGCCTGTGCCGCGTAAGGCCCGGCCGAGGTGGGGGCGGAGAACCAGGAGCGAAGATGGGAGGGGGGAGAAGCGCCGAGAAGCGCGCCGAAAGATCCTCGGCGGTTTCCAGCATCGCGCCGTTCAGCGCCACGACGACATCATGCTGGCGCGGAGCGCGCGCCATCGCCAGGGCAAGTTCACGCGAATAGCGGCCAATGCCGCGTTTGGCGTTGCTTCCCTGCGCACCTTGCAGATCGATGACCAGTCGCAACTCTGTCTTCCTGTCTCAACCAGCATGCATGGTGGGATGGCCCTGCCGGCCATCGGGGGAAAGGCGATGCGAGAGCAGTCGCCGCACATACTGTCCGCGCGGTGAAAGATCCTGCTCTCTCGCTGACAACGTGTCCGCCGGCAAGGAAGTCTTGCTAACAAGCGTCCCATCCTGAGCCGGGATTTCTGTGATGCCCCGCACCTGCTTCGCATCATCCCCGGCATGATTGGGACGAAGCTTGGGCAACACGCGGCGCGAGGCGTAGAGGCCGACATCCCTCAGGCCGATCTGACGGCGCAGCAGATAGATCATGCCGCGCAAGGGGCGCGTGAGGCGCCATGACGTACTGGAGTGGTAAGCCCGGTTCAATGCTTCCGCCGCGACATAGCGATGCTCGGCTTCCTGAAGGCGGGCCTCCAGTCGCACACGCTCCTCCATCATCTCCGAGAGACGGCGATGGGCGGCCTCCGCATGTTCCAGCGCCCGGCCAATGCGGACACCGCCCCCTTCGGCGGCCGATGCCGTCTGCGCGATCAGGGTTTCCCGGAGAACCAAGTATTCGGTATGCGCCTTCCGTTCGCGCTCGCCGGCCGCGGAAGCTCGCTGCTCCGCTCGCTGGATATGTTCCTCCGCATCCCGCAGCGTCTGCTCCAGCCGCGCGGTCTTTTCCCGCAAAGACAGCATTCCCTGCTCCGCTTCGCCGCGGCGCAATCCGGCTTCCTCAAGAGCGGCCAGAGCGGCCTTGTGCGCGGTCAGCAGAAGGTTGTGAGCTTCCTCGGCTTTCTGTCGTTCCTGTTCCACGCGATCACGATCCGCCTCGGTCCGAAGTCTGGCTTCACGCTCATTGGCTGCATAGGTTTCCGAATCCTGGTGCCGCCGCAGCAGGTCCGCCGCCCGGAGGAAGCCATCGAAGACATTGGGCTGGACCGTGAAGTATGGCAGCAGCGCGGCGGCCTGCTCCTCGGCCACATAGAAGCGGTTCAGGCCATCGAACCAGGCGAAGCGATAGCCTTGCGCCAGCAGCCCATTCTCCCAGACGGCATGATCCGGTTCCTGCGATAGCGGGCGGGTGGCCTCGATCACCAGGACCCATGGCCGGAAGCGGCCGAAATCGGCGCCCTGCAGAACTTCCGCCTCGCCACCCTCGACGTCGATCTTGAGGAAATGGATCGGACCGTCGGGCCGGTACCGCTCGCAGATCTGCGCCAGCGTCAGGCAAGAGACATGACGTTCCTGCGTCTTCCAGCCCTTGCGCGCATGCTCCTCCGCCACCGCCGCGTCCAGGGTGGAAAGGCCCGTTCCCGGGATCTCGTGGAAAACGCGCTCGCCCGGCTCGGCCGTCACACAAACCGGAAGGTTGATATCCCGGCCGCGATGGGCCTGAAGCTCGGTGAAATAGGCATTGTTCGGTTCGATATTGATGCCCGACCATCCCCGATCGTAGAACAGCCGTGTCACGGACAGATCTTCCGGGTGCGCCGCGCCCACATCGATGTAGAAGCCGTTTTCGACACGCCGCAGGGCACGCCAGAGCATGACGTCTTCCTGGTTCTGCGCGTAGGAAATCAAATCCATCCGAGATCCCATTTATGGACCGCCGCCATGCGGGTCCGGCGGGGCACGGGTCCGGAGGACGCGAACCGGACCCCGGCGGTGGGGTCAAGACAGGTGTGCCAGCCCCGGGCGGAGTTGTCATCCCTTCCCCAGGGCACAGGCGACAGAAAGGAGCGGCTGCGGGGCTGTTGCCGCCACGTTCCGGCTGCAAGTGAATCAATCCTCCTCGCGCGGAACGTGCAGGTATCCTTATCAGTCCCCATACACCTCCCGGTACAGCCCGATGATCTCCTCCTTCTCCGGCACGCGGGGGTTGTTCGCCGGGCTGCCGGATGCCAGGGCCTGCTCCGCCATCAGGGGCAGGAGCGCGTTCCAGCGCTCCGCCTCGATCCCCCAGGCAGCAGGGGATGGCACCGCGAGATCGTGATTCAGCTCGCGCAGGGCCTCCACCAGCCGGGCCGCCGCGGCCTGGTTCCCTTCTTCCGGCCCTGCCACGCCCATGATCCGCGCCGCCTCGGCATAGCGGGGCAGTGCATCCGGCAGGCTATAGGCGGTCACGGCGGGCAGCAGCATGGCGTTGGAAAGCCCGTGCGGCACATGGAAATGCGCCCCCAACGGGCGGGACATGCCATGGACCAGGGCGACCGAGGCATTGGAGAAGGCAAGCCCCGCCAGCAGGGCGCCGCGCATCATGGCCTCCCGTGCCGCGGCATCGTCTGGCCAGGCATAGGCGGCCCGCAGGTTGGGCGCGATGAGGCGCATGGCCTGGCGGGCATAGTCGTCGGAGAAGGGATTGGCCCGGCGGGAGACGAAAGCCTCCAGCGCATGGGTCAGGCTGTCCACGCCCGTATCGGCGGTGATCCGGGGCGGGACGGTCCAGCTCAGCTCATGGTCCACGATAGCGGCCAGGGGCAGGGCACCCAGGCCCGCGATCAGCATCTTCTCGTCACGCTGCGTGTCGGTGACGATGGTGAAGCGGGTGGCCTCGCTGCCGGTGCCGGCCGTGGTCGGGATGCAGATCACCGGCAGGGCACCGCGATCCGCCCGGGCGGGGAACTTCACGCTGCGGATATGAGCGCCGGGCTCCAGCGCGGCCTGGATGGCCATGGCCTTGGCAGTGTCCATCGGGCTGCCTCCGCCGAAGCCGATCAGGCAGTCATGCCGGGCACTGCGCAGGCGCTCCACGCCCGCCACCACCACCGTGTCGGTGGGGTCGGGCACGGTGTCGGGAAAGACGGCCGGGCTGAAACCCGCCTGACGCAGCGGCTCCAGGCAACGTTCCACCAGGCCGGAAGAGACCATCCAGGGATCGGTCACCACCAGGGGGCGGGACAGCCCGAACTGCGACAGCACCTCCGCGATCTGCGCCACCGCGCCTCCGCCGACGAGGATCAACCGAGGCGTGACCAGCGAAACCAGCATCGTTCTTCCTCCCCTTGTGGAAGGGAGCATCGCGGATATCGCCGGGTCCGTGAAGGGCGGTCGCGAGCCTTGCCCATGCCGATACCATCACCGGCACGTCAAAATCCTTGTGCTCCCGGCGGCGTCGTGTAGAGCGATCATGGCCCGCCGATGCCGCGAGCATGTCCCATCCGGCATGGACGATGCAGGCGCTGGCTTTGATCCTGGCCACGAGGCTGATCCCATGACCCCAGATGCCAACCAGCCCGGCACCACGCCGCTTCCGGCGGAGGATGCCCTGCTCGCCGCTCTTCTGGCCGAACTCGGACCGCGCACCGTCCTCAGCGGGGGCGACATCCCGGTCCGCAACGAGAAGGACTGGAGCACGCTGGCCCCGGTGCGGCCTCTCGCCGTCGTACGACCGGTCACGACGGAGGAGGTCTCAGCCACCATGCGGCTCTGCCAGCGCTTCGGCGTGCCGGTGGTGCCGCAAGGCGGGCTGACGGGGCTTTGCGGCGGGGCCCTGCCCGTTGAGGGCTGCGTGGCGCTGTCGCTGGAACGCATGACCGGGATCGAGGAGATCGATCCGGCGGCCGCGACCATGACGGTCCGGGCCGGCACACCGCTGGAGACGGTCCAGAAGGCGGCGGATGAAGCGGGCTTCTTCATGCCGCTCGACCTTGGCGCACGCGGCTCCTGTGCGATCGGCGGCAACCTCTCCACCAATGCCGGCGGCAACCGCGTCATCCGCTACGGCATGGCGCGGGACATGGTGCTGGGGCTGGAAGTGGTGCTGCCGGACGGCACCATCATCCGCAGCCTCAACAAGATGCTCAAGAACAATGCGGGCTATGACCTGAAGCAGCTTTTCCTGGGAAGCGAGGGAACGCTGGGCATCATCACGCGCGCGGTCCTGCGCCTGTTCCCGAAGCCCGGCTGCACCATGGTGGCGCTCTGCGCCCTGCCCAGCTACGACTGCACAGTCCAGTTCCTCGGCGCGGCCCGCCGGGGGCTTGGCCCGTTGCTGTCGGCCTTCGAGGTGATGTGGCCGGACTACTGGCAGGTGGTGACACGACAGATCCCGGGTGTCCGCAATCCCATCCCCGGAGAGCACGCCTCCTACGTCCTCGTGGAGGCACAGGGCATGGAGGAGGCGATCGATGCGCCCCGCTTCCAGTCCTGGCTTGAAGCCCAGGCCGAGGCCGGGCTCCTGGCCAACGCCGCCGTCTCGCAATCCCTGGCCGATATCCGCGCCTTCTGGGGCGTGCGGGATGCCTGCGCGGAGTTCGTGCAGGTGCTCGGTCCGCATGAATCCTTCGACATCGGCCTGCCTGTCGCCCGGATGGACGAGTATGTCCGGGCCTGCAAGGCAGCGTTGGAGGAAAGGCTGCCGGGCGTCGTCGCCTTGTTCTACGGGCATATCGGCGACGGCAACATGCACATCGTGTCCTTCCTTCCCGGTGCCCCGACCCAGCCCAAGCGGGTTATCCAGGACGTGGTCTATGACACGGTGCGCCTTTTCGGGGGGACCATCTCCGCGGAGCATGGCATCGGGCTCACGAAGAAGTCCTGGCTGGGCTATGTCCGGTCCGATGCCGAACTTGACCTGATGCATCGCCTGAAGACGGCGCTGGACCCGCAGCGGCTGCTGAATCCGGGCAAGGTGCTTTAGCGCGAGGACGGCGCCCTCCCGGATATGGAAGGGCGCCGGAGCGGCTTCGATGAGGAGGTGAGGCGGTTCGTCCGCCGGCTATTCCTTGACCGCGCCGGTCAGGGAAGACACGTAGTAGTCCACGAAGAACGAATAGAAGATCGCCACCGGCAGCGATCCCAGCAGCGATCCCGCCATCAGCGAACCCCATTGATACACGTCGCCCTGGACCAGTTCCGTGAGGATGGCCACCGGGACCGTCTTGTTCTCCGAGGAGGAGATGAAGGCGAGGGCGTAGATGAACTCGTTCCAGGACAGCGTGAAGGAAAAGATCCCCGCGCTGATCAGCCCCGGCACGGCGAGCGGCAGGGTGATCCGGCGCAGGATCTGCAGGCGCGACGCGCCATCGATCAGGGCGCATTCCTCCAGCTCGTAGGGAATGGACTTGAAGTAGCCGATCAGCAGCCAAGTGCAGAACGGGATCAGGAAGGTCGGATAGGTGAGGATCAGCGCCAGCGGGCTGTCGAACAGGCCAAGCTGGAAGACCATGGTCGCCAACGGGATGAACAGGATGGATGGCGGCACCAGATAGGCGATGTAGATGGCCAGGCCCACATAGGCCGAGCCCCGGAAGCGCAGCCGCTGGATGGCATAGGCCGCCAGCACCGAGGCCACCAGGGACAGCACGGTGGAACACACCGCGATGAGCATGGTGTTGAACAGCCAGCTCGGATAGCTCGTCTCGAAGAGCAGCTTGTTGATGTTGGCCAGAGTCGGGTGCACGACCCAGAAGGGGCTGAACTCCTTGTAGTTGTACATCTCCGCGTTCGGCTTGATGGCCGTGATGGCCATCCAGTAGAACGGGAAGAGCAGCACGAAGACGAAGCAGAGCAGCGGCAGATAGACCGTGACCATGCGCCGCGGGCGGGACTGCCAGGATAGCGCATCGTCCGGCAGGGTGGCGGCCTTACTCATTGTCTTCTCCCTGCTGCCACTTGCGCCGCGCCAGCGCGAAATAGCTGAACAGCGTGGCGAGGATGAGGAAGGGGATCATCGAGACGGCGATGGCGGCGCCTTCGCCCAGATGGCCGCCCGGAATGCCCCGCTGGAAGGCCAGCGTGGCCATCAGATGGGTGGAATTGATCGGGCCGCCGCGGGTGATGGCGTAGACGAGCTGGAAATCCGTGAAGGTGAACAGCACCGAGAAGGTCAGCACCACGGCCAGGATGGGCATCAGCAGCGGCGCGGTGATACGGCGGAAGCGCTGCCAGGATGACGCGCCATCGAGGAGTGCCGCCTCGTAGAGCGAAGGCGAGATGGTCTGCAGACCCGCGAGCAGGCTGATCGCGACGAAGGGGATGCCGCGCCAGACATTGACCGCGACCAACGACCAACGGGCCGCCCAGGGCGTGCCGAGAAAGTCGATGTAATGGTCGAGGAGACCCAGCTTATCGACCAGGACATAGGAAATGATCGAGAACTGGGCGTCGAAGATCCACCAGAAGGCGATGGCCGAGAGCACGGTCGGCACGATCCACGGCAACAGGATGATGGCCCGCAACAGGGACTTGAAGGGCAGGTGCTCGTTCAGCAGCAGGGCGAGCCACAGGCCGAGGGCGAATTTCAGGATGGTCGCCATGGCCGTGTAGAAGACCGTGTAGAACACGGCGCCCCAGAAGACCCGGTCGTACCAGAGGGATTCGAAGTTCTCCAGCCCGATGAAATACCCGCCGCGGCCGATCTGCGTATCGGTGAAGGCCAGCCAGATGCCGAGCCCCAGCGGATAGGTCAGGAAGATCGTCAGCAGGCCGATCGCCGGGGTGAGGCAGGCAACGATCAGGAAGGGCTTGGAGTCGAGGAGGCGCGCCAGCCATCCTTGCGTCACCTGGGGGCGGCGCCAATTGGTCGTGGGCCCGGTCGTGCTCACGGACATGGGTCAGGTTTCCTCCAGGCGGGCCATGGGGCTTCCCCCATGGCCGCTCGGCTCAGCGGTAATAGCGGCGTGCACGGCGCTCGGCTTCGCGCACCGCTTCCTCCGGCGTCGCCTGGCCGGAGGAGGCGGCCGCGAACATCTGCACCACCACATAATCGGCCGCGACGGCGCCGGAGGCGGCGCTGATCGGCCCCTTGTAGCCTGACCAGAATTCCACCGTATTGGTATCGCGATAGACGGCAAGTTTCGGGTCGCTCTTCCAGACCTCGCTCTCGGCATAGGCGGCAAGCGGATGGGACCAGTAGCCGCCGCAGCCGACCAGCCAGCGGTCATACTGCTCCGCTTCCATCATGAAGCGCAGGTACTCCTTCGCGGCGTTGGGATAGCGGCTGTGCTTGAAGACCAGCGCGTTCAGCAGCAGCACATTCTCCGCCATCCTGCCATCCGATGTGAAGGGCATGCGGTCCATGCCCGTATCCTCGGCGATGGCGGCGGTCTTCGGATCGTTCTTCAGCGAGAAGTACATGGAGACGCCGTTCTGCGTCAGCCCGATCTCGCCCGCCGCATAGGCGCGGTTGTTGTTGACGTCACCCCAGGACAGCGTGCCGGGGATGAAGGTCTGGTACAGTTCCTTGGCGTATTTCAGCGCGTTGATGGTCTCGGGGCTGTTGATGGCGACCTTGCCCTGCTCGTCCACCACCATGCCGCCATGGCTCCAGAGCAGCCAGTTGCAATAGGCATTGCCGTCGCCCACGGCATTGCCCAGCGCGAAGCCCGCCGGATGGCCATTCTTCTTCAAAGCCTGGCAGGCCTTGAGGAAGCCGGCATGGTCGGAAGGCAGCTTATCGAAGCCCGCTTCCTTCAGCCAGGAGATGCGATAGACGCAGGGGCCGCCGGAGCCGCCCATCGGCAGGGCGATCCACTGATTCGTTCCCCACTTCTGGCCGAAGCGCTTGGGCAGGGCCAGCCAGCCGCCGTATTTCTGGCCGAGGTAGTTGGCCAGTTCCGTCAGGTCCAGCACCTTGTCGGAATAGATATGCGGGTCATCGGCCCAGGCCACCACGACATCCGGGCCGGCACCGGTATTGGCGGCGACGGCCGTCTGCGGGCGCAGATCCTCCCAGCCGGCGAAATCGACGCGCACCTGCACGCCGGTCTGCTGCGTGAACTTCGCGGTGTTTTCGCGGAAGATGGTCTCGTCGGCATCCACGAACTTGGTCGGGCGCAGCACACGCAACGCCGCACCGCTCTCGATCTTCATATTCGGCGGCTGGACATTGGCCATGGGAATGGCCGCGCGGGCGCGCGCGCCCGGCAGCAGGCCGGCCGCCAGCGCGCCGGCTCCGACAGACAAGGCTCCACGTCGGGTCAGGTCGTACATTCTTGTCATCCTCCTCGCTGGGGCGCGGTTCTTCTATGGCGCCCTCTGTGAAGTCACCTGTTGAGGCGCTGTCCCGTATCCCCATGGAACAGATGCACCTGCGACGGGTCCGGCTGCACGTGAATGGTCTCCCCCACCCGGGCGGAGATGCGTTCCCGGAAGGCGCCCACTACCTGCGCCGTGCCGCTGCGCCCGCTGACCTGGGTCTCGGAGCCCGTGGGTTCGATGAGCGTCAGCACCAGTGGCACACCGGACGTGGCCAGTTCCAGATGTTCCGGCCGGATGCCATAGATCACGCGCTCCCCCTCGGCGGCGCCCAGGCCCGGCGGCAGGGGCCAGGGGGCAGCCCCGCCCTCGGGATGGAAGGCGCCGTCGCGCAGGATGCCCGACAACAGGTTCATGGCCGGAGAGCCGATGAAGCCCGCCACGAAGGCATTGGCCGGGCGGTCGTAGAGTTCCAGCGGCGCGCCGATCTGTTCCACGTGCCCGCCGTGCATGACCACGATCTTGTCGGCCATGGTCATGGCCTCGATCTGGTCATGGGTGACGTAGATGGTCGTCGTCTTCAACCGCTGGTGCAGGTCCTTGATCTCCGCCCGCATCTGCACGCGCAGTTTCGCGTCCAGGTTGGACAGAGGTTCGTCGAACAGGAACACCTGCGGGTGGCGCACGATGGCCCGGCCCATGGCCACGCGCTGCCGCTGGCCACCGGAAAGCTGGCGCGGATAGCGGTCCAGCAGCTTCTCCAGACCCAGGATCCGCGCGGCCCGCGTCACCTCGGTCTCCATGACATCCTTGGGCGCCTTCGCGAGCGACATGGAGAAGGCCATGTTGTCCCGCACCGTCATGTGGGGATAGAGGGCGTAGTTCTGGAACACCATGGCGATGTCCCGGTCCTTGGGTGGCAGGTTGTTCACCACCCGTCCGCCGATGGCCACCTCGCCCCCGGTGATGTTCTCCAGCCCGGCGATCATGCGCAGCAGGGTGGATTTGCCGCAGCCCGACGGCCCGACCAGGACGACGAACTCGCCATCCTCGATACCGACATTGACACCATGGAGGATGGCCGTGCTGCCGAAGTTCTTGCGAACATCGCGGATATCGACTGTCGCCATCGGTCAGTTGGCACCATGCGGGCATGCGTTTCCGTTCACGCCATGGCGCATCTTCCGGACCTCCCTAGCTTTCCCGTTTCGCCGGGCTTGTATGGAAGCCTATTCATTCCTGGCATGATCTGGCAACAGCCCTTACACCTGCCAGGAAGGGCCTTTTCGGTCTTCCCGGGAAGAGAGGGAGATCACCCGGGAGGTCTTCCCCACTGAAGTCCTGAAATGCCTGAGACGCTGGCTACTGGTCCGGGTAGAGAATGCCGAAGCGGGAGGCGCCGGACGAGGCCGGCCGGTCCTGGAGGCCGCGGCCATCCATGGGCGCGGCCAGGCTCAAAGGGACCAGTCCGAACCCCTCTACCGGCGTCCGCCTCGGCCGTTGGCACGCGGCCTTCCCATCAGTGTCACGATAAAGTTCTTTACGGTTTTTAATCCTTTTGTTCAGGGCCACGTTTACCGTTCTCACCATCCCTGACGAGGTCGCCCCATGTTCATGCGCGTTGATAAGCTTCAGGCTGAGCTTCCGGCTCCGAAGCGGCAGGATCCCAACGCAGCTGCGGCCCTGCAGGAGCTGCTGGGCGGCAAGTACGGGGAGATGTCCACGCTCGGGAACTACATGTTCCAGAGCTTCAATTTCCGCTCGAAGGACAATCTCAAGCCTTTCTACTCCCTTGTGGCCTCCATCACGGCGGAAGAGCTGGGCCATGTCGAACTGGTCAGCAATGGTGTGGCGATGCTGGCGAACGGGCCGGACAAGCCCGGCGGGGACAAGGGGAATGGCGGCGACATCTCCATGTCGCCCTTCGAGGCCATGAAGGATATCCGGTCCTTTGCCTCCTTCGCCTCGAATGGCGGCGGCGCGATGCCGGTGAACAGCAACTCCATGTCGTGGAATGCCGACATGGTGACGACCACGGGCAATGTGGTGGTCGATCTCCTGCACAATTTCCACCTGGAATGTGGCGCGCGCCTGCACAAGCTCCGCGTCTATGAGACCCTGTCAGACCCGACGGGACGGGAGGTCTGCGGCTATCTGCTGGTGCGGGGCTCCGTCCATGCACATGCCTATGCGCTGGCGCTCAAGCAGATCACCGGCGTGGAGCTGGAGAAATTCCTCCCGACCCCCAACATTCCGCTCGATAAGATCCCCGAATGCCAGAAGTACCTGCAGGAGGGATCACACCGTCGGCTCTATACGTGGAGCGAGAAAGACTATCAGGAGATTTCCGGCATCTGGGGCAATGGCGAGCAGGCTTTGCCGGGCGATCCGCCGGGTGAGCTGGAGGTGGTGGAAGGCATGCCGGAGGGCGGCAAGATCCATCAGCTGACCGGCGTCCCTTCCGCCTTCACGCCCGACTACGCACCAGAGGAGATGTTTGAGATCGCGACCAAGCTCTACAAGAAATCTCGGTAAGGCTCTTTCCAGAGACTGATCGGCGGAACCGCAGCCACATCTCCGATGGACTGCGGCCTGCATTTCCAGGTCTGGCTGCCCGCGGCGAGGTGGCCGGGCCGCCTTGCGGTGCAAGTGAGGCCCGGCCCGCACCCAGCTCTGGCGCCAGGCCTTCACCTGTCTCCCTGGCTGATAAGATAGGCGATCAGATCCGCTCGCGCGCGTGCGTCGGACAGGCCCCGGATGACCATGCGTGTACCGGGCGCGAAGCCGCTGGGGTCTTTCAGCCAGGCATCCAGCCGCTCGACGCTCCAGTTTCCGCCTTTCGCCCGCAATGCATGCGTATAGCCGTAGCGGGGGCGATTGCCCGCCACGGGCGCGCCAACGATACCGTGGAGGTTCGGCCCATTGAGGTCCGGCGCACCTCGGCTGATGGTGTGGCAGGCTGCACATTGGCGGAACAGGCGGGCGCCGGCCTGAAGATCGGCATCCGCCAGCAGCGCCGTCACCGGTTCATCGGGCGAGGTTTCCCGGCCTGCCCTCCCTGTTCTTTCCCCGGAAGGAAGCACGGCCAGCACCAGAACCGCGAGGCAGCCCAGAACCGCCGCGCCAACCAGAACCCGGCGGGTGCCGGTCTTTCCTGGCATCCGGCTCAACGGGGCATCACGGCGTGACCCGGCCCCGCGATGGCGGCATCATGTTGCGGCAAGCCGGCGAAGGCGCCGATCCTGCCCTCGCGGGCGGCTGGGCGGGGCATCCGAGGTTCTCCTGTTTCGTGCGCCTTCTCCCTCAGGGCCCGGGCCGTCAACCCTGCCGGGCGCATAAGGCAGCCGGCAGGAGAGCCCCCTCCCCGCCACCCCCCGATGGCAGTTGACGGCCGGTCTGTGGATGTGGTCTCGGACGGCTCCTACGGGCGCCGGCGCGGCGCCCCCATCCCAGGCCCAGAGTACCCATGATCCGCCTTGACTCCATCAGCAAGCAGAACGGCCAGCAGCTTGTCTTCATCGAGGCCTCGGCGGCACTCCAGCGTGGGGAGAAGGCGGGCCTGGTCGGCCCCAACGGCGCGGGGAAGACCACCCTGTTCCGCATGATCACCGGGCAGGAGCAACCGGATGATGGCCAGGTGCTGGTGGATCGTGGCGTCAGCATCGGCTTCTTCAGCCAAGATGTGGGGGAAATGTCCGGCCGCACCCCGGTGGCGGAGGTGATGGACGGCGCCGGGGATGTCAGCACCGTGGCGGCCGAGTTGGCTGTGCTGGAAGCCGCGATGGCGGACCCGGAGCAGGCGGAGAACCTCGATGCCATCATCGAGCGTTTCGGTGAGGTGCAGGGGCGTTTCGAGGAGCTGGGCGGCTATGCGCTGGAGGGCCGCGCGCGGGAGGTGCTGGCGGGCCTCGGCTTCAGCCAGGAGATGATGGAGGGCGATGTCGGCAAGCTGTCCGGCGGCTGGAAGATGCGCGTGGCGCTGGCGCGCATCCTGCTGATGCGGCCGGACGTGATGCTGCTGGACGAGCCCAGCAACCACCTGGACCTGGAGAGCCTGATCTGGCTGGAACAGTTCCTGAAGGGCTATGACGGTGCCTTGCTGATGACCTCGCACGACCGCGAGTTCATGAACCGCATCATCAACAAGGTGGTGGAGATCGATGGCGGCGCGCTGAACTCCTATTCCGGTGACTACGCCTTCTATGAACAGCAGCGTGCCATGAACGAGCGGCAGCAGCAGGCGCAGTTCGAGCGCCAGCAGGCGATGCTGGCCAAGGAGATCAACTTCATCGAGCGCTTCAAGGCCCGCGCCTCCCACGCCGCGCAGGTGCAGAGCCGGGTGAAGAAGCTGGAGAAGATCGACCGCGTCGAGCCTCCGAAGCGCCGCCAGACCGTGGTGTTCGAGTTCGGCCAGGCGCCACGCTCGGGCGACGACGTGGTGAACCTGAAGGGCGTGCACAAGCGCTACGGCAGCAAGGTGATCTACGAAGGACTGGACTTCCTCGTCCGTCGCCGGGAACGCTGCTGCGTGCTGGGCATCAACGGCGCCGGCAAGTCCACGCTGTTGAAGCTGGTGGCGGGGGCCACCGCGCCGGACCAGGGCACCGTATCGCTCGGCGGCAGCGTGAAGATGGGCTATTTCGCCCAACATGCCATGGAGCTGCTGGACGGCGACCGCACTGTGTTCCAGTCGCTGGAGGATGCTTTTCCGCAGGCGGCACAGGGTTCGCTGCGGGCGCTGGCCGGATGCTTCGGCTTCTCCGGCGACGAGGTGGAGAAGAAGTGCCGCGTGCTCTCGGGCGGGGAAAAGGCGCGGCTGGTGATGGCGCGCATGCTCTACGACCCGCCGAACTTCCTGGTGCTGGATGAGCCGACCAACCACCTGGACATGGCAACCAAGGAGATGCTGATCGCGGCCCTGTCGGAATACGAGGGCACCATGCTGTTCGTCTCGCATGACCGGCACTTCCTGGCCGCCCTGTCCAACCGCGTGCTGGAGCTGACGCCGGAAGGCATCCACCGGTATGACGGCGGGTACACCGAATATGTGGCCCGGACCGGGCAGGAGGCGCCCGGGCTGCACGCCTGAGCCGGGAGGTCCGGGCCTGTTGGGATGGGTGAGGCTGGCGGCCCCACCACGGAGGTGTTCAGAAGGCCGGAGCCCTGGCGGACTCCGCCAGAGTCGCCAGGGCCACCGCCATGCGGCAGCCCAGGGCGAATTCCGAAAGATCCACATATTCCTTGATCGTGTGGATCTCGGCCTGACCGGCACCGAAGGTCACGGTCGGCACACCGTGCTTGACCAGCCAATTGGCGTCCAGTCCGCCGTTGGACGAGATGGTGTATGGTTCCAGGCCAATCGACTCCGCCGCCTTCCTCGCATGCAGCACCGCGGGCGAGTCCTCCTCCAACTGGAAGGGCGGATAGGCGGTCCTCGCCTCGAACCTCATCTCGGCCTGTGCCCCTTCGGCATCGGTGATCTCCGCCTGTGCCCTGGCGAAGGCCTCCCTATAGGCTTCCGCGATCCTGGCGGCGAAGGCGGCGTCCGGGCTTCGCGCCTCGCCCAGGAGATGCACATAGTCCGTGACGACGTTGGTCGCATCGCCGGCGGCCTTCCCATCCTTGCCGCCGAACACGCCCGCATTGCTGGAACCCCGGCCTTCCGGCTTGACCACCTTGCCGAACCAGCCGCCGCGATGGGCCTCGGCGAGAGCGACAGAGGCCACCAGGATGGCGGAGATGCCTTTCTCCGGTGCGACGCCGGCATGCGCCGCGCGGCCCTTGATCTCCACCTCCCAGCTCTGCTGGCCGACCGCGCCGATGGTGAGCTTGGCGGCATGCGTGCCATCCACGTTGAAGCCCATCACCGCCCCGCCCAGATCCGCCGGATCGAGTTCCCGCGCGCCATGCAGCCCGCTCTCCTCCCGGACCGTGAAGAGCAGGGTGATGGGCGGGTGGGGCAGCCCTTGCGCCAGCAGGCTCCGGGCCAGCGTCACCAGCACGGCGCAGCCGGTGCGGTTGTCGCCACCCAGTGCGGTCGTGCCGTCGGAGACGATATGGTCCCCCTCGCGTCGCGGCCTGGCGCCCCGGCACAGCGGCACCGTGTCGAGATGTGTCGAGAAAAGCAGGCGCGGCCCCGGCCGCGTGCCGGGCAGGTCGACAATGAGGTTGCCGGTTTCTGTCGGCAGGGGGATGCGCTTGTGGGCACTGTCGTGGCGGATGGCGGAAGCCGGCACACCGGCGGCCTTCAGCGCCTCGGTGACGGCGGCGGCGATTGCACCCTCCTCGCCCGTGACGCCGTCGATCTCCAGGAACCGCATCAGGAGATCCTCGGCGAAGGCCATGTCCGCGGAATCGGTGGCGCTGCTCATGATCTGGCTCGCTTCCTGTTGTTCCGGCATGAACGCCGGTGTCCGAATCTCGCCCGTCACCCCCCCCGTCACACACCCCACGGAATGCCGAGCCAGTACCAGAGCGTGAAAAGCCCCAGCCAGGTGACGAGCATCCACATCACGTAGGGCAGCATCAGTGTGAGCACTGTTCCGACACCGGCGCTCCTGTCGTATCGCTGGAAGAAGCCCAGGATCAGCGCATACATCGACAGCATGGGCGTGGCGATGTTCGGCACCGAATCGCCGATCCGGTACCCCGCCAGTACCGCCTCCGGCGGAACGCCCAGCCGCATGAGAAGCGGCACGAAGATGGGGGCCAGCATCGCCCATTTCGCGACCGCGCCCGTGATGAACAGGTCCAGCACGCAGATGACCAGGATGAAGCCGATGAGCAGCCAGAACGGCCCGATCTGGGTGGTCTGCAGCACATCGGACATCGAGATGGCCAGGATCGTCGCGATGTTGCTGTAGTTGAAATAGGCGACGAACTGGCTGATGAAGAACATGACGAGCATCATGCCGCTCAGTCCGGTCACCGTCTTCTGCATCGCCTTGATGACGTCGCCGATACCGTTCATCGTCCTCGCGCCGATGCCATAGGCGGCACCGCAGGCCAGGAAGACCACGGCGATGATGACCACCAGGCCGTTCATGAAGGGCGTGTTGCCGATGATCGCGCCGGTGGCCGGATCGCGCAGCGCCGCTCCGGGCGGAAAGGTCAGCAGCCCGAAGAGGAGTGCCACCGCCGCCAGGGCGACGAGCGCGAAGCGCAGCCCGCGCGCCTCATTGGCCGGTGCCGTCTCCTCCGTCGCGGCAGCGGCTCCCTCGCCCTCCGGCAGCAGCGTCCCGCCATAGGCACCGAGGCGGGGCTCGATGATCCGCTCGGTGATGAGCGTGACCACGACGGTCAGGAACAGGGTGGAGGCGATGCTGAACCAGATGTTCGAGGCCAGCCCGATGGAAACGCTGGGATCGATCAGGCGGATGGCGTCGTTCGTCATCTCGGCGAGGACGGCATCGATGGGCTTGATGAACATGTTCACCGAGAAGGCGCCGCCGACGGCGGCGAAACCCGCGGCCAGCCCCGCGATGGGATGCCGGCCGACCTTGAGGAAGGCGACGGCCGCCAGCGGGATCAGGACGAGGTAGCCGGCATTGGAGGCGATGCTCGACACGATGCCGACGAAGACGAGGATATAGCACAGTGCCCAGTACGGGGCGACGCGCACGACCTTTCGGATCATCGCATCGACCAATCCCGCTTCCTCGGCCACGCCGACGCCGAGCATGGCGACGAAGAGCTGCCCCAGCGCGGTGAACCCCAGGAAGATCGGGATCATCCGTTCGACCATGAAGCGGATGCCGTCGGCCCGCAGCAGGCTCCGCACCGCCGTGGTCGTCGATTCGACGTCGTTCGTCCCGGGGTTGATGACCAGATAGGTGACGCTGACGCCGGCCATGTCGAGGAGATGGGACAGCACGACGACGATGGCGATCAGGATGAGAAACAGGACGATCGGGTTCGGAACCCTGTTGCCGATCCTTTCCACCACGTCGAGGAAGCTCTGCATGGCGGACCTGGGAGCCTCGGGACTTATCCCTTCCTCGGACTGGTGCATCTGGGCCTCTCCGCGTGCTGGGGTCTGCAACGGCGCCGCCGGAACCGGGTCAGGGCGATCCAGGAAAGGGTCCCGCGGCAGGAGCGATGATGGCGGCCATGAGCATGTCCATCCGGCTTTCGCGATGGGCCATCCTCAGCGAGGGCGGCATGGCCTGGGCATGAGGCGGGGCGCCGGCCGTGGCCACGCCGCAGCGCGGGATCGGCACCGTGCCTGGCATCACCATGTCCTATCCCTCCCTGCGGCCGGGTCGATCCTGCTCGCGCGCGTGGTATTCTTGTCGCTGCACGGCAGGTAGGCACAAGATGCCCGGAGTACTCGACCTGTGCTCCGCATTCCAAATCCCTGGCCGGGACGGGCGCGCGAGGAAGTGGGGCTGATGTCACCGCGGCCGCGAACGGCCCTGCCGGGACCGGCCGGCCTGCTGCGTGAATGGATTGCCGGAGAAACCGGAGAGAGAAAGCGAGGCGCCGGCGGGGGTGAAACGGCCCGCCGGAACCCGGCCCGAAGACGGAAGGCCCTTCGGGGAAGCACTGGCGCCGACCGACTCAGCCGATCCGGCGGGGACTCCTGGAGCCGGCCAGGCCGGCTCCTTCGTGCAAAGGTCGATCAGCCTGGAGGCTGTCCCTTCAGAGGGAGTTCGAGCGCCGGGCCACCATGCGGTAGATGAAGAGAACGATGATGGCGCCGACGATGGAGGCGATGAACCCGGCCCCTTGCCCTGGTCCGTACCAGCCGACGGCCTGGCCGAGATAGGTGGCCACCACGGCGCCGACGATACCTAGGATCGTGGTGATGATGAAGCCGCCAGGGTCACGCCCAGGCATCAGGAACTTGGCGATCAGGCCCACGATGAAGCCGATGATGATGGTCCAGATGATGCCCACTTCGGTGTCTCCGGAAACGTTGTGAAACCTTGAGCGCCGACATGGCGGATGGGTTTCCCGCATGGCCGCGGGAATCGTCACGGTGCGGGCATGGAAGCATATCTACGGATGGGGACGGGGCGCACGCGCCTTTTTCCTCTCCTTATGATGCCGCCCCCGGCACGCGCAGCCAGCGCAGCATCCCCTCCGCCGCCGCGCGGCCGGTGCTGAAGCAGGCCTGGAGCAGGTAGCCGCCGGTCGGCGCCTCCCAGTCCAGCATCTCGCCCGCCACGAAGACGCCAGGACGGCGGCGGAGCATGAAGCCCGCCTCCACCTCCTCCCGGGCAATGCCGCCCGCCGAGGAGATGGCGCGTTCGATCGGCCGGATGCCCGTCAGGCGCAGCGGGAGGGCCTTGACCAGCTCCGCCAGCCGCGCCGGTTCCGACAGTCTCTCCGGCGCGCCGCGCGTCACTTCCCGCAACAGGCCGATCGCCACCGGCGGCAGGCCCAGGGACTTGCGCAGGAAGTTGGAAAGGGACTGCCCACGGCGTGGGGCGGAAAGCCGGCGCAGCACATCCCCGGCCGGAAGGTCCGGCCGCAGATCGAGCAGCGGCACCGCCTCTCCCCAGAGGGCGATGGCTTCGCGCAAGGGGGCGGAGAGGGCGTAGAACAAGCCGCCTTCCAGCCCTTCGGCCGTCACGACCGCCTCGCCCCGGACCGTGCGGCCCCCGAAATGCAGGGCGACGCGTTTCAGTGGCTCGCCCGCGGCGCGCTCGCGGAACAGGGGCGACCAGTCGAGGGTGAAGCCGGCATTGGCGGGGCGGAGCGGCGAGACGATGATCCCGGCCTCCCGCAGGACCGGCACCCAGGCGGCGTCCGAACCCAGGCGCGGCCAGGAGGCCCCCCCCAGGGCCAGGAGCGTGGCATCGGCCCGCCACGCGAAGGCATCCGCCCCCTCGGGCTCGAAGAGCAGCCTCCCCTGCCCGTCCCAGCCGGTCCAGCGATGCCGTGGGCGAAGTCGCACGCCCCGGGCCTCCAGCCGGCGGAGCCAGGCGCGCAGCAGCGGGGCCGCCTTGAAGGCCGTGGGAAAGACGCGGCCGCTGCTGCCGGTGAAGGTCGGCTGTCCCAGATCCTCGCACCAGCGGCGCAGCGCCTCGGGCGGGAAGGCCCGGATGGCGGGCTCCAGCCAGTCGCGGGCCTCGCCATAGCGGGGCAGGAAGGCGTCCAGCGGCTCGCTATGGGTCAGGTTCAGGCCGCCGCGCCCGGCGATCAGCAGCTTGCGGGCCGGCGACGGCATCCGGTCGAAGACCGTGACGGCACAGCCCGCCCCGGCCAGGCATTCCGCGGCGAAGAGCCCGGCGGGGCCGGCGCCGACCACGGCAACCACCGCTGCGCCTTTGGGCCGCCCCTCCCCCGGGAGAGCCTCCGTCACGCCCCGAGCACGGCCTCGGCCTCGCGCACCACCTCGGCCAAAGCGCCCGACTCGAAGGGAGAGACGAGGCCGGCGGAGCGGACGAGCTCGCCGAAGGGGGCCGAGCCGCCCTGCCCGCAAAGGGCGACATAGGTTTCCAGCGTGCCCGCATAGTCGCGGCGGGACTTCACCCAGAGCTGCATCGCGCAGCAGAGCGCCAGGGTGTAGTCGATGTAGTAGAAGGGCGAGCGGTAGATGTGGTGCTTGGCCTGCCAGCGCCCGCCGCGGGCCGGATAGGCGAGGTCGCCATAATCCGTCCAGGGCATGTAGAGCTTCTCCAGCCGCTGCCAGATCGCATGGCGCTCGGCCGGTGTGGCGTCGGGGTTGGCGTAGACCTCGTGCTGGAAGTGGTCCACGCAGACGCCATAGGGCAGGAAGGCCAGCGAGGTGATCAGGTGCAGGCGGCGGAAGCGGTCGGCGGCGCCGGGTTCCACCATCTTCTCCATCTGCGGCCAGGTGAGGAATTCGAGGCCCATGGAGTGGATCTCGGCAGCCTCCATGGTCGGCCAGAGATAGTCGATGCCCGGCTGCTCGCGGCTTTCCCAGTTCTGGAAGGCGTGCCCCATCTCGTGCGTGAAGACGCCGATATCATGGTTGGTGCCGTTGAAGTTGGCGAAGATGAAGGGAACGCCGTAGCTGGGGAAAGAGGTGCAGAAGCCGCCCCCCGCCTTGCCCGGACGGTTCTTGAGGTCGAGGAAGCCGCCCTCGTGCATCAGGCGGTAGAAGGCGCCCAGGCGCGGGTCCATCGCATCGAACATCGCCTGGGCGCGGGTCACGAGCAGGTCGTGGCAGCCGGCGGGCTTGGGGTTTCCCCGGGGATCGACCAGCGCCTCGTCCCAGAAATACAGCCTCTCCCACCCGTTCTCGCGGCGCTGCCGCTCCATCAGGCGGGACACCAGGGGCACGACATGCTCCGCCACCTGCTCCCGGTACCGGGCCACCTCCGCCGGTCCGTAATCCACCCGGCGCATGTTGCGGTAGGCGAGCGGCGTGTAGCTGTCATAGCCCAGCTTGCGCGCCATGCCGTGGCGCAGCTTCACCAGCCCGTCATAGATCGCGTCCAGCTCCTTCGCATTCGCCTCGAAGAAGCTCCAGCGCAGGCGTTCGGCACGGTGGCGGATATCGCGGTCCAGGTCCTCGGCATAGGGGGTGAGGCCGGACAGGTTCACCGACTTGCCGCCGATCTCGAAGCGGGCGGAGGCGAGTAGCGCGGTGTAGCGGGCACCGAGCTTTGCCTCCTCTTCCAGATCCTTCGCGATCGCCGGCTCGAAGGTGGTGATGTCGGTTTCCCACAGGCGCAGCGCATGGGCGCCGACGAGACGCTCCAGCGCACGCCGGTCGGGCTCGGCCAGGAGGCGGCGCTTGACGGCAACCTCATGCTCCGTCGCGACCGGGGCCAGGGCGTCGGCATATTCGCGCGCCGCCCTGATCTCCTCATCGGTGGTGTCCTGCGAGAAGCGCAGATGCACCAGGGAGTTCCAGGTCTCGTATTCGCGCCGCAGCCGGTCCCATTCCTCCAGCGCCTCGGCATGGCCGGAGGTGCCGGGACGGCCCAGCAGCGCCTCGATGACGGCGTATCGCGCGGAGAGACTTTCCCGGCTCGGCGTCTCGGCGTCGATATCCTCGAAGCGGATCTGGCTCATGGCGGTTCTTCCCGTTCCGGGCTGTTCGTTCGGGCGGGGGAGCGTGCCTCCCCCGGCGCTATCTATCCTGCGCCTCGGCGCCGATCAGCGCGAGACCCTCCGCCACCGAGACGAACTCACTGCCGCCCGCCACCCGCTCCGGGCCGAAGCGGCGCTCGAAGAGCCGGCGCACCGCCGGGACCAGCGAGGTGCCGCCGGTGAGGAAGACGCGGTCCACCTCCCCTTCCCGCAGGCCCGCATCGGCCAGGGCGCGGTCCACCGCCGCCTCGAACTGGGCCAGTTCCGGGGCGATCCAGCGCTCGAAATTGGCGCGGGCCACCTCCTCCTCCAGCCGGAAACCCTCATGCTCGAAGCGCAGCATGGTGGTGGGGGCGCGGGAGAGTGCGGCCTTGGCGCCGGAGACGGCCTGGTAGAGCGCGTAGCCCGCCTCCTCCTCGATGAAGCGGATCAGGTGGTGCAGGCGCTCGGGATGGTCGGCGGTGCGGGCGACCTCCTCGATCTCGCGCAGGGTGCGCGGGGCGCGCATCAGGGAGAGGCGGTGCCAGCGGGCGAAATTGGCGTACCAGCCGGGCGGCACGGGCAGGTCCTTGCCCATGATCTCATAGCTCGTGCCCTTGCCGAGGCGCGGCGAGACCACATGGTCGATGATGCGGTAGTCCAGCGCATCGCCCGCGATGCCGACGCCGGCATGGCCGAGCGGCGCGACGCGGCGCGGCGGGCCGGGCTCGAAGCGCAGGATGGAGAAGTCGCTGGTGCCGCCACCGAAATCGCCCACCAGCACGGTGGCCGCGCCGTCCAGGGTGCTGGCGAAGCGGTGGCCCGCCGCCTCGGGCTCCAGCGCCACCTGGATCCGCCCCTGGCCGGCGGCGCGGAAGCCGTCGCGCAGCCGGGCCTCGCCGAGCGCGTCATCCGCCGTCTCGCCCACGAAGCGCACCGGGCGGCCGGCGACGACATGGGCCCCGGCGGGCAGGCCGCCCGCCGAGTCGAAGAGGCCGTTGAGGAGCAGGCCGACGAGCTGGTCCAGCGCGTAGGAACGGCCGAAGACCCGTGTCTCCATCAGACTCCTCTGCGCCAGGTAGCTCTTGATCGACATGATCAGGCGGCTGGCGAGCGGGTCCTCCAGATACGCCTCGATGGCGCGGGGGCCAGCGGCATGCCGGGTGGCGGCGCGGCCCGCGGCCCCGTGTTCCGTCCAGAAGCATAGGACGGAGCGGAAGGTGTCCAGCACCTCCCGCCCCACGGCATAGCGGGCGGTAGCGACGGAACCGTCCGGCTGCAGCGTGGCGATGACGCTGTTGGTGGTGCCGAAGTCGATGCCCACGACAGGACGGCCCATGGCGGCATGGGGAGAGGACATGGGCGGGGCTCCGCTGGGGCGAGGGGGGCACGTCTTAGAGCCAAAACCGGCGGGCCGGACAAGAGGCGGCGCGGCGTTTTCCGTGGAACAGCCCGCACGGCTGCCGCCCCGGCGCGTTATCCTGCCCCGCGCCGCACAGCAGGGAGGCCACGATGCTGACCATCCATCACCTGAACAATTCCCGGTCCCAGCGGGTGCTCTGGCTGCTGGAGGAGCTGGGGGTGCCCTATGAGGTGAAGCGCTACGAGCGCGACCCGCAGACCATCCTGGCCCCGCCGGAGCTGCGGGCGGTGCATCCGCTGGGCAAGTCACCGGTCCTCACGGAGGACGGGATGGTCCTGGCCGAGACCGGGGCGATCGTGGAGTACATCCTGGACCGGCATGGCGGGGGACGGCTCCAACCGGCCAAGGACGGGCCGCACTGGTGGCCCTGCCGGCACTGGATGCACCATGCCGAGGGCTCGGCCATGCCGCCCCTGGTGATGACGCTTCAGCTCAACCGCGCCGCCGAGCGCGTGCCGCCGGAGGCCGGGGCGGCGCTCGCGAAGATCCGCGACGGCTTCGTGGCGCCCGGGCTGGAGCGGATGAAGCAGTACTGGAATGATGCCCTGGCGGAGACGGGCTGGTTCGCCGGGCCGCAGATGACGGTGGCGGACATCATGATGAGCTTCCCGATCGAGGCGGCGACGCATCGCGCGCCCTTCGGCGAGGCACAGCCGAACCCGGCGCGGTTCCTGGAGCGCATCCACGCCCGGCCGGCCTACCGGCGGGCGCTGGAGCGGGGCGGACCCTATGCCTATGCATGAGGCAACGCGGCGGTGGCAGCCACCGGGTGGATCAGGCATCGGCTGACGCCGAACCATTCGGAGAGGGTCCCGGAAAGGCAGCCCCCCCGGGGCCCGTGGTCAGAGCAGGACCAGGTCGTCCCGGTGGATGATCTCGTCGCGGCCACGCAGGCCGAGGATGGCCTCGATCTCGTCGGTGTGGCGGCCGGCGATGCGCTGGGCCGCATCGGCGTCATAGGCGGACAGGCCACGGGCGACCTCGCGGCCGGATTCGTCGCGGACGGAGATGGGGTCGCCGCGAGTGAAGCTGCCCGAGACCTCCCGCACCCCGGCGGGGAGGAGGGAGGAGCCGTTGCGCAGCGCGCGGACGGCACCGGCATCCACCGTGACGGCGCCATGCGGGGCGAGGCTGCCGGCGATCCAGGCCTTGCGGGCGCTGCGGCCCTCGGGAGCCGGGAGGAACCAGGTGCAACGGCCGCCTTCGAGCAGGTGCCGGAGCGGGTTCAGGCGGGTGCCGAGCGCGATGGCCATGGCGCAGCCGGCGCCGGTCGCGATCTTCGCGGCCAGAAGCTTGGTGCGCATGCCGCCGGAGGAATAGCCGGGCGGCGGCTCGCCCCCCATGGCCATGATCTCGTCGGTGATGCGCTCGATGACCGGCAGGTGCCGCGCCTCCGGATCACGGCGCGGATCGGCGGTGTAGAGGCCGTCGATGTCGGAGAGCAGGACCAGGGCATCCGCCTGCACCATCTCCGCCACCCGGGCGGCGAGGCGGTCATTGTCGCCGAAGCGGATCTCCGCCGTGGCGACCGTGTCGTTCTCGTTGATCACCGGCACGCAGCCCAGGCCCAGCAGGGTGGAGAGCGTGGCGCGGGCGTTCAGGTAGCGGCGGCGGTCCTCGCTGTCCTCCAGGGTCAGGAGGAGCTGCGCGGCGGCGATGCCATGGGCGGCGAAGACGCCCTGCCAGGCGCCGGCGAGGCGGATCTGCCCGACCGCGGCGGCGGCCTGCTTCTCCTCCAGCTTCAGGCGCGGCTGGGTCAGGCCGAGGACGCGGCGGGCCAGGGCGATGGCGCCGGAGGAGACCAGGATGACCTCGGCCCCGCTTTCGCGCAGCGCGGCGAGGTCGGCGGCGACGGAGGCCAGCCAGGCCTCGCGCGGCGCGGCGGTCTCCGGGTCCACCACCAGGGCGGAGCCGACCTTGACGACGATGCGGCGGGCGTTGCGGAGATCGATCATGCCGTACGCTCCGCCCGGTCGGCGGCGACGGCGTCGGCCAGGGCGCGGAGGACCTCCGGCACGCCCTCGCCGCTCGCGCCGCTGATCAGCATGACCGGGCGGCCGGTGGCACGCTCCAGCGCCTTGACGCGGGAGGCGCGGGCCTGCGGCGTCATGGCGTCGGTCTTGTTGAGGGCGAGGATCTCGGGCTTCTCCGTCAGCCCGCCGCCATATTCCTCCAGCTCCCCGCGCACGGTCTTCCAGGCGGCGACCGGATCGGCCTGGGTGCCGTCGATCAGATGGAGCAGCACGGCGCAGCGCTCGATATGGCCGAGGAAGCGGGTGCCGAGGCCGGCCCCTTCCGCCGCGCCCTCGATCAGCCCAGGGATATCGGCCAGGACGAATTCCTCGGAGGCGTTGAGGCGCACCACGCCGAGCTGCGGATGCAGGGTGGTGAAGGGGTAGTCGGCGATCTTCGGCCGGGCGGCGGAAACGGCGGCGAGGAAGGTGCTCTTGCCCGCATTGGGCAGGCCGACCAGCCCGGCATCGGCGATCAGCTTGAGACGCAGCCAGACCCAGCGCTCCTCGCCCGGATAGCCCTTGTCGGCGCGGCGCGGCGCGCGGTTGGTCGAAGTCTTGTAGTGCGCGTTGCCATGGCCGCCATCGCCGCCGCGGCAGAGCGTGGCGCGCTGGCCGGGCTCGGTCAGGTCGGCCAGGACAGTCTCCTTGTCCTCGTCCAGCACCACCGTGCCGACGGGGACCTTGAGCACCACATCCTCGCTGCCCGCGCCGGTGCGGTCGGAACCGGCGCCGTTGCCGCCCTTGCGGGCACGGAAATGCTGGGCGTAGCGGTAGTCGATCAGGGTGTTCAGCCCCTCCACCGCCTCGACCACCACATCGCCGCCCCGGCCGCCATTGCCGCCATCCGGGCCGCCGAACTCGATGTATTTCTCGCGGCGGAAGGCCACGACGCCGTCACCGCCGTCGCCTGCCTTCAGATAGACCTTCGCTTCGTCGAGGAACTTCATCGGTTCGGGAGCCTGGAGAGGGAATGCGGGATCGGAGTGGACCCCTGAAACGACGAACGGGGGCCACGAGGGCCCCCGTCCGGTAAGACGAGCCGTTGGTGGGGGCGCGTGGTTACTCGGCAGCCACCGGGGCAGCCGCCGGGCGCGGGTCCACGGAGACCATCACGCGGCCCTCGGCCTTGCGGTCGAACTTCACGACGCCATCGGCCACGGCCTGGATGGAATGGTCGCGGGAGACGAGCACGTTGCGGCCCGGCAGCATCTTGGTGCCGCGCTGGGTCACGATGATGCAGCCGGACTTCACCGCCTGGCCGCCATAGAGCTTCACGCCGAGGCGCTTGCCGGCGGAGTCGCGACCGTTGCGGGAGGAACCGCCAGCCTTCTTATGAGCCATGGTGGGGTTTTCCTGTGTTTCTGGATCAGGCCGCGGCGATGTCGCCGATGCGCAGCACGGTCATGTGCTGGCGGTGGCCATTCTTGCGGCGGCTGTTCTGGCGGCGACGCTTCTTGAAGACGATCACCTTGTCGCCACGGGTCTGCTCGATCACCGTGGCGGTGACCGAGGCGCCGGCCACGGTGGGGGCGCCGATCGTCAGCCCGGACTCGCCACCGAGGACGAGGACGTCCTGGAAGGTCACGGTCTGGCCGGCTTCGGCCTCGAGCTTCTCGACGACCAGCACGGCGTTCGGGGTGACGCGGTACTGCTTGCCGCCCGTGCGGATCACTGCGTAGGTCATTGTTACGCCTGCTATATCAAGTCGATTGTGAGGCCGCGAGCGGCTTTGCGGCGTCACCTGGGGGATCCGCCGGGAGGCGCCGGATATAGCGACCCCTCCCCCGGGGAGTCAACGCAGAACCGCCCCTGCCCCCGTTGCGCTCGGCGCATTCCACCTCTATACGCGGCGCCGAAGCCTGTTCGGGCGGCGCGGAGAGGTGCCGGAGTGGTCGAACGGGTCGGTCTCGAAAACCGAAGTACGGGCAACTGTACCGTGGGTTCGAATCCCACCCTCTCCGCCAACGCCCCCATTTTCTGACGATCCGAGACGCGCCACCAGCGTCTAACGGTCGCTATTTGACCTACCCAATCCCCCTCTATCCTGTTGAAAAAGCGACGTTTTGTTCTGCATATGCTAGTGCGGGCGACGTTCTGCGCGTCTATCGCACGTCACCATTGCGCACCCGCTATCAGATGGTGTATTAGGGGACGCATCGGGGAACGGATCGGTCGCCCCCTCCGGTGGAAGGAACCGGCCCATGCCTCGCATTGCCAAGGGGTTGACCGCGATAGCGGTGCAGAACGCCAAGCCCGGACCCGGCGGCAAGCCGAAGCGGTATGGCGCCGGGGGCAACCTCTATCTGTTGGTGCGGCCCGCCGTGTTGCGGGAGGAAGACGCGGCCGGGGACGGCTCCGGTACCACGGGCCGCCCCCGCACGCGGGCGGAAGCACAGGCGAGCGCGGCCCGCGCGTGGGACGCCATGGAAGGACTGCGGGCGGGGACCATGACGCCGCAGGATGCGCGGGCGGTTGCCGCCGGGCGCCAGCCGGCCAAGGACGCCAAGGCGCCGCCCTTGGTGAAGTTCTGGTTGTTCCGATACACGATGCCGGGCGGGAAGCTGCGCGAGATGGGGCTAGGCTCGGCGCCCGGTTCCGTCTCGGGTGCGCCCCTGTCGCTCGCCGAAGCCCGTGAGAAGGCGGCTTCGCTGCTTCGCATGGTCCGGGAGGGCATAGACCCCTTGGAGCATCGGGACGCGCGGAAGGCGGCGGAGGCGGCCGAAGCCGAGCGTGCCAAGCTACGCGCCGTCACCTTCGCGCAGGCGGTCGAAGCGTTTCTTGCCGACAAGGTGGAAGACCGGGCGGACGCCAATGAGAAGCATATCGCGCAATGGCGCATGACCCTGACCACCTACGCCCTGCCGCACTTCGGCGACGTGCCGGTCGCGGCGGTGGAGGCATCGCACGTCCTGGCGGCGCTGCGCCCGATCTGGACGACGAAGGCGGAAACCGCGAGCCGGCTCCGGGGGCGCATCGAAGCCGTGTTGGACTACGCGACCGTCCGCAAATGGCGCGAGGGTCCGAACCCCGCGATGTGGAAGGGCAATCTTGCCTTCGTGCTCAAGGCGCGTAGCCAAATCGCCAAAGTTGAACATCATGCCGCCCTGGACTGGCGCCGCATCCCCGAGTTCATGAAGGCGTTGCGCGAGCGCGAAGGCACGTCCGCCCGCGCCTTGGAGTTCGCCATTCTGTGCGCGTCGCGATCCAGCGAAGTGCGCCTTGCGACGTGGCGCGAGATTGACCTTGACGCAGCCGACTGGAAAATCCCGGCCGCCCGCATGAAGGGGAAGCGTGAACACCGCGTCCCGCTGGCGCCCGCCGCCGTGGCATTGCTGCGCGGCCTTTTGCCGGCGGACGGCAAGCCCGATCCAGATGCGCTGATCTTCCCTGGCATGCGGAAGGGCACGCCGCTTTCTGACATGTCGCTTGGCGCGGTATTGAAGCGCATGGGGCATGCGGACCTGACGGCGCATGGCACGGCGCGAAGCACGTTTCGCGATTGGGCTGGCGAGGCATCATCGCATCCCGTCCATGTCGCCGAGATGGCGCTTGCGCACGTGGTCGCCGACAAGACGGAAGCTGCGTATGCGCGTGGCGACCTATTCGAGAAGCGCCGCACGTTGATGGCGGATTGGGCCGCGTATTGCGAGAAGGCGCCGGCTACCGTGCATCGGCTTCATGCTGACGCTGCGACGGCGGAGGCGGGGGCGTGATGCAGCCCTCCGCCTTCCGCGAGGCTTTCGCGCCCACGGCACGTGCAATGCTCGGCAACGAGGCAGTGACCGGGCGGGGCAACGCATTGGACGCGGTGCGCATCGTGAAAGCGATATGGACCGATGCGCGCATGGAAGACGTATGGCGCGAACTGCACCGCATGAGCCGCGCCGAACCTGCCGTGTTCCACTTCCCGGCACGGGCGGGGCAATGGCTTCGCAGGGCGAACGCGACGGCGGCCGAACGGCAGGCGGCCGGCGTGTGCTATCTCGCCGAGCAAGCCGCCTGGACGGCGCTGCAAGGATGGCCCACGGCAACCGATGATGCGGAGATGCAGGCCAGCGGCATGAAGGCCGATGCCGGATGCCTTCTTCGGGTTGAGCGGCATCGCACTGCCGCCGATCTGCGCGGCTTCATCGTCACCATGTCGGGTTGCGCTTGCCTGATTTTCGGCACGCCGCTGCATGGCGTGGTTGCCACCCTCGCGGCAATCACGCTCGGCGCCAGCGTGGACGGAGCGCAGGTAAAGCAGATGGTGCGCGGCCTCGCATTCGATCTTCGCCGAGAAGCTTAAAACACCATCGTGCGGCCGGTTCGCCTGTGGTCCAACTGCCGTCCATCGGCACCAACCCGAGACGATGGAGAAGGACCAGTGGTTATCACGCCCCATGCCGGCAGGTTCATCCCGCTCCCCGGAAACGGCCAGAAGTGCCCCGTGACGGGCCTGTGCCGCGCCAGCATCTACAACAAGGCCGCCGAAGGCGAGCTTCGCCTTATCAAGATCGGACGTTCCGTGCGGCTCGATGCCGAGCATGCGGCGCAATGGCTGCACACACACACACACACACACACAACACACACACACACACACACACACACACACACACACACACACACACACACACACACACACACACACACACACACACACACGCGAACCAGCCGACGCACACCGTCAAGCGCACGCTGCCGAAGAAGGCGAGCGAGCAAGAGCACGCCGCCTGACGAAACCGCCGGCTCCCGCCGCGTGGCGAGGATCGGCGGCGCTGCTTCCTGTCTCTCGCCCGGAACCCGAGACGATAGGCGCGCGTCACTGGTGCCGCGACGGTGCGTGCTGGCCCGAACTGTGAGGGCTGCGGCCGTGTCGAAAGTTGAAGCAGCCGTTGCATGGGCGCGGCGGGGCTACCGGGTCTTCCCTTGCCATGCTGACGAACCCGGCCGCGAGGGCAATGCGCGCCGGGCGAAGAAGCCGATGTGGGAGGGATGGACCGAATGGGCATCTTCGGATGAAGCCACGATCCGTTCGTGGTGGGGCTCGCAAGAGTTCAACATCGGTGTACTGACAACCGATCTGGTGGTTGTCGATATCGACATGAAGCACGACCGCGACGGCATGGCGTTGTGGTTCGCACTGTATGGCGGCTTCGATACCCTCGCGGTGCGCTCGCCCTCGGGCGGGCTGCATCTCTACTACACGGGCGCGAATGTCGCGCTGAACCAAGGCGCGCTTGGCGCCGGCCTCGATATCCGCAGCCATCATGGCTACGTGCTCGCGCCGGGCAGCACGATTGGTGGCGTGCCCTACCGTTTCGAGATTGACCAGCCGATGGCGCAGGCGCCACGCGAAGTCGTGTCGCGGTGCAAGCCGCCGGGCGGGCGCGCTACCAATGCGCAAGAGATGTTGGTTGATGAGGATAACGCGCGCGGGATCGCGCTCGCGGTCCAAGCCATCGCGGCGACGCCTCCGGCCATCGACGGGGAGCGCAGCGAAGTGGCCTATAAGCTGGCGTGCAAGGTGCGCGACTTCGGCATTTCGGAAGTCATGTGCCGCAGCCTCATGGCCGCCTGGGGCGCCGCCTCGAACGTGGCCGGCGACGATCTGCACATGCGGATCGGCAACGCCTACGCCTATGCGCAGAATGCCAGTGGCGCGAAGCACCCGGACGTTCTGTTCAGTGGGATCACCGTGCCGGAGCCGCCGCCCCTGATCTCGCCCGATGCCCTGGCGGCGGAGCGCGTGGCGTCCGCGCGCTCGCGGTTCAAGCTGGAAACGCTGGCCGATTGCGAGGCGGAGGAAGATGGCGCCTACATCGTCAAGGGTGCGCTGGCGCCGGGTAGCGTGAACTGCGTCTATGGCCCGCCCAACAGCGGCAAGAGCGTCTTCGCGTCGCATCTCGCGATGTGCGTTGCGCAGGGCCGCGAGTTCTTCGGGCGGAAGGTGACGGCTACGCGCACCCTCTACATCGCGTCCGAAAATCCCCGGAGTATCCGGCGACGGCTGCGCGCGCTGCGGCAACAGCACGGCGACACGCCCGACCTTCTGTTGATCGGCGCGACGCCCGACCTTTTCAATGCCAGCGGCGACGCCGAAGCCATCAGGCAAATCGTGCAGGATGAACGCATCGGCCTTGTCGTGCTTGACGTGCTCGCCGATGCCTTTCCCGGCATGGACGAAAACAGCAACACCGGCATGGGCCGCGTCGTGCAGGTTGCGAAGATGTGGGCCGCCACGGGCGCGGCCGTGATCCTCGTGCATCACGTCGCGAAGGACCATGGCGGCACGCCGCGCGGTCACGGCTCGCTTCTCGGTGCCCTTGATTGGGGCGTGCTCGTGGAACCGGACGCCGAGACGGGCACCGTCAGCGCCAAATGGTGGGGCGGCGGTTCCGGCGGCAAAATCCGCGATGGCGCGGGAGCCGCTGTTCAGTTCCGCAATGAGGTTGTGCCGCTGGGCAAGGATCGCGACGGCGAGCGCATCACCACGGTTGTATGCTGGGAGATGACGGCGGCGGAGATGCGCGCTGAGCGCGACGCGCAAATCAAGGGCAACCCTGCCAAGGTCCACGGCGAGGCGGTGCGCATCGCCATGTCGCTTCGCGCGCCGAACGCCGCCCCTGGCGACCCGCTGCCCTCCATTCCGTGCGACACGCTGAAAGAGGCATGCACGGCGGCGCGGGGCGTTCTGGACGCCGAGACGGATAAGGGGCGCAGCCGCGCATATCGAACGGCCGTCGCGACGCTGGAAGCCAAGGGCAGGCTCTACCGCGAGCCGGGCACGGAACGCTTCATCGTGTATGGCTGGGGCGACGGCGATCCTGTCGAGTTCAACAGCCGGCCCGATGTGCGCGACGCTCGGCTTGCCATGGAGAACCCCGGAGCCGCCGTTGTGTCGCAGGCGCATGCATCCGCCATTGTCGGGAGCATGCGCGGCGGCCCGACATTGAGGAAGGCGGACTTCGGCATTGTGTCCATTCCGACGCCCCCGAGCGCGCCTCACTGAAATCTCTACCTTCTGTCCAGAGTGTGGAGGCTGGGGGCGCAGGCGGGGCGCAGCAAGCGCAGGGCATAGCCCCCCTGCACCTGCTGCACCCTAACCCCGCGTGGTGCAGTCCGGTGCATTGCACCCCGATTGCGCTGCGCTGCACCCGAGCCCCTTCCGATGCAGCTTGGTCAAATCGGGCACTTCGCGGGGGAACCCGCATTCTGTTGAGGCGGGCATTTTGGACAGAATGCCAAGTATGTAAGCCAAGGGTGGTGGTTCGTATAAAATCCAAAGGGACAGATTGGACAGATTGTAGATAGCGCATCAGTTTGGATAACAATGGATGACGTTACTTTAGAACAGATAGTTTGACGTGCAACGCGACAAAATGTCTCAATAATACTTCCTACCGACAGCCGATTATTGCTTGACGGCGCTTTGTTTATTCGTATCTCATCGACTTCATGACTACATCGGATCAACATTCGCGGCGTTCACCCCCGGCGGTTCCCGTGCCCTCGCGGCATCCGGGGCTGCCGGCGCGCCGTGCCGCGAAGGGCCAACAGCCGGGGCGTTGCGCCCGGCGGGAGGTAGCGCCGTGACCTATCCGCCCCCGCCGCTGCCCACACCCGACGCTGCGCCGATCCCTTCGGCGCCCCGGAAGCGCGGGCGCCCGCCGGGCGCGAAGAACGTGGCCACCAAGATCGCGGAGGCGGCTGCGCGGGCTGCCCTGGACGGCATCACACCCGATGGCGGCCCGGCCAGCGCAACGGCCCTGACGCTGCTTCGGACGCTGTATCAGGACGCACGCCTTCCCATCGAACTGAGGATGAAGGCGGCTGCGCTGGCGGCACCGCTGGAAACCCCGCGACCGGGAACCACCCCGCCGCCGCCGAAAGGCGCGGAAGGGCTGGCCGCGAAACTGGACGCGGCGTTCAGGCGGATTGGCCGGCCGCGCGACGAAGAAGCGCCCGCCCCGGACGAAGCCCAAGCCGCCGCCGATGCGGCATGGCTCCGGGAACTCCTGTCGTGATCCGCGCGGCGAACCACCCCGCCACGTGCCTGCGGCCGTGCATAGCGGATAGGTCCTCCGCCGGGATGGATGACAAACAGGCCGCTTACGCCGCGATTTCGCGCGCGTCCCCTAATCCGTTCTTACAAAGGAAGCCCGCATGACCACTCCCGCCCCCACCTTCGCCACGGCCGCGCGCAAGGCGGAGGAAGAAGACGCCGAGATTGCCGCGTGGATCGACACGCACGCGGAGGACGTGTCGCGGCTCCGCCGCAAGCTGGCGGACATGCCGGTGAACGACACGCAACGGAAGCACGTCCGCACGCGCCTCGCGGAAGCCGCGGCGGCAATCGAGGATGCCAAGGAAGCCCGCGCGGCCCTCGCGCCGCGCCTGGAAGCCGAGCGCGCGGAAGGCGCCTACCAGCGGCAGTATGCCCAGCATGCCGCCGCACTGGCGGATATCGACGGGACGTTGCTGGCGCAGGCCGGGCGCGTGGACGACGCCATGGCGTTCCTCGTGAGCGCCATTGCCACCCTCACGCGCAATGCGGAGCGGGCGGCGGCGCGGGCCGGCATCGCGCCGATGCCGTGGCATCTGCACCAGCCGGTTCCGAATGCGGGCCGCTTCATTGATGTCCTGCTTGGCAAGCTGTGCGTGGCCGGCCTTCTGGACGCGGATAGCGGCTACATGCCCAGCCGCTACATGGACGGCGGCCCGCACGTGCCGGAACTCGGGTTGCACGGGATCGGCTCGCCCGTGGCCCTCGCGACGGCGGACAGCGCCACGCGCGCCCTGCGCGAGATGCGGGACGCCATCGCGGCCACGCCTCCGCGCAGCCCGGACGATCTGGCCCACGAGGCTGCGGCCCGCGACGCGCGCAGCGCGGCCGAAGCCGCGATGCTCGCACAGCCCGTGACGCGCCTGCCCGCGCCGCCCCCGACCGAACACCGCGCGCGATGAACCCGGCCGGCATGCCGGCCACGCTGTCCCGAAGTGATTTCGCCTAGGAGGTATGCACAGTGTCCAATCCGCTTCTCACGGCCCATGTGTCCCGGCAACTCGGCGCCATGGGCATCCCCGAAGGCACGGCGGCCGGCATTGCCGACGCCATCGCCACCGCGTCCATGTCCATCGCGCGAGCGGTTGCCGAAGCGACGCGCGAGCACGCGGCCGGCCGCCAGCCCGCCGACAATACGAACTGAGCGCGCCATGAGTGCCGCCCTGGACAACCTGTCGCGCCCCGATCTGGCACGGGCGGTCTATGCGTCCCGGACCACCATTGGCCCGAGCGCGCATATTGACGCCGCGCTTGACCTTATCGCGGCGCTGGAAGACGCGGAGGCGGCATCCCTGCCGTTGATCGCCCGTGTTCGTGGTGGCGAGAGGGTGGCCGGTGCGCTGCGCGATCATGATGCCATCATCGCCGATCTGCGCGGGAAGGCTATGCGCCTCAAGGCTGACGTGGCGCGATGCCGGCGCGGTGAACGCGGCGCCCGCGCCGCAATCGACAGGCTCGCCACACTCGCCGTCGCGGATGCCGAAGCGACCATTGCGCGGCTGCTTGCCAGCGTGGACGAAGCGTCCAGGCCGGAGACGATGCCGGGCGAACTCGACATGTCGGCGATGCTCGCGTGACGCGCCGCCCGCACCGCGCGACGGGCCGCCCCCGCACCGGCCGAAATGCCGCGTCCATCGGCTGGCGCATCCGCCTATGGCTGCACCACCACGGGCTGCTTGACGCGATGCGCCTGCCGCCGGCCGGCCCGAAGACGGAAGCCGCGTTCCGTGCCGCGATAGCTGCCGGCACTGCGCCGCCGCGCTTCCTGCGCAGCACGACACGCGGCCGTCCCCGGAAGTCGTCTCATTCGATGGAGGTTGCACAACATGTCTGACGGCAGCATTTCGGCGGCGCAGCGCATGTATCCTTCCGCGTCGCCCGCTGCCCCGGCGGCGGCTGCGGAGCGGCAACCCGCCGCGACGGCTCCGGCCGCACCCGCTGCGCCCGCACCCGCGCAAGCGCCCGCCGATCCTGCGCAGGCGGCACAGGCGCCCGCGCCGCACCCGCGTTCGCAGTGGGGCGAGCGCCCGCCCGCGCTGCCCGTGCAGCCCAAGGGCGTGCCCGATGCGCCCGAACCCCTGAACGGCGCGGCGTTGATGTATGACGCGCCGCCCGGATCGGTTCAGGATGTGCAAGCCATCATGGCGTTGCCGGACGATCCGGCCGCCGTGGAAGCCGCCGGCTTCGATGTGACACCCGAAGCCCGCGCCGAGCGTCAGGAAGCCGCCACGGCGCTGCACGCGGCCGGACTGTCCAGGGCGGAGGTTGACCTTGCGTGGAAGCACGCTGTCAGGGCGGCGCATCCGTCATGGCAGGCGCCGAGCATCGAAGCCGCAGATGCCGCCCTGCGCCAGCACTTCGGGGACCGCTACGAGGACCAGATGGCGGCGGCTCGCGAGTTCTATCAAGGCATCGTCGCGCGATCCCCTGCCATCAAGCGCCACGTGACCGCGAATGGCTTGGACCGCTCCCCGGCGTTCATCATCGCGTTGGCGAAGGCCGCGACGCGGCGGCGCGGGCGGTAGCTGCTTCCTGCTTCGTCGTGGTGCTGCGGCGCGCGTCCGCTCCGGGTGGTGCGCCGCAGCCGCCGCCTTGCCCTGGCCGGCGGCGGGCTGGCGGGCGGCGCGTGCTTGGCGCCTGACCACCCTCCCCCTCGAATGGCGCGAGGGCCGGGGGAGGGGGTTCGCCGATACCCGCTCGCCTCGTCCCACAGACCCCACGCGCCTATGGGGAGCGCCTTCCACGCTCATTCCCTGGCCCACCACGACACCACGTCCACAGTGGACGAAATGCGCGGCCCGTCTCCCGCCATCGCACAGTCCGATTACACAAAATGGCGTGGTGCGCGTGGCGCATATTCTGGCCGCTTCACCGGGCGAGCTATCTCTCAGTTCTGCGCGGCATCTGCCGCTTCTTGTTCCTCCAATTCTTCCTCGGCCTCAGGCGGTCCCTCGGCCGCTTCACGCTGCGCGATCAAGGAAGTAACGTCGCTCCACTCCTCCATGCGGAAGACATGGACGCGACGCACCCACCGGCAGAAGGTTGGCGCACCGGCTTTCAAAGAGCCCTGCAACTTCATGATTGCAGTGATTGGATTTTGCTCGGCTTCGGTGTGGTAGAGCGATCCTTGAGGATGCGCGGTAAAGCCGCAGGTGGCCAAGGCTTTCGGTATCTCCGTCTGATAGACGGCAGTGATTTGGCTCGCGGTCATGCCGGAAGCCCGCATACCTTTTGTGTCAAGGTCAAAGGCGATTGCGTATTGAGCCATGAGTAATCCTCGCTGGTCGATTTCGGACGTGGATACGGCCGATATAGCGCATCATTACTGCCTGCGCTCAGTTCGCGCGGCACGGGAAGGTTACGGCGAGCGACAAGAGCACGACTTGCGCCGCTGGCCCGCTGAGGCTGGCTGGGTTCTGCGCTGCGTAGCCCTGGAACGACAGGATTGCCTGCCGAGCCGATATGCCTGCCGGAATGCAGACACCCGAGACGCCGGCCACTGCGGCAGCGTCCGTGACAGCCATGATGTAGGTGGTGCAAGTTGGGCTGTCTTGCCGGCATGCTTCATATAGCCTATCGGCCCGGAAGAACGCGGGCGTGCTACCGCTCTGCGCGAAGGACACGTGCGGCGCGAAGATGCCGAACGCCGAAGCGCAGAACAGCCACGCACTTGCAAGCGGCGATCTGGCGGCGGGGCTGCTCATGTCGCAGCGTGCCGCCTTAGCCAATCTAGGATTTGCCGCACTACCACGTCTGCCGTCGCCTTCGCATCACGTGCTTCCTCCGGCCGAAGGTCCGGCGGCCCGCTTGGAAAGTCGGCGAGCATGCGCCCTGCATGAATGCGCTGACGGAAGCGGATGAGACTATCTGCGCGCGTGCGCGTCAGTTGATCCAAGATCGCCGCATCCCTGCCGGCTGCGGCGCTGGCAACAAGATCGTCAATGCGCCATCGGTGGGGCGGCTCGTCAAAAGTCTTCGATCCCATCGGGCCGCCGCCGCTCTGCCCGCGCGCATGCTTCACGATGAAGGTTAGTGCGCCCTCTACCAACGCGGCGGCTAGCGCCGTCGCGGCCAATGGCGAAGTCTGCGCGCTGCACTGCCGAAGCTCCGCGACAATCTGCGTCCACCAAAGGCGGAATGCACCGTAGCCAAGACGCTCAAGTTCGTCGGCGAATGCGTCTAATGGCTCTGACGATGACGGGCGGCCGTCTCCCCGTCGCGCAATGACATCCTTGACCACGGGATGTGCCCTCGCGCTGTCCGTGCGACGCATCACGTCGCGCGGCCCTCCGCCCTGGCGCCGTTGCTCACTCGGCGACGCATAGCGGCTCCCGCCCGGCGGGTAGCTGACAAGGCCAGCCTTCAACTGCACGATGTTTCTGAGCACCATCAACGTAATCGCCACGTCGATATCGTGTCGGGGAATGCCTTCCTGAACGGCGCGTTCAGCAAGCACGCTTCGTTCAATCGCAGCCCGGTCCCTGCCGGCAGTGCGCGCGCAATCACTCATCTGCGTGATGACGAAATCAACCGCCTGCCGGTTGCGGAAATCCGGCTCTTGCGGAGTGTGAAAATCGAGGCAGAACGCGAGGGCAGCGAAGTCCGGCATGAGATGCCCGCGCGGTCCTTCGTTCTCATACGTGTTGATGTCTGAAAGCGCGTCGTTGATCTCGCCGGGCTGGTAGCCAAGCCTTTGCCCGACTTCCAACAGTTCGGAGTGCGTCAGTCCCGGAGCGGCTGGCGCAACATACACGCTGCATTCGAGGGCGGCGCGGACGAAGCTCTTGACTTGGCGAAGGTCACGGTGTCCCGCCATCCGCTGCCCCTCAAAGCAACGCGGACAGCTTGCGCGCGGCCGTGCTGCCATCGTGCATCTGCACCAGCTTGTCAGGCTCCGACACGAACCACGCGAAGGAACGCCACGCCAGCGCCGGCATGGCGCGCCGCGCGGGATCGGCACCGCGATCCATATACGCGGTGACGAAGGCTGCATGCTCCGGTTGGTAGGCACGAGGCGCGGACGCAATCATTTCCAAAATCTGACGCTGCCGCTGTTCAGTCACCGGGCCATCGGACGCCACGACTTCCACGAACACCAACAGCACTTCGCCAGCGCGGCCGGGCGGATCGAGGTCCACAAGCACCACGTCCGGCAGCATCGTCGCGGCGTCCAAGGTGATGCCAAGCGCACGCTCAAGCGGCGCGTCACGGAAAGGCATCTTGTTGGCGCTATCACTGATCCACGCCACGCGCGGATTGCCGAGGAAGGCCGGCGCGAAGACTTCCACAACCGCCTTGGTAATCAGGGGGCTTGGACCGGGCGGCAGGATGATGGACGGCCCGCCGGGGCATTGCACGGTGATGTTGGCGCTTGCGGTGCTGGCACTGTTCCGCACCAAGGCGGCGCGCGCGAGGGCAGCGGCCGAGAGGTTCCGCCGTCGCCATTCCGCTGCCGCCGCTTCGATCTGTGGCGCATCCATGCCGGGGAGGAACAGCGCAGCGAAGTCGGCTTGCAGGGCGTAGCGGCCGAGCGGCGACGTGGTGGCAAGCCCGCTGCGCTCCACCATCGCATTGACGCGCACCAAGCCTTGCCGGATCACTTCATCCCGCAACGGCTCGCGCGTGTTCTCGGCATACCAGCGGCCTTCCGGGAAGGCGCCTTCGCCGCTGTCATCGCGACGTAGTAGGCACCGCGTGCCGCGTCGTCTTGCTGCGCGGCCTGGGCATCGCTCATGCGCACGACATGGCGGGGTGCAATCCATAAATCGGCACCCGCGACGGCGCCGACATAGAGCGCGGTGAACACCGTTCGCGCCGTCATCTCGCGTATCAGGTATCCGCGATCCGGTGTGCCTTCGGGGAAGATCGTCAACAGCCGTTCGCGAACGTCCTGCCAGGGTATCAGCGGCGGCAGGCTCATTCGGCACCATAGAGGCGGGCGACCGCCTTCTCTGGATCGGGCGACGCGAGCGCGGTTAACAACTTATCGGCGGCGGGTAGGGGCATGGCTTCGAGTTCGGATGCGCTCACGGCAACAGATGCGTTGATGCAGCGAAGCACGCGATCCGCTGTCATGGTGGCGAGGAAGGCGGCGACGGCGGACACCGGCACCTTCGGCTTGGCGACGATGGGCAACACCATGTTGAGATGGTTCTCAACCGTGATGCGGCCGTGCTGCGCGATCACTTCGGCCGGCATCTCCGCCGAGATAAGCCGGCGGTGCTGTTCCTTCGCCGTGGTCCGCTGCACCAACACGCAAGGGCGCGTGACGATGTTCGGGTCATTGGGACTGCTAGGCTCGAACCACGGCGCGTGGTTCCGCTTCGTCGCTTTGAGGACGAAGCGTCCATCCTGCGTGATTGCTTCCGCCCATACGATGGGGACGCGGTTCTTTCCCGGCTTGGTGTGCAGCCGGGGCTTGTGGCGGTTCCACACAAGCGGGCCGGTTGACACCGCATAGCCCCAATCGGCGAGGCGCGCCGGCATCTCGCGCATGCGCTGCACAAAGGCCGCATCATCGGCGCTGCGCGGCAGGGTCCACGGCGCTTCGGGATCGTCCGGCAGGATCAAGGCGCCTGTCGGCTGCACCGTGAGCGCGCCGCGCTCGGCGAGCACAACGGCGCATGTCGCGCTGCGCTCGGCACGGCCGCGCCGGAACGTCGAAAGGGCTACCTCTTGCAGCACGTCCGCGAAGGCATCCTTGCGGCTTTCGAGTAGGTCAATCGACACGGGCGCCGCGTGCTCGTGCAACAGCCGGCGCAGCGCCTTGAAGTAGTGTCCGGCCAGGAAGCTCGCGGGTGTCAGATAGGCGACGATCCCGCCGCCCGGCTTCGCCAGATGCACGGCAAGATCGGTGAACAGCCCGTAGAGGTTCGGATGCCCGTGCAGGCTGCGGCCGAAGCGGGCGCGCGTCTCGGGCGTGTCCTTCACCTTGCCGAACGGCGGGTTGCCCATGACCAAATCGTGCAGCCCGGCCGCATCCTCGAAATCGGACAGCGCGTCGCGCATCTCCGCGACATTCCCCAGCCGGCGGCCGGACGCGGCGACCAAGGGCAGTGCCACGGCCTCAACCGCGAGATTGGCCAGCCATGCGGCGAAGCCGTCCAAATCCCATCCGCGCAGCCGGGAGCCGAGCGCGGCGAGGGCAATGGCAGGCTCGGCGCCGTCCATCGCGGCGAGCATCCTGCCGGCGGCTTCCACAAGGAAGGCGCCGCCCCCGCATGAGGGATCAATCGCCCGCCCGCCGCGCCAGCCATGGCCAGCGGCCTCCGCCTTGTCCAACAGGCGCCGGACCAAGGCGGGCGGGGTGTAGAAGATGCCGTGCTGGGTCCGGTGCGCTGGCGGCAGGGCTTGCGTGTAGAGGCGGCCGAGCGCGGCGACGGCTTCCGGCACCGGCAGCCGGGCAAGGTCATGCCCGAACGCGCGCGCATCGGCGACGGTGAAGGGCGAGAGTTCGGCGAGCGCCAGCCCGGCGGGGGAGTGACGGGCGCCAGCCGGCTGGCGCCATGCGCCTTGGCACTCGCCTGCCACCACGCCACTGCGGCGGCGTGGGCGACGGCGCGGGCCGCCTCTACGCTGGCCGCATCGGCCACGGCTGACAGGGCGCGTTGACGGTGCAGCAGGGCAGCGCCCGCCGTCTCTGCCCTCCCTTGCCTAGCTGCCCCTGTCCGTGCCATCCGTCCTACCTGCGATTCGTGTGCAATAATGCCGCGTAATAGCCTCGCGTGACAGAGAAGCCATGCGGCTTAACGGCTGATGTAGTGCGACGCTGCCATGCAGGCGGCCGGCCTTGGACAGAATGGCGAGCGGCGCGCGGGCTGGCCTGGACAGAACGGGCCATCAACTGGACAAACGGTCCATTGGGGAACCGATTAGGGGACGCAACTTCCCGTGTCGCCCTAAGGCGGCCTAGAACCTATCGTCCGGGCGGACACCCTCTCCGCCAGCGAAGCGCGATAACTAACTGATATTTATTACAATTCTGGGCCACAACCGGTCCTTGTTCCCAAGAATCCGTTGGGACACCGGGAGATGGGAGCTCATGTTTTGCGGCCTGTCCGGCGGCCGCAGAACCCACATTGGCGCACAGCGCAAGCATGGCATCGCGGGCTTCCCACCAAACCTGGAAGACCTTCCAGGTTGATCTGCCGCACTCGGCGCGAGTGCTGATGAACTTCACCAGCACCCGGCGATAGCGATAGGCGATGCGAACGATCAGGCGGAACTTGTTGCCGCCGATGTCGAAGACCACCCGGCTGTCGCCCACGAAATCCGCCGAGCGGAACATCGCCTTCACATCGGCCGGGTCATCCCACTCGGCGTTGCTGACCATCGCGTCCGCAAGCCCGCCACCACCGGCCTCCCAGCGCCCTGCTCATCCGAAAAGGGCTGGGGAGATCCCGGCCCATCCCGCGACGTTGCCCGCCCTGTGCTTCCTGGCCCTGACCTCGGTGCGGCTGGGCGAGGTGGCCGGCCGGAGATGACCTTCCACCGGGCATTCCCTGCGGCCGCCATGCCGTCTCAGCCCGGTGCGGCGGCCAGCGCACGCAGCCAGACCACGGCCGCGGCGGCGCCTGCATCGGGCACGCCGAGTGCACGCTCGCCGAGATAGCTGGCCCGGCCCAACCGGGGCCGCATCCGGGTGGTCTGCTCGGCGCCGGCCTCGGCGGCCCGGACGGCGGCGGCCCAGGCCATGGGCGCCGGCCGGCCCGCTTCGAGTTCCGCGAGGAAGGCTTCCGCCGCCGGATGCAGCGCATCCAGCATGGTCCGGTCGCCGGGTTTCGCGCCCCCGAGTTCCGCGATGGCCGCCACGCCACGCCGGAAGGCTGCGGCCCAATCGGCCGGCCCAGGCTCCGGTGGCAGGTCGCGCGCCGCGCGCAGCAAAGCCGTGGCATAGAAGGGGCCGGAACTGCCCGCGATGGCCCGGCGCAGCGCGCCGCCGATCCGCGCCAGGGCTTCCGGCGCATCGGCGAAGGCAGCGGGCGGCAAGGCCCGGATGGCGGCCGCGCCGCGTGCCAGGCTGATCCCCAGATCGCCATCCCCGGCCCGGCTGTCGAGCGCGGTCAGCTCCGCCTCGGCGGCCTCCACCGCCTCGGCCGCGGCCAGGGCGGCCTGCTTCAGCCGGCCGGAGAGCGGGCCGGGCTGGCGTTCCGCCGCGGCATCCTTGCCGGCCGGGGCCGGGACCAGGGCGGGGTGGGACGGGACATGCCCGCCGCCGGGCCAAGCCGGGGCGCGGGCCGGCGCGTCCAGGAGATCCCGCCGCGCCTCGTCCAGCCGCAGCAGGGACAGCGAGCAGCCCGGCATTTCCAGCGCGGTCAGGAAGTTCCCCGCCCAGGCCCGTTCCACCACCAGCCCCCGCTCCCGCAGCAGGGCCAGGGCGCGGCGGGCGACGATGGCCAGTTCCATCGGCGGCGTGCCGCCCAGCCCGTTGACCAGCAGCGCGAGGCGCTCCCCCGCCCGCAGGCCGCGATCCTCCAGGATGGCGGCGAGCAGCGTTTCCACCAGCCCATCCGCCGGCCGCAGCGCACCGCGCTCCACGCCCTGCTCGCCATGGATGCCGAGGCCGAGTTCCACCTCTTCCTCGCCCAGCGTGAAGCCGGGCTGCCCGGCGGCGGGCACGGTGCAGGCGCCCAGCGCCACGCCCATGCTGCCGATCTCCGCCGCGGCCGCGCGCGCCAGGCGCGCCACCTCGGACAGGGACTGGCCTCCCTCCGCCGCGGCGCCGGCCAGCTTGTGCACCAGCACGGTGCCGGCGATGCCGCGCCGGCGCTCCGGCTCCACCGTGGCGCGCAGGGCCACGTCGTCGGCCACCACCACGATCTCGACCGGAATGCCCTCCGCCCGTGCCAGTTCGGCGGCGAGGCCGAAGTTCAGCCGGTCGCCCGTGTAGTTCTTGACCACCAGCAGCGCCCCGGCCGGCCCCGCCACCGCCCGGATTCCCGCCAGCACCCCATCGGTGCTGGGAGAGGTGAAGACATCGCCCGTCACCGCCGCCGAGAGCATCCCCTCCCCGACATAGCCCGCATGGGCCGGCTCATGCCCCGCCCCGCCGCCGGAGATCACCGCCACCTTGCGCCGCGCCGGTTCCGGCAGCCCGGCGCGGATGACGACATCCTCATCCTCCAGCAGGGCCTGGGCCGGGTTCAGCGCCACCAGCCCTTCCAGCATCTCCTGCACCACATGGCGGGGGTCGTTCACCAGCTTCTTCATGCGTCCTCCTCCCTCGTCTCTCTGCTCAGTCGCTGTCACGCGGCGGCAGCAGCTTGCCGGGGTTCATGATCCCGTGCGGATCGAAGGCCCGCTTGACGGCCCACATCAGGTCCAGCGCCCCACCATGCTCCAGGGCCATCAGGTCCAGCTTGTGCAGCCCGATCCCGTGCTCGCCGGAACAGGTGCCGCCCAGCCGGATGGCACGCTCCCCGGTGCGGTGCGCCAGGGCCTCGGCGCGCTCGCGCTCCCCCGGCAGGGCGGCGTCGAAGAGGATGCCCAGGTGGAAGTTGCCATCGCCGACATGGCCGATCAGCGGCGCCTCCAGCCCCGTTGCCGCGATATCCGCCTCCGTCTCCAGGATGCAGTCGGCGAGCGCGGAGATGGGCACGCAGGCATCCGTGCCCATCAGGGCACGGCCCCGGCCATGGGCCAGGTTGGCCGGCAGGGCGTCGTGCCGGGCTTTCCAGAGCCGGGAACGATCCTCCGGCCGCCGCGCCCAGGCGAAGCCGCCACCCCGGCCTCCGCCGCCAGGGCCTCCACCGCCAGCGCCTGTTCCTCCACCGCGGCGGGGCTGCCATGGAATTCGAGGAACAGGGTCGGCAGCGCCTCCAGCCCCTCCAGGCGGGAGAAGGCGATGCAGCAGCGCATCTGCGGCGCGTTGGCGAATTCCATCCGCGCCACCGGGATGCCGGATTGCAGCACCCCCACCGCGACCTCCAGCGCCGCCTCGACGGAAGGGAACTGGCAGGTGGCGGCGGAGACCGCCTCGGGCAGCCCCTGAAGGCGGAGCTGCACTTCGGTGATGATGCCCAGCGTGCCCTCGCTGCCGAGGAAGAGCCGCGTCAGGTCGTAGCCGCTGGCCGATTTCCGCGCCCGGGTGCCAGTGCGCAGGATGCGGCCATCCGCCGTCACCACCGTCAGGCCGAGCACATTCTCCCGCATCGTGCCGTAGCGCACCGCGCCGGTGCCGGAGGCGCGGGTGGCCGCCATGCCGCCCAGCGTGGCATCGGCCCCGGGATCGACCGGGAAGAACAGCCCGTCGCCACGCAGCGCCTCGTTGAGTTGCAGCCGCCGCACGCCCGCCTGCACGCGGCAGTCCAGCGCGGCGGGGGAGACGTCGAGGATCGTGTCCATCAGCGACAGGTCCATGGTCACGCCGCCATGGATCGCGACCACCTGCCCCTCCACCGAGGTCCCGGCCCCGAAGGGGATCAGCGGCACCCGCGCCTCGTGGCAAAGGCGTGCCACGGCGGCGACCTCCGCGTTGTCGCGCGGGCGCACCACCGCATCGGGCGGGACATCGTCGGGCAGGGCCTCGCCATGGCCGTAATGCGCGCGGGCGGCGGCGCTGGTCAGCACCGGCTTCCGCAATGCAGCCTGCAGGGCGGGAAGGATGAGGGCGACGCCTGCCGCCGCCGGGGCAAGGTTCAGCAGCATCGTCTCCGACCTCTCTGTTTGTCCATTATGCAGACATCATCAAGTAACTGCCTGCTGGGATCAAGTCTGCCCGGCGCACCGCACCCATCCGTAGCCCACTTCTTTCACGAAAAATTTCTGGGCAGGCCCACCAAAAATGACTTGACCGTCATCCTTCCGCAAAAATAATGTCCGTATATCGGACAACAACCGATTGGAGGAAACATGACCGGCAAGCTTCACGGGATCATCCCGCCAATGACCACGCCCTTCAACGCGGAGGGTGAGATCGACGAGAAAGCCTTCCGCGCGCAGGTCCGCTTTTTCCTGGACAAGGGCGTGCATGGCATCTGCGTCGGCGGCAGCACCGGCGAAGGGCACACGCTGACACGGGACGAGTTCCGGCAGTTGATGGCTGCGACCGTCGAGGAAGTCGGTGGCAAGGTCCCGGTGGTGGCTGGCATCATCGCCAACAGCACGCGCGAGGCCATCCTGCGCGCCCGCGACATCGACGACCTGAACGTCGACGCACTCCAGATCACGCCGGTGCACTACCTGTTCAAGCCGAGCGAGGAAGCAACCTATCAGCACTTCAGGACGCTCGCGGAATCGGTGAAGCAGCCAGTCATCATCTACAATGTCATTCCCTGGAACTACCTGAGCCCGGCGCAACTGATCCGCATCATGCGCGAGATCCCGGGCGTGATCGGCGTGAAGCAGAGCCAGGGCGACATGAAGCTGATGGCCGACTTGCTGCTGGATGTTCCCGAGGGCAAGCTCGTCTTCTCCGCGGTGGATGCCCTGCTCTACCCCTCCTTCGCGCTGGGCTCGCCGGGCACCATCGCGGCCAATCCCGCCGCCGTGCCGGGCGTCTGCGTGGCGCTCTGGGATGCCGTGCAGCGCGGCGACCATGCCACGGCGATGGAAATCCACACACGCATGCTGCGCTTCTGGAACACCATCGTCGGCGACAACCTGCCCGCCTGCGTCAAGTATGCGCTGGAACTGCAGGGCTGTCCCGTCGGCCTGCCGCGCGCGCCCATGCCGGTTGCCTCCGAGGCGCAGAAGGCCGCCATCGCCCCGGCGCTGCGCCATGTGCTGGAGATGGAAGGCCAGGGCGTCCGCATCGCCGCCGAGTAACGCCGGCTCGCCATGCCCGATGGCGCCCTTCCGCGCCATCGGGGAAGATCTTACGCAAAAACAAGGTCCGCCCGGCCTCTCCGCCGCCCGGAACGGCGCGCGGCCGTCCCGGAGCGGACGGAGGAAACGAAGAATGGTCCAGGAAGCAAAGGGCGGACAGGCTCCCCGCCGCCATGCCCGGAACGGGAAACCCGCCCTCACGGGGCGTCGCGCGCTCGCAGGCCTCGCCCTTGCCGCCGCGGCGCTCCTCGCATCGCCGGATGCCAGGGCGCAGAACGGCAACGCGGCCACCTCCTTCCCCAACCGGCCGATCCGCATCGTGGTGCCCTTCGGCGCCGGCGGCGGCATCGACACCGTTTCCCGCCCCCTGGCACAGGTGCTGAGCGGCATCCTGGGCCAGCCGGTGGTGGTGGACAACCGGGCAGGCGCCGCCGGCAATATCGGCATGGAGCATGTCGCGGAGTCGGCGCCGGATGGCTACACGCTGCTGCATGCCAATTCCGGCGTGCTGGTCACCAACCCCATCCTCTACACCAACACGCGCTTCAAACCACAGCGCGACCTGGCGCCGGTCGGACAGGTCACCACCGATCCGCTCCTCTACATCGTCCCGGCCAGCCTGCCGGTGAAGAACCTGAAGGAATTCGTGGACTACGCGAAGGCCCGCCAGGGCGAGGTCAGCTTCGCCTCCGGTGGCGCGGGCGGCGTCACGCATCTGGTGGGCGAGCTTTTCGCCATCCGCTCGGGCGTCAACCTGATCCATGTTCCCTATCGCGGCTCCGCCCCGGCGCTCACCGACCTGATCGCGGGGCGCATCCAGCTGATGTTCGACACGCTGGGCCTCGTGCAGTCGCATCAGGGCACGGGCAGCATCCGCCTCCTCGCCGTGGCCATGCCGCAGCGTTTCGCCGCACTGCCGGACGTGCCGACGGCCGCGGAGGCCGGCGTCCCGGGCGCCGAGGTGAACAGTTGGCAGGCGCTGATGGTTCCGGCGCGCACCGATCCCGCGATCGTGGCGAAGCTGAGCGCCGCGCTGCGCGAGGCGCTGAGCAGGCCGGATCTGCAGAAGCTCTATGCCGAGCGCGGCTTCGTGCCGACCTACAATCCGCCGGAAGTGGTCCGGGCCAACATGGAGTCGGAAACGAAAAGCTGGACCGAGGTGATCCAGAAGGCCAACATCCGCCTGGAGTAGAAAGCCACGCGGTACCGTTTCCCATGCCAAGGGGCCCCGGTCCGTCCGGGGCCCTTTCGCGCAACGTCCAGACAAAGGGCCCGATGCTGAAGACGACGAGACGAGTGCAGGACCTGGCACCGGAGCAGGAGAGCGGCCGGCAGAACCTGAAGTCGATGTCCAAGATGCTTGATGTGCTGGAGTGCTTCTCGCTCATCGACCGGGAACTCTCCGTGCTGGAGATCGCGCGGCGCACAGGGCTGCCGCGCACCACCGTGCACCGGATCGTGGACAGCCTGCGCGCCCTCGGCTTCCTGGAGCAGGAGGCGAGCCGCGAGCGCTACCGGCTCGGCTTCAAGCTTTTCGAACTGGGCAACACCGCCCTGGCCAATCTCCCTCTGTTCCGCGAAGCCCGACCCTATGTGGATGCCCTGGCGAGGCTGAGCGGCGAGGATGTGCATCTCTGTGTCTTCGACGGCATGCAGATGGTCTTCATCGAGCGTTTGGAACGTGGTGACGGGCGGCCGAACAACACGGTCACGCGGATGGAGGCGACGCCCTGCCACAGCACCGGCGTCGGCAAGGCGGCCCTGGCCTTCCAGCCCGATGCCGTGATCGACCGGATCATCCGCCTCGGCCTGCCGCCCTTCACCAACCGCACGATCGTGGATGGCACCGCGCTGCGGCAGGAGCTCCAGGCCATCCGGATGCGTGGCTATTCCATCGACGATGGCGAGCACGAGCCCGATCTGCGTTGCGTCGGCGCGCCGATCCGCAACATGGCCGGCCGGGTCCTCGCCGCGATCAGCGCCAGCGGCCCGGCTCGGCGCGTCACGCAGGCCAGGGTGCCCGAACTGGCCGCCACCGTGATCGCGCATGCGGAGGCCATTTCCGCCCGGCTCGGCTACCGCGCCGAGGAGCCAACGCGTCTCGCCACCGGATCCTGAACAGGAGGGAACAGCCGGACCTTTCCGCGCCCGGCATGAATGCCATACCCTTGCCGCTGCATCCCGACGGATTCGCGGCAGATTCCCCGGCGACGCTGCGGAAGCGATCCGCTATCGACGCGGGCATGGCAATCACCCATGACCTGCCGGAGAATTCTGGAGGATCGGCCGCCTCCGGAGCACCCGGGAAAGGCGCGCACGGCCCGTGACCGAAACCTTCCTGCCCACCCTGCTCACGGGGCTGGCCGGCGCCTCCTCGCTCTTCCTGGTGGCCTCCGGCCTGACGATCCTCTTCGGCGTCACGCGGATCGTGAACTTCTCGCATGGCAGCCTGACCATGCTCGGCGCCTATATCGGCTGGAGCATCCTGACGCGCCTGCCTCGCGATCCGGAATGGTTCGTGCTCGGCGTGCTGCTCACCATGCTCGCCACGGCGCTGATCGGCATGGTGCTGGAACTGGCGGTGATGCGGCGGGTGTACCGCGCGCCTGAACTGTTCCAGCTCCTGGCCACCTTCGGCGTGGTGCTGATCCTGCAGGATGTCACGCTCCGGCTCTGGGGGCCGGCGGAGCTTTCCCTGCCCCGCCCGCGCTGGATGCGCGGCTTCGTGGAGATCGCCGGCAGCCGCTTCCCCTTCTACGACCTGCTGCTGATCGGCGCCGGGCCGGTGGTGCTGGGCCTGCTCTGGCTGCTACTGCACCGGACGCGCTGGGGCACGCTGCTGCGCGCCGCGACGCTGGACCGCGAGATGGCGGCGGCGCTGGGCGTGAACCAGCGCCTGCTCTTCACCTCGGTCTTCGCCCTCGGCGCCGGGCTGGCGGGGCTGGGCGGCGTGCTGTCCCTGCCCAATGCCTCGGCCAACCTGCAGATCGACCTGTCGGTGATCACCGAGGCCTTCGTGGTCGTGGTGGTGGGCGGGCTGGGCAGCCTGGGGGGCGCCTTCCTGGCCAGCCTGCTGATCGGCGTGCTCCAGGCCTTCGGCGTGGCGCTGCTGCCGCAGAGCACGCTGGTGCTGGTCTTCCTGGTGATGGCGGTGGTGCTGGTGCTGCGCCCGAACGGCCTCCTGGGCCGCCCGCAGGCCGAGACGCGGGAGGCGGTGGCCGCAGCGCCGGTGATCCGCCCCGCCCCGCCCGCCCTGCGCGCGCTGGGCCTCGTGGCACTGCTGCTGGCCGCCTCCGCGCCCGTCTGGCTCGGTGACTACGCGCTCAGCGTGCTGACCGAGGCCTGCGTGGCGCTGGTCTTCGCGGCCAGCCTGCACTTCATGATGGGTCCGGGGGGGCTGGCCAGCTTCGGCCATGCCGCCTGGTTCGGCATCGGCGCCTATGCCGCCGGGCTGCTGGCCCAGACCCTGTCCGCCCCCATGCCGCTGGCGCTCCTGGCCGCGCCGCTCGCCGCCGGGCTGGTGGCGGCGGCCTTCGGCTGGTTCGTGGTGCGGCTCTCGGGCATCTATCTCGCGATGCTCACCCTGGCCTTCGCGCAGATCACCTGGGCCATCGCCTTCCAGTGGGTCGGGGTGACCGGCGGCGACAACGGGCTGCTCGGAATCTGGCCGGAGGGCTGGGCGCGCGACCCGCGCGCCTTCTACCTCCTGGCGCTGGCGCTGGGCGTGGGGACGGTGCTGCTGCTGCGCCGGATGCTCTACGCCCCCTATGGCTACGCGCTGCGCGCGGGCCGGGATTCGGCGCTGCGGGCGGAGGCGATCGGGCTCGACGTGGCGCGGCTGCGCATCCTGGCCCTGGCCCTGGCCGGGGCGGCGGCGGGCCTGGCCGGGGCGATCTTCACCTATGCCAAGGGCGGCGTCTTCCCGACCTATATCGCCATCCCGCATTCGGTGGAGGCCCTGCTGATGGTGCTGCTGGGCGGGCTCCAGACGATGAGTGGCCCGGTGGTCGGCGCCCTCGCCTATACCGGCCTCGCCGATCTCCTGGTCCGCAGCACCGATCTCTGGCGCCTCGTGCTGGGGGCCGTGATCCTGCTGGTCGTGGTGGCCTTCCCCGAAGGCATCGCCGGCGCGGCGCGGCGCCTCTGGCTGCGGGGGCGGGAAGCGTGAGCGGTGCCGTCGCACACCGGGGGAAAGGCTCCGCCGTCGACGCAGTGCGTCGACCCCCCGTACCTCCTGATCCGCCGGGCCCCTCAAGCTCCCATTGGGGGCCCTGGCCCCGGTTTGCTGGTTCTTTGCTGTCGGCCGGATCGCACTGGAGATCATGGCTCTCCGGCGACTGCCCGGGCGGCCCATGCGGACACCATGTTTCTTCTTCGGGAGCCCCTCCGCCCCGCCTGCCCTGCCGGATCGGGCCGGAGGCCGGCGGTGCCACCCGGCGCCCACTCAGGGCAGGGTCCGGGGGCAGGCGGAGCCGCCCCCGGGGCCAACCACACACACAACACCGGACCGGCGCATGAGCCTGCTCGTGGCGCAGGGCCTGCGGAAATCCTTCGGCGGGGTGGCGGCGGTCTCGGACGTCTCCTTCGCGCTGGAAGCGGGGGAGATGCTGGCGCTGATCGGGCCGAACGGGGCCGGGAAGTCCACCTGCTTCAACATGGTGGGCGGGCAGTTGCGGCCGGATACCGGGTGCTTGATCCTGGAAGGGCGGGACATCACCGGCCTCTCGCCCCGCGCCGTCGCGCGGCGGGGGTGGGGCGGACCTTCCAGGTCACCGCCACCTTCGGCTCCATGACACTGCGGGAGAATGTGCAGCTCGCCCTCCTGGCACGGGAGGGGGAGATCTGGCGCTTCTGGCGCCCCCTGGCCGGTCGCCACCGGGCGGAAGCCGGGGCACTGCTGGAACAGGTCGGGCTAGCGGAACAGGCGGAGCGCGCAGCCGGGGTACTGGCCTATGGCGACCTGAAACGGCTGGAGCTGGCCGTCGCCCTGGCCGGAAAGCCGCGCCTGCTGCTGATGGACGAGCCCACCGCCGGCATGGCCCCGGCGGAGCGCGAGGCGCTGATGCGGCTGGTGCGGCGGATCGCCACGGAAGGGGGCATCGCCGTGCTCTTCACCGAGCATGACATGGACGTGGTCTTCGGTGTGTCCGACCGCATCCTGGTGCTGGACCATGGCAGGCTGATCGCGGAAGGGGACGCAGCCTCCATCCGCGCCGATCCGGCGGTGCGGGAAATCTATCTGGGAACCGGTGGCGGGGTGGCCGGCTGATGCTGGAACTGGTGGATCTGATCGGCGGCTATGGCCGCGCCCGCATCCTGCGGGGACTCTCCCTCCAGGTCGGGGCGGGCGAGTTGGTGATGCTGCTGGGCCGCAACGGCGCGGGCAAGAGCACCACGCTCAAGACCATCATGGGGCTGCTGCGGGCCGAGGGCGGCGGCATCCGCTTCGCCGGGCGGGAGATCACGGGCTGGGAGCCGCACCGCATCGCCCGCGCCGGCCTCGGCTATGTGCCGGAGGAGCGGCGGATCTTCACCGATCTCACCGTGATGGAGAATCTGGAGGTCGGCCGGCAGGCGCCACGCGAGGGGCTGCCGCCCTGGACGCCGGAACGGCTCTTCACGCTCTTCCCCAATCTCGGCCACATGCGCGACCGGCCGGGAGGACGGATGAGCGGGGGAGAGCAGCAGATGCTGGCCATCGCGCGCACCCTGATGGGCAATCCGCGCCTGCTGCTGCTGGACGAGCCGGGCGAGGGCCTGGCGCCGGTGATCGTGGAACAGATGGCGCAGGCGGTGCTGCGGCTGAAGGCCGAGGGGCTGACCATCCTGCTGGCCGAGCAGAGCCCGCATTTCGCCCGGGGCGTGGCGGACCGCGCGGTGGTGCTCGAGAAGGGCCGCGCCGTCTGGAGCGGGACGCCGGAGGCGCTGGCGGCGGACGAGGCGGCGCGGCGCCGCTACCTCGCCGTTTAGGCCCCGTTATGAGAATGGGGAATTTTCATCCCTATTCTCGCCTTTGCGCAAAAGATGCATCCTTTTCTGGGTCGGAACAGAGAATGGTTTGTTTGCCCGGCCCTGACCGGCTCCGCTAGGCTGCGCTCATGGATCAGCCGGTCGATATTGCCATCGTCGGCGGGGGCTTCACCGGGACCCTGCTGGCCATTCTCCTGCGCGCGAGGCTCCCGGCCGGGCGGCGGGTCCTGCTCTTCGAGCCGCGTTCCGAGCCCGGCCGGGGCCCGGCCTATGAGGAAGCGGGGCGCTGGCATGTCCTCAATGCTCCGGCCGGGGGCATGAGTGCCCTGGCCGGGGAGCCCGACCATTTCGCCCGCTGGCTGCTGCCGCAGCCGCCGGATGCCTTCTGTCCGGCGGAGGCCCGCGACAAGCCGGTGGCGCGCCGCTTCGTGCCGCGCCAGCTCTACGGGCGCTACATGCTCTCGCTGCTGGGGGAGGCACAGCGCGGCACGGGGGCGGAACTCACCCATGTGCCATGGGCCGTCACCGCGATCCGGCGCGGCGCGGAAGGGCTCTGGCACATCGAGGCCGGGGCGATGGCCTGCCAGGCCCATGCCTGCGTGCTCGCTCTCGGCAACCCGCCCGCCGCACCGGTCGAGGGGGCCTGCCAGGGCCTGTCCGAACTACGCGACCTGCCGCCGGATGGCGCGGTGCTGCTGTTGGGCAGTGGCCTGACCATGGCGGATCACCTGCTGGCCCTGCGCGCGCAGGGGCATCGCGGCGCGGTGCATGTGGTCTCGCGCCATGGCTGGCTACCTCTGCCCCACAGCGCCGCACCGCCCGGCACCATCTGGGATCTGGCGGAGCCGCCGAATCCCCCGACCGTGCGGGGCCTGTCGCGCTGGCTGCGGCGGGAGGCCGCGCGGGCCCGGGCCGAGGGCTGGCCCTGGCAGGCGGTGATGGATGCCGTCCGCCCGCGGGTCCAGGCGTTGTGGCAGGGCCTGGACATGATGGAGCGGCAGCGCTTCCTGCGCCATGCCCGCACCGCCTGGAACCTGCACCGGCACCGCATCGCGCCGGAGATCTCCACCATCCTGCGAGAGATGGTGGAGAGCGGTCAGGTGACGGTCCATGCCGCCCGGCTGCGCGGTTGCACCACCACACCGGATGGCAGGCTCCGCGCGATGCTGCGCCACCGGGACGGCCGGCGCGAGGTCCTGTCCGTGACGCGGCTGCTGCTCTGCACCGGCCCCGCCGGGGGCGCCACTGGCTCCGGCACCCGGCGACGGCGGAACTCCTCGCGGCGGGGCTGGCGCGGCTCGATCCGCTGGAACTGGGCCTCGATACGGCGCCCGGCAGCGCCGCCGTCCTGGACCGGGACGGCCGGGCCGTACCCGGCCTCCATGCCATCGGCCCCTGTGCCCCGGGCGGCCTCTGGGAAATCACCGCCGTGGCAGAGATCCGGCGGCAAGTGGCCGATCTGGCCGAAAGCCTGGCGCCAGCCCCCCTGACTTCGCCGTCATGGGCGGGCGCGGCAACCCGCGGAGAGTCGTAGCGCTTCGGCGACGGGCCGCCTCCCCTCCCATGGAAAAGGTGCCGCCCAACGGAAGCGGGAGAGGCCTGAACGCCTCTCCCGCAAGGTTCAACGCGGCCTTTTGCCGCGGCACCAGCCGAGCCTGTCCGCCCGGTCCACGTTGCAGCGGCGGCAGGCGACGGCGAGGTTGCAGGGACGGTTCCCGCCGCCCTGCTTGCGCGGCAGGATGTGCTCGAAGCTCGGCCGGTCGTCCGGGTCCGGCGCATCCGCATACATCCGCTTGCCGCAATGGCAGCAGCGGTGGTTCTGCTCCGCCGAGAGCCTTTCGCGCAGCCGTGGCGAGTTCCACTCCACGAAGCCGTGCAGCCGCGCCTCCTCCGACAGCAGCGCCCGGTGATAGGCTTCCCAGTCGTTCACCGCGCTGCTGGTCGGATAGCATTGCCCCCGGTGCCGCGCCCAGGCCAGGTCGCGCTCCCGGGCAAACGGATCAGGCTCGGCGTCCCGGGCGCCAGCGGAACGGCTGGCGGCTTGGGCGATCCTGTTCATGCTGTCTGCGCGTGGTGACGCCTCCCTGTCAGGAAGGGGATGGCCATGGGGAAGAATCCCCGGCCGCCGGTCTCAGGCGGACAACCCGGCTGTGGGTGTTCCGCCCGGGATACGGCCGCCAGGAAGGGCTTGGGGTCCTTCCCCGTGGCGCGCCCCCTCCGCCCACCGCCCTTAGCGGTTGGCGAGCATGGAGTGCTGCGGCACATGAGGGCCGGTGCCGAAGCCGCCGCCCACCGCGCTGGAGCCCGAGCCCGAGAAGTCGGTGGGCGAGGCACCCACGCTGTTCTGCGTCACCATCACCCGCTCGGCGACGTAGGGCGAGCCGATGCCGACGGCCGAGGAGCCGGAGTTGCTGACATTGAGCGGCGTGGCGCCGGCGATGGCACGGGTGGTGGCCTCGTAGGAAGGGGTGCCGTTCACGCTGGAGGACCCGGAATTGGAGAAGTCGGTCACTTCGGCATGGGCCAGCGGGGCGAAGGCACCCAGCGAGAGGGCCAGGGCGGCGGCGGCAAGGCGGCTGGAAATCCTGAACATGGTATCGTTCCTGTCTGCCCGGCGAGCCCTATTGCCCGACCGGTGACAGGGATATGGAGCATCCTAATTATCTTTTCCATGGGCCAAATTTTGAGGATTATCATCACATAAATTGACGATTCTGCTGTCCACCTCAAGAACCTTCCGCTCCGGCCGGCTCGCTCCAGGAGGCCCGGCGCCGGAAGGCAGCGGGCGACATTCCCTCCTGCCGGGTGAAGGCCCGCGAGAAATAGGCGGGGTCGAAGCCGAGCTGGAAGGCGATCTCCGACACGCTGAAGGCCGTGTAGGCCAGCAGGCGGCGCGCCTCCAGCATCAGCCGCTCCTGGATCAGTTGCAGAGGCGATTGTCCGGTCACGGCACGGCAGGCGCGGGTCAGCGTGCTGGGTGTGACCCCCAGCCGGCGGCAATGTTCCGGCAGGGTCAGGTGCTCGGCGAAATGCGCTTCCAGATGAGCCCGGAAACGGTCCACCAGCACCGATTGCGGCGAGGGCCGCTGGCGGGCGGACGCCTCTTCCGCGAAGCTGCGCCGCAACAGCGACAGGATCAGCAGCACCCACCCTGCCATCGCCGTGTTGCGTCCCGGGCCGGTGCGGCGGAATTCCGCCTCCAGCGCCTGGAAGGCGCCGTTCAGCGCCTCGATCAGAGGCTCATGCCCGGCCAGGCCGAAGCTGAAGGGGCCCACCGGCCAGGGCTCCGGCATCAGTTGCAACGCCGAGCCCAGCAGGGAATCCGTCAGCGTCAGCACATGCCCGGCACTCCAGGGAGCGAAGCGGAAGCCATGCACCGCGCCGGGCGGCATGTAGATCAGGAAGGGCGCCTCGAAAGCCTGGGCCTGGCCTTCGCGCAGGATCAGGCCACCGCCCGCCGAGAGCCAGAAGACCTGTCCCAGGGCACGGTGCCGGTGTGGCCGGATATTCCAATCATGCGGGTGGCTCCGGACCATCAGTGTTTCCAGATGCACCGGGTCCAGCACCGGCCGCGGCTGCGCTTCCCCGTAAAGGTCGTAGGTGGGGACGGCGGGCGGTCCGGACGGGGCGGATGCGGTTGGAGGCATGGCGGCCTTCTCCGGCGCTTTGCCTGAAAAGTCCAATTCAATGCGATAAAATTGCCTTGTTCCGCACCGCCGGCCTGCGCCATCTCTTCTATAAGATTGAGGATCAGGGAGGCATCCATGCGCCAGCGCACACAGGTCGCGATCATCGGGGCCGGACCGGCCGGACTGCTGCTGTCCCAGCTCCTGCACTGCGCCGGGATCGACTGCATCGTGCTGGAGCGGCGGGACCGCGCCTATGTGGAGAGCCGCATCCGGGCCGGCGTGCTGGAACAGGGCACGGTCGACCTGCTGGCGCAAGCGGGCGTCGATGCGCGGCTCCGGCAGGAGGGGCTGGTGCATGACGGCTTCCGCGTCGCGCTGGACGGCGAGACCTTCCGTGTGGACATGCGCCAGCTCACCGGCAAGGCGGTGACGATCTATGGCCAGACCGAGGTCACGCACGACCTGATCGAGGCGCATGTGGCGCGCGGCGCGGCCCTGGTCTTCGAGGCCACCGATGTCGCGCTGCACGGCCTCGACAGCGAGGCACCCCATGTCACCTACCGCCATGGCGGGGAGGAGCACCGGATCGACTGCGACCATGTCGCCGGCTGCGACGGCTTCCACGGCGTGTCGCGCGCCAGCATCCCCGAGGCACTGCGCACGCATTTCGAGCGCGTCTACCCCTTCGGCTGGCTCGGCATCCTGGCCGACGTGCCGCCCTGCGACCACGAGCTGATCTATTCCAACCACGAGCGCGGCTTCGCGCTGGCCAGCATGCGCTCGGCGACGCGCAGCCGCTACTACGTCCAGGTTTCGCTCGACGAGAAGCTGGAGGACTGGCCGGACGAGCGCATCTGGGACGAGCTGGTGATCCGCCTGGGCGACGAAGCGGCGCGGACCATGGCGCGCGGCCCCTCGATCGAGAAGAGCATCGCGCCGCTGCGCTCCTTCGTGAGCGAGCCGATGCGCTACGGCCGCCTGTTCCTGGCCGGCGACGCCGCGCATATCGTGCCGCCCACCGGCGCCAAGGGGCTGAACCTCGCGGCCTCGGATGTCGGGCTGCTGGCCGCGGCGCTGATCGCGAAGCACCGCGACGGGTTGGCCGCACCGCTGGAGACCTATTCCGCCCGCGCCCTGTCGCGGGTCTGGAAGGCGGAGCGCTTCTCCTGGTGGTTCACCAGCCTGACGCACCGCTTCCCCGACATGGACGGCTTCGCGCGGCGCATGCAGATCGCGGAACTGGACTATATCCGTGGCTCGCAGGCCGCCCAGACGGTGATGGCCGAGAACTATGTCGGCCTGCCGATGGAGATGCCTGTCCTGCACAAGACGCCGCTCGCCGCCTGATCCCCGTCCCGCAGCCGGCCTGACGGTCCGGAGCCGTGCCTCCCCCTGGGGGCTATACGGCTCCGGGCCGAAAGCATATGCGGCCGGGCCACTCCCGACGTGCAACAACGGAAGCCTTTCGAGGAACCCGGAAAGAACACCATGCAGCCAGGCCGCGAGACCGACATCCAGGACTTCCTGGACTCACAACCCTTCTCCCCGTTCCAGCGGATCATCTTCGCCCTCTGCTTCACCATCGTGCTGCTGGATGGCTTCGACACGGCCGCCATCGGCTACATCGCCCCCTCGCTGATCGCGGAATGGGGCGTCTCCCGCCCGGCCCTGGCGCCGGTGCTGAGCGCCGCGCTCTTCGGCCTGGCCGCCGGCGCGCTGGCCGCCGGGCCGCTGGACGCTCGCCGACCGCTTCGGGCGGAAGGCGGTGCTCACCGGCTCGGTGCTGGTCTTCGGCATCGCCTGCCTGATGTCGGGCTATGCCGGCAGCCTGGACCAACTGGTGGTCTGGCGCTTCCTCACCGGCCTCGGCCTGGGCGCCGCCATGCCGAACGCGGTGACGCTGATGAGCGAGTTCTGCCCGCGCGGGCGGCGCGCCACCATCGTCAACGCCATGTTCTGCGGCTTCCCGCTGGGCGCGGCCTTCGGCGGCTTCCTGGCCGCCTGGATGATCCCGCTCTGGGGCTGGCGCAGCGTGCTGCACCTGGGCGGCGTGGTGCCGCTGCTGCTGGCGGTGCTGCTGCTCCTGCTGCTGCCGGAATCGGTGCGCTACATGCTGGCCAAGGGCGCCCCGGCGGAACGCGTGCGCGCCGTGCTGCGCCGCATCTCCGCCTCGGCCGACCAGGTGGGCCGCTTCGTGAACCTGGAGACGCAGCAGGTGGCGGCCGGCAAGGGCGGTATCGCCACCATCCTGTCGCCGCGCTTCGTGGTCGGCACGGTGATGCTGTGGATCGCCTATTTCATGGGGCTGGTGATCTTCTACGCCCTGGTGAACTGGATGCCAGTGCTGTTCGGCGATGCCGGCATGCGCCCGGCCACGGCGGCGATGATCTCGGCGCTCTTCCCGCTCGGCGGCATCGGGGCGATCTTCTTCGGCTGGCTGATGGACCGCTTCAACGGCAATTCCATCATCGCCGCCGGCTTCCTGCTGACTGCGCTGTCCATCGCCGCGATCGGGCAGGTGACGGGCAACCCGCCGCTGCTGATCCTGGCGGTGCTGGTGGCGGGCACGCTGATGAACACGGCGCAGTCCTCGCTGCCGGCCCTGGCGGCGGGCTTCTACCCGACCCAGGGGCGCGCCACGGGGGTCGCCTGGATGCTGGGCCTCGGGCGCTTCGGCGGCATCGCCGGCTCCTTCCTGGTGGCCGAGTTGTCGCGCCATCAGCTCACCCTGGGCAGCCTGTTCCTGGTGCTCGCCGTGCCGGGCCTGATCGCCGCCGCGGCGCTGGTGGTGAAGCGGCTGGCACATCCCGCGACCCTGCCGGCGGGCGAGGGCGTCGTGCTCGGCCACTGACAAGGCCCCTGACCGGAGTCATTCCTCACGGGGACCGGCTCCGGCCCCCCTCCTTCCGCCCGCGCCCCGGGGTGGCGGGTGGATCGGCGGTTGACACCCGGCCCCGTCGCGCCGATGCCTCCGCCCGGACAGGATGGCCCTTACCAGGACCATCCCGACCGGACGACGGAGTTGCCCCATGCCATCCCCCACGTCGCGCCCCTCCGGCCGCGCCCCCGACGCTCTGCGCCCCGTTTCCATCGAGCCCGGCGTGGCCCGCCATGCCGAAGGGTCCTGCCGCATCCGCATGGGCCTGACCGAGGTGCTCTGCACCGCCAGCGTGGAGGGCCGGGTGCCCGGCTTCCTGCGTGGCAAGGGCCAGGGCTGGGTGACGGCGGAATACGGCATGCTGCCCCGCGCCACGCATCAGCGCGGCGACCGCGAGGCGGCGAAGGGCAAGCAGTCCGGCCGCACGCAGGAGATCCAGCGCCTGATCGGCCGTTCCCTGCGCGCCGTGACCGACCGCGCCGCCATGGGCGAGATGAGCGTGGTGCTGGACTGCGACGTGCTGACCGCCGATGGCGGCACCCGCTGCGCCGCCATCACCGGCGCCTGGGTGGCGCTGCACCTGGCCTTCGAGCATTGCCGGCGGATGCGCATCCTGTCGCGCAATCCGCTGACCGGGCAGGTGGCCGCCGTCTCGGCCGGGCTGTGGCAGGGCGAGACGGTGCTCGACCTCGACTATGCCGAGGACAGTGCCGCCGGGGCGGATGCCAATTTCGTGCTGACCGATGTCGGCGGGATCGTCGAGATCCAGGCCACGGCGGAGGCCGAACCCTTCACCCCGTCGCAGTTCGACGGCCTGCTCGCCCTGGCCCGGCGCGGCACGGAGGCGCTTTTCGCCGCGCAGCGACAGGCCATCGCCGAGGGAGCCACCGCATGACCCGCCGCCTGATGGAGAAGCGCCTGATCCTGGCCACCCACAATGCCGGTAAGGTGCGCGAGGTCGCGGCCCTGCTGGCCCCCTGGGGGCTGGAGGTGACGGGGGTCGGCGATCTCGGCCTGCCGGAGCCGGAGGAGACGGAGACCAGCTTCCTCGGCAATGCCCGGATCAAGGCGCTCGCCGCTGCCACGGCCACGGGGCAGGTGGCGCTGGCCGATGATTCCGGCTTCTCGGTCGCCGCGCTGGACGGGATGCCGGGGGTCTGGACCGCCGACTGGGCGAAGCAGCCCGACGGCACGCGCGACTATGCCAAGGCCATGGCCGAGGTCGCCCGCAAGGCCACCGAGGCCGATCCGGAGGGCAAGAACCGTGGCGCCTGGTTCTCCTGCGCCCTGGTCCTCGCCTGGCCGGACGGGCATACGGAAGGCTTCCTGGGCGAGGCGCATGGCACCTGGATCTGGCCGGGCCGGGGCAACCAAGGCCATGGTTACGACCCGATCTTCGTGCCCGCGGGGGAGGTGCTGAGCTTCGCCGAGATGGAGCCGGCGCGGAAGAACGCGATCAGCCACCGCGCCCGTGCCTTCGCCCTGCTGGCCGGGGCCTGCCTGCCGCCGCTGCCCTGACGCGGATGCCTCCTACCGCGCCGCATCCCGCGGCGGGTAGAAGGCGAAGCTCACGGGCTTCGGCACCGTCAGGGCATTCCCTGTGCCGGTGAGCCGGCCGGACGCCGCGTCCACCGCGAACTGGACGACGGTGTCGGACGCCTCGTTGGCCACCAGCATCCACCGCCCCGATGGATCGATCGCGAAGCTCCATGGGGAATGGCCGCCGGCCGGCACGCGCTGCACCTCCCGCAGCGCCCCCGATGGCCGGTCGATCGCATAGACCACCAGGCTGTCGGAGGCACGGCTGGAGGCGTAGAGGAAGCGCCCGTCGCCCGAGACGGCGACCTCGGACGAGTTCCTGTCGGCGCCGCTATCGGGGGGATCGATCGCGGTGTGGGACAGCGGGGTCAGCCGGCCCTCCCGCGCGTCCCAGCGATAGGTGTGGATCTCGCCGCTCAGCTCGGTGTTGAGGAAGGCGAACTGGCCATCCGGCGAGAAGACGAGATGCCGCGGCCCGGAACCGGGCGGCAGGGCCTCCGACGCGGGGCTGGCCGGTGACAGCAACCGTGTCGCCGCATCGAAGCGGTAGAGGAAGACGCGGTCCGCGCCCAGATCCGGCACGAGCAGGAAGTTCCCCCCGGGATCGACCACGACGGCATGGGCATGCGGCCCCTTCTGCCGGCGGTGCGGGCCGGAACCGGCATCGACCTGAACCGACCGCACGCCCGCCAGCAATCCATCTGCCAGCACGGGGATCGCGCTCACCTGCCCGCCGCCGTAATTCGCCACGAACAGGGTTTGCGACCGGGCCTCATAGGCCAGATGCGTCGCACCGCCGCCCCCCGAATCCGCATGGCCCAGCGGGGTGAGCCCTCCTGTCGAAGGGTCGATCAGGAAGCTGTGGATGACGGCCTGGGTCTTGCCGTCATTGCCCATCTCGCTGACCGAATAGAGGACCGCGCGCCCGGGATCGCTGGCCTGCCAGGTCGGGCGCTCGATCCGCGCGGCGAAGGAAGGCCCCGTCAGGGCCCCCGTGCCCTGGTCGAGGCGGGCCATGAAGAGGCCCTCGCCGGGGCCCGGCCCGCCATGCGTGCCGATATAGACCAGGGCCCCGGCCTCCTCCGCGCGCACCGGAGACGGTGCGGCGTTCAGGAGCACGGCCGGGAGCAAGGCGATGTGCAGCAGCCGGCGCATCATGGGACGGCATCCTCCTTCCGCGCGGGCGGCTCACGTGCCGCTGAGGGATGTCCATCGGGCGAGCGTGCCCCCCGCCGGCTCGATGCCGGTGAAGTGCGTCATCTGCTCCCGCCACTGCTGCGGCGGGCCACTGCCCCAGGGCACCAGCGAGATGCCCTGGGTCGAATCCCAGGCATTCGGCACGTCCTCCGGGTCCATGAACTGCATGGGCGGCAGGATGAACTCGATCCTGTGCCCGTCCGGGTCGCGGAAATAGAGGAAGATCCCGTTGGGCGGCCCATGCCGGCCCGGCCCATGCTCGACATCGCGGCCATAGCCGAGATTGCCGGCGATATCAGCCGCCCGCAGCATCGTCTGCAGATCGGACACGACGAAGGCCACGTGATGCAGGCGCGGCCCGGCGGCCTGCGCCAGGACGATGTCGTGCGGGTTGTTCTTGCGCGTGAGGAAGATACTCAGCAGTTTGCCGGTCTCGGCATGGGTCGTGTACTTGGACGGGCGGAAGCCCAGCCCCATGAACTTCGCCACGGTGCCCGGCACGTCCGGCACGACGCACTGGTAGTGATCGAGCCGGAGCGCCCGCCCGCCTTTCTGCGCCGGGAAGTTGTTGAGCGTCCGGGGCAGGACCGGCATGCCGGAGCACAGTTCGATCGGCGGCGTGCCCGGCCCGAAGGAGGTGAGCAGCGTCGGCCCCTGATGGGCGCGCTCCACGAACCCGGCGGTGCCGCCGGCGGCGATGAAATGGTCGCGCGCGCGGTGCAGGTCCGCCTCGGAGGCGACGCGCATCCCCAGGCATTCGGCGGAGGGGCCATCCTCCGACGCGGCGAGGACGACGCTGTGATGACAGCTTTCCTCGATGCCCCGCAGATAGGCGACGTTGCCTTCCTGGTCGCTGACCACCAGGCCGAGCACCTCGGTGTAGAAGCGGAGGCTCTTATCCAGGTCCCTGACGCGGTACCTCACATGGCTGGACCGCGTGATGTTGAAGGGCGGTGAAAGCTCTACCTTCGGAATGGACACCCGATCCTCCTGACACGCTCTTCTATCGGCACGCCGCCGGGCACCATGTCACGGAGACGGTGGCCGAGAGGCGTGACGTCCTCTCGCATCGCGTCGTCCATGGCCGACCGGGCCGGTTTGTGCCGCTGCCGCAAACTACCATCGGCAAAAAGCGGCGGCCCGATTGATTTTCGGGCCGGCGCGATCGGTTGTCACACGGCCCTACAACCGCATGGCCGGGCGGCTCATCCCACCACCCGCAGGTGACGGCGCCCGTTCACCGTGTGGACATGGCTGCGGACGAGCGCGATGAAATCGGCATGCAGCCGGGTGGGCAGCCAGTTCGAGCGCATGGTGATGCCGATCGACGGCGCCTGCCCGGCCGGCTCGAAAGGCAAGGCCCGCAGGCGGCTATCGGCGTATTGCAGCTCGTAGGTCGTCATCAGCGTCACGCGGTCGCTGCGCTCCAGCAGCCGCCGGATCACGGGCGTCGCGCAGGTGGCGATCTGCGCCTGCGGGCCCTGGCGGCCGGCGAACATCCGCTCGAAGCAGCGCCTGCGGCTCGATCCGGGGGTGCCGATGATCCAGTCGCAGGCGACCAGATCCTCGATCGTGATGCGGTCCTTCGCCGTCAGCGGATGGCCTTGCCGGACCACGACCAGATAGGGCGTCTCGGCGAAGGCCTCGCTCGTCAGCTCCTCGTTATGCATCTCAGGCAGCAGGCCGACCACGAGATCGACATCGCCGGCGCGCAGGTTCTTCGCCATCTCCGCCGTGCTGTCGCTGACGATCTTGATATCCGCCTGCGGATGCGCCCGCAGGAAATCGTCGAGCGCGGAGGCGAGGAGGACGCTTCCGCCGAACGGCATCGCGCCGATCACGATCTGGCGGCTGACGCCGCCCCGGGCCGCCTCCAGCTCGTCGATGCCCATCTCGATCTCCTGCATGGCCAGCTTCATCTGCTGGCCGAAGCGGGCGCCGACCGGGCTGACGAGCATGCCCGCCGCGGTGCGGTAGAACAGGGAGACGCGGAGGCTCCCCTCCAGGTCCCGCGCGGCACGCTGGACCGAGGCGGAGGAAATGCCGAGCCCCCTGGCCGCCGCCTCGAAGGAGCCATGCTCGATCGCCCCGATCAGCGTCCGCACCTGCGACCGGGTCAGGCGGTTGACGATCGGCCGCGCAGAGGCCGCCGCCGCCGCGCCGGTGGCGATGACGGCGCGCTCCGTCTGATCGAAGAAGCGCTTCACGCGGGCGTGGAAGATCTCACCGAGTTCGTTGAGGTAGCTGCCACTCGCCCGGCGATCGACCAGCACCGCGCCGATCTGTTCCTCGAGCTTCGCGAGCGCCTGGGTCACGGCGGGCTGTGACAGGCCGCATCCCTCCGAGGCGCGGCGGACGCTCCTGAAATCGCCGATGGCCTCGAACAGGCGCAACTGGCGGAAGCTAAGCGCGGCAGCGGGTGTTTCGGCAGGCTGGCCCGGCATTCTTATATCCTCCCCGATATCTCTTTTCCGGAAATCCTATCGGGGAGGATGCGCGCGGCCAAGCATTTCGGCAGCCCGCCAATCGGTCATGATTGGGCTTAGCGCGCCAGGGCATTACCACAAAGTCATTCAATCATTGCCTTGAAATCAGCATGCTGATCGAAATGGTGGAATGCATGCAAAGGGAAACATGCGCCTTCCGGTCACGTGCGGAATCTATCACCCGGGCGCCGAATCTTATATCGCCGCAGCGCAAGATCAATCGTGCAATCCGGCGAATGGAGAGCACCGCTTCTATCGCCCGGCGTGACCGGACGGGATCTCTATAAGTTCTGCGTCGCGGCCGGTTCGTTTGATCGAGGTCGCGTTGACAGCCGCCAGGCCCGCTCGCTTCCCTCATGCCGATATCGGGGCCGTGCAGCAGGCCGGCCCAGGCTGCCCCGAGGGAGAACGACATGGCCAACAAACTCCGCCTGACGCTGGCGATCGCCGAGCATCCGCACACCTCCGCGATCCGCGACGGATCGATCCCGATCGAAGGCGTCGATGCCGAGATCATCACCGTGAAGCCGCAGATCGGCGCGTTCCGCCGCATGGTCCGCGACGTCGAGTTCGATGTCTGCGAGCTGGCGCCGACGACCTACATCATCGCGCGGGCCCATGGCGCGCCCTTCGTGGCCCTGCCGATCTTCGTGGTCCGGCGCTTCCACCATTCGGGCATGCTGGTCCGCCCCGATGCGGGCATCGCCACGCCCAAGGATCTGGAAGGAAAGAAGGTCGGCGTCCGCGCCTATTCGGTGACGACGGGCGTGTGGCTGCGGCAGGCGCTGATGGACGACTGCGGGTTGGATGCGTCGAAGGTCACCTGGGTGGTCGATGACGAGGAGCATGTCACCCAGCTCAGGCTCCCACCCAATGTCATCCACGCGCCGGAGGGGCGCAGCCTCGCTGACATGATGGCCGCGGGCGAGCTTTCCGCCGGGGTCGAGGGCGCGGCCGGGATCGGGCGCACCGGCGCGCCGACCGGTGGTTGGCAGGAGGTCGAGGCCGACTATCCGGACCTTCTGCCCAACGCGGCGGAGCTCGAGGCGGACTACCACCGCCGCACCGGCGTCTATCCGATGCACGGCACCATCGTGGTCAAGGATTCCGTCCTCGCCGGGCATCCCTGGGTCGCGAAGTCCCTCTACGACGCCTTCGACCGTGCCAAGCGCGAATGGCTGGAGCGGGTGCGCACCGAGGGGCCGAAGAACGCCACCGAGAAGAAGTACATGAAGCTGACCGAGATCGTCGGCCCCGACCCCCTGCCCTATGGCATCGAGGAGAATCTGGCGACGATCAAGGCGCTGGAGGAGACCGCCTTCAGGCAGGGCCTCACCCCGCGCCGGATGCGCATCGACGAGCTCTTCGTCGATCCCGCCCGCGTTCCCGAGCGGACCTGAGCCGCCCCCGCCTGCCACCGGCCAACACCGTCCGCGCACTGGATACGGATATGATCATCGATTGCCACGGCCATTTCACCACCGTGCCCAAGTCCTTCCGCGACTGGCGCGCCCGGCAGGTGGAAACCGCCGACGACCCGCTGAACGCGCCGGACAGGCGCGACGCCATCCTCTCGGACGACCAGATCCGGGAGGCGATCGAGGGCGGTCAGCTCAGGCTGCAGAAGGAGCGCGGCAGCGACCTGACGCTCTTCTCGCCGATCGCGGGACTGATGAGCCACCACCTGGGCAACGAGCGCACCAGCCTGGAATGGGCGGAGGTGTCCAACAACAACGTGAAGCGGGTGACCGAGCTGTTTCCGGAAAACTTCGCGCCGGTCTGCCAGTTGCCGCAGTCCCCCGGCGCGCCGCCCGCCAACAGCGTGCCCGAGTTGCGCCGCTGCGTCGAGGAGATGGGCTTCGTCGGCTGCAACATCAATCCGGACCCGACCGGCGGCTACTGGACCGGCAAGCCCTTCACCGACCGCGAATGGTACCCGCTGTTCGAGGCGATGTGCGAGCTCGACGTGCCCGGGATGGTGCATGTCGCCGCCTCCTGCAACCCGAACTTCCATGGCACCGGCGCGCATTACCTCAATGCCGACACCTCCGTGTTCATGCAGATCCTGCAGTCCAACCTGTTCAAGGACTTCCCGACGCTGCGGCTGGTCATCCCGCATGGCGGCGGCGCCGTGCCCTATCACTGGGGGCGGTATCGCGGCATGTCGCTGGAGATGATGGAGCGTCCGCTCGAAGGGCTGCTCGACAACATCTTCTTCGACACCTGCGTGTACCACAAGCCGGGCGTCGCCCTGCTGACCGAGGTCATCCCGGCCGACAACGTCCTGTTCGGTTCGGAGATGATCGGCGCGGTGCGCGGCAAGGACCCCTGCACCGGCCACCATTTCGACGACACCAAGCGCTATGTCGACGGGCTGGCGCTGAGCGAAGAGGACAAGCGGAAGATCTTCGAGGGCAATGCGCGCCGTGTCTATCCGCGGCTCGACGCCCTGCTCAAGGCACAGGGCCGCTGACGGGCAGGAGCCGCGCAGGAAAGTTATGGCCCGCGACGGAAGATCAACTTCCGGGGGCCACCGGCGCGGCTCCTAATGCATCGCCCCCATTGACCACGCCGACCCGGTTTGAGAGGCCCAGATGTCATCGATCATCGATATCCATCCGCACGTCATTTCGGACGATGAGGGGCGATATCCGCCAGCGCCCCTGTTCGGCAAGCGGTCGGACTGGTCCCAGGAGCGTCCCTGCACGGTCGAGACGCTGGTCGCGGCGATGGACGATGCCGGGGTGGACAAGGCGGCCGTCGTGCATTCCTCGACCACCTACGGCTTCGACAACAGCTATGTCGTCGAAGCCTGCAGCCGGTATCCAGGCCGCCTCGTGGCCGTCGGCTCGGTGGATGTGCTGGAGCCGGATGCCGTGGACACCATCCGGCGCTGGGTGGACAAGGGCCTCAAGGGGCTGCGCCTTTTCACGGGCGGCAGCACCAAGGAGTTCGATCCCAGCGAGCTCGACGACCCTCGCGCCTTCCCGGCCTGGGAGCTGTGCGGCGAACTCGGCCTGCCGATGTGCATCCAGACCGGTGCGATCGGGCTGCCGCAGGTGACCGCCCTCGCCCGGCGGTTCCCGGACGTGCCGATCATCCTCGACCACCTCGCCCGCCCCGACGTGACCGACGGGCCGCCCTATGCGGCCGCGCAGAGCCTGTTCGACCTGGCGGCGATCCCGTCGATCCATCTCAAGCTGACGCCGCGGATCATGGGGGATTCCCGCAAGGGCGCGGCGACGCCGGAAACCTTCTTTCCGAAGCTGGTCCAGGAATTCGGCGCGGACCGGCTGGCCTGGGGATCGAACTTCCCGACATCGCCGGGCACGCTGGCCGAGATCAGGAAGACCGCCGAGGAGCGCCTGTCGTCGCTGAGCGAAGCCGACCGCGCGACGATCTTCGGGCGGACGGCGCAGCGGCTCTACCCTGCTTTGACCGACTGACAGGGGGCAGCCCGGTCTGGCTGCCCGCTTCGCGTCCCTATCGTGCTTCCCCGGGGGAAAGGCGCTGCCTTTCCCCCGTCCCTTATCCGCCAGGATGCCGCACACCCTGGCCCCGGTGAGCCGCGGTCCTCATGACCGCCGGATCGCGGACATGGCTCCCCGGCGCAATGCTCCCGCGCCAGCCCGGCTCGACGGCATGATTGGTCTTACCAATAGCACCAGAAAGACTCATAAAAGATAGTTGACCAGCCGAATTCTCCACCGATAGAAGCACTCCACAGCAGCGTCGGCTCAAATTGGTCATACCAATAACGCGCCAAGAAGAGCCTCCTGTCCATGCATGTGGAGGACGACCCATGTCGGCTTGGCCGCAGAACTACGACCCATTGGGCAATATCTGGCTGTCGAGCCTGATCGCCTTCGTGCCGATCGCCTTCTTCTTCGTCGCGCTGACGGTGCTGCGGCTGAAAGGCTATGTCGCCAGCACGATCACGGTGGCGCTCGCCCTCGCGGTCGCCATGCTGCTCTACGGCATGCCGGCGGGGCAGGCCCTGGCCTCCGGGGCCTACGGCTTCGTCTACGGGCTCTGGCCGATCGCCTGGATCATCATCGGGGCGGTGTTCCTCTACAAGATCTCGGTCCGGACAGGACAGTTCGAGGTCGTGCGCGCCTCGATCCTCTCGATCACGGAGGACCAGCGGCTGCAACTGCTGATCGTCGGCTTCTCCTTCGGCGCCTTCCTGGAAGGCGCGGCGGGCTTCGGCGCGCCGGTCGCGATCACCGCCGCGCTGCTGGTCGGCCTGGGTTTCCGCCCGCTCTACGCGGCGGGGCTCTGCCTGATCGTGAACACGGCGCCGGTGGCCTTCGGGGCCATGGGCATCCCCATCATCGTGGCGGGGCAGGTGACGGGGCTGGACCCCTTCGTCATCGGCCAGATGGCGGGCCGCCAGCTTCCCTTCATGACGCTCATCGTGCTGTTCTGGGTCATGGCCATCATGGATGGCTGGCGCGGCGTCCGGGAGACCTGGCCGGCCGTCGTGGTCGCGGGTGGCTCCTTCGCCATCGTGCAGTTCCTGACCTCGAACCTCATCGGCCCAGAGCTGCCGGACATCACCTCCTCCCTGGCCTCCCTGCTCTGCCTCACCCTCTTCCTGCGCGTCTGGAAGCCGGCGCGGATCTTCCGCTTCGAGACGGCGGAGGCGGAGATGTCGGGCCTGGTCCGGGCGCAGCCCGCCGGGGCGCAGGTCACGGCGATCGGCGCTGCGGCAACGCCCCCGCGCGCCGCTATACGGCGGGCGAGATCGCCCTGGCCTGGTCGCCCTTCCTGATCCTCACGGCGATGGTGACGCTGTGGAGCATCAAGCCCTTCAAGAGCCTCTTCGCCGCGGGCGGGGCGCTCAGCGGCTGGGTCCTCGCCATCCCCGTGCCCTGGCTGCACCGGCTGGTCGAGAAGATGCCGCCGATCGCCGCCGCACCGGCGCCCTATGACGCGATCTACCGCCTCGACTGGTTCTCCGCGACCGGCACGGCGATCTTCCTGGCCGCCCTGCTCTCGGCCCTGCTGCTGCGCCAGCGGCCGCTGGAGACGGTGCGGACCTTCGGGGAAACGCTGGCCGAGCTGCGCACGCCGATCTATTCCATCGGCATGGTGCTGGCCTTCGCCTTCATCGCCAATTATTCCGGCCTCTCGGCGACCCTGGCGCTCGCCCTGGCGCATACCGGGGCGGCCTTCCCCTTCTTCTCGCCCTTCCTGGGCTGGGTCGGCGTCTTCCTGACCGGCTCGGACACCTCCTCGAACGCGCTCTTCGGCGCCTTGCAGGCGACGACGGCGCAGCAGATCGGGGTGTCCGACATCCTGATGGTGGCGGCGAACACCACCGGCGGCGTGACGGGCAAGATGATCTCGCCGCAGTCGATCGCCATCGCCTGCGCCGCGGTGGGGCTGGTGGGACGTGAATCCGACCTCTTCCGCTTCACGGTGCGGCACAGCCTGGCCTTCGCCGCGATGGTCGGCCTGCTGACCCTGGCACAGGCCTATTGGCTCACCGGGATGATCCCCTGATGGACCAGGCCACGACATCCCCCGCCGGCGGCGAACGGCTCGCCTCGCAGCTCGCCACGATGCTGCGGAAGCGGATCGTGGCGGGGGATTTCGGGGTCGGCGACCGCCTGCCGGCCGAACGCGCGCTGGCCGGCGCGTTCGGCGTCTCCCGCTCCTCGGTGCGGGAAGCGATCCAGATGCTCGCCAGCCAGGGCCTGCTGTCGAGCCGGCAGGGCGGCGGCACCTTTGTCCGGGCGCTGCCGGGTGCCCAGAAGGACTCCCAGAGGGACCCTGCGGGGAACCCCCTGGGAGGCTCCTGGGGCCGGCAGGCCATCGTGGAGCCGCTGGAGCAGCTGTTCCGCGACAACCCTGACTACCGCTACGACGTGCTGGAGATCCGCCTCTCGCTGGAAGGCGCGGCCGCCGCCCATGCCGCGCGCCGGGCCACGGAGGAGGATCGCGGGCGGCTGCGCGAGTGCTTCGAGGCCACGCTGCGGGACGATGCGGAGGCGACGCCGGCCGTGCTGGCACGGGTGGACGCCGCCTTCCACCTCGCCATCGCCGAGGCGTCGCACAACCTCGTGCTGCAGCAGGTCATCCGCGGCATGTTCGACCTGCTGGCGGCCAGCACCTCGCAGAGCCTGGAGAAGCTCTATCTCGTGCCACGGGTCTCCGAGGCCCTGGCGGGGCAGCACCGGCTGCTGATGCAGGCGGTGCTCGACGGCGATCCCGACAGGGCGCGCGCCGCCTCGGATGCCCATATCGACTTCGTGCGCCTCACCCTGAAGGCGATCGACGAGGACGAGGCCCGCCTCGCCCGTTCCAACCCGCCCCGTTCCACCCTGTCCGGGCGAAGCGGCGCTGACCGGAAGACAGACCCGTGATCCTTTCCCCCATCATCTCCTCCCCCTCCGATTACCGCGAGGCCGCCCGGCGCCGCCTGCCGCCCTTCCTGTTCCACTACGCCGACGGCGGCGCCTATGCGGAGCGCACGTTGCGCCGCAATGTCGAGGATCTAGCCGAGATCGCGCTGCGGCAGCGCGTGCTGCAGAACATGTCCGACCTGAGCCTGGAAACGCGCGTGCTGGGGCAGGACCTGTCGATGCCCGTGGTGCTGGCGCCGGTCGGGCTGACCGGCATGTTCGCCCGGCGCGGCGAGGTGCAGGCGGCGCGCGCGGCCGAGGCCAAGGGCATCCCCTTCACCCTCTCCACCGTCTCGGTCTGCGACATCGAGGAGGTGAGCGCGGCGGTCACGAAGCCGATCTGGTTCCAGCTCTACGTGCTGCGCGACCGCGGCTTCATGCGCAACGCGCTGGAGCGGGCCAAGGCGGCCGGGATCACGACCCTGGTCTTCACCGTGGACATGCCGACCCCCGGCGCGCGCTACCGCGACGCCCATTCGGGCATGAGCGGGCCGAACGCCCCCTTCCGCCGCATGATCCAGGCGATGACACACCCCCTCTGGGCCTGGGATGTCGGGTTGAAGGGCAAGCCGCACGACCTGGGCAACGTGTCCCGCTATCGCGGCCAGGCGACCGGGCTCGCGGACTATATCGGCTGGCTCGGCGCCAATTTCGATCCGTCGATCTCCTGGAAGGACCTGGAATGGATCCGCGACTTCTGGGAGGGGCCGATGGTCATCAAGGGCATCCTCGACCCCGAGGATGCGCGTGACGCGGTAAGCTTCGGCGCGGATGGCATCGTCGTGTCGAACCATGGCGGCCGGCAGCTCGACGGCGTGCTCTCCAGCGCACGGGCCCTGCCCGCCATCGCCGCGGCGGTGAAGGGGAAGCTCTCCATCCTGGCGGATTCCGGCTTCCGCAACGGGCTGGACGTGGTCCGGGCGCTGGCCATGGGGGCCGATGCGGTGATGCTCGGCCGGGCCTTCGTCTATGCCCTGGCCACGGGGGGCGAGGCGGCGGTGCTGAACCTGCTGAACCTGATCGACAAGGAGATGCGGGTGGCCATGACCCTGACCGGCGCGGCACGCGTCACCGATCTGAACGAGAGCTTCCTGGAGCGCGGCCCCGTGACGACCGCGGGGGAACGGCAGGGCGCGCTTTCGTAGCCTGGCGCCACGGCGTCCTCACAGGGCTCGTATCGCTCGCGGTGCGAGCCCCGCATCCGGTGCCCGGACCGGCCGCATGGCGCCATTCATGAACCACAGATATAGGTTCATGCGGATTATCCGGCCTAATTCCCCGACATGGGCCGGGCTATCTCCACCCCGGCGCCGGCCCACGGCGCCCATGGGATCGGAGAGCATCGATGCGGCAACGCCTTCTCGGCAAGAGTGGCCTCAAGGTCTCGGCCATCGGCTTCGGCTGCATGGGGCTGAACTTCGGCTACGCGAACAAGGTCGGCAAGCAGGAGGGGATCGCGCTGATCCGCGCGGCGGTGGAACGCGGCGTCACCTTCTTCGACACGGCCGAGGTCTATGGCCCCTTCACCAATGAGGAGATGGTCGGCGAAGCCCTCGCGCCCGTGCGGGAGCAGGTCGTCATCGCCACCAAGTTCGGCTTCGCGATCGACCCCGCCACGGGCAGCCAGACCGGGCTGGACAGCCACCCCGAACGCATCCGCGCGGTCTGCGACGCCTCGCTCAAGCGCCTGGGCGTCGAGGCGATCGACCTCTTCTACCAGCATCGCGTCGATCCGGCCGTCCCGATCGAGGAGGTCGCCGGCGCGGTCAAGGAGCTGATCCAGGCGGGCAAGGTACGGCATTTCGGCCTCTCGGAACCCGGCGCGCAGACCGTGCGCCGCGCCCATGCGGTTCAGCCGGTCACCGCCTTGCAGAACGAGTACTCGCTCTGGACACGCGGTCCGGAAACGAACGGCATCCTGGAGACCTGCGAGGAGCTGGGCATCGGCTTTGTGCCTTACAGCCCGCTCGGCAAAGGCTTCCTGACCGGAGCGATGAGCAGGGACACGAAACTCGGCGAAGGCGATTTCCGCAACCTCCTGCCGCGCTTCACGCCGGAGGCCATGGAGAAGAACCAGGCGCTGGTCGATCTGCTGAAGCGCATCGCCGCCACGAAGAAGAGGACGCCGGCCCAGATCGCGCTCGCCTGGCTGCTGGCGCAGAAGCCCTGGATCGTGCCCATCCCCGGCACCACCAGGCTGCACCGGCTGGAGGAGAATCTCGGTGCGGACGAGGTCGTGCTGGAGGCAGCCGATCTCGAGGAGATCCGGCAGGCCGCCGCCGGAATCCAGGTCGAGGGCGAACGCTATCCGGCGCAGCTCCTGGCCACGACCGGGCGCTGAGAGGCTGCCGCGTCCATGACCGTGCGCCGGCTCGCATTCCGGGCCGGCCGCGCCTCGTGCTCAAGACATCCCCCCATGCCTGGCCGGGGGCCGCGTGCCCGATCTCCATGACCGCCTGTACCTTCCGAATGCAGGCAGGCCGAATGCAGGTGGGATGGAAGCCGGGACTGGCGACGACCAGCTTCTGTTTCCGGAATGCATCCCTATTCGGAATTCATGAATGCAACGCGAGGACCTTGTCGATCTGGCCGCCTTCGCCACGGTCGCGGAGGAGCAGAGCTTCACGAAGGCCGCAGCCAGGCTCGGCACGTCGCAATCGGCTCTCAGCCACACCATACGGCGGCTGGAAGCACGGCTGGGCGTCCGACTACTGACCCGTACCACACGGCGGGTGGCACCGACCCAGGCCGGCGAGAGGCTGCTGCGTGTCCTGGGCCCGGCCCTGGACACCATCGCCGCCGAACTCGTCTCCCTGGGCCAGTTGCGCGACCGGCCCGCCGGCATGGTCCGGATCACGACATCCGAGCATGCGGCGCATGACGTGCTCTGGCCTGTCCTGGAGCGCCTTCTGCCGGAATATCCCGACATACAGGTCGAACTCTCGGTCAGCGGCAGCCTGACGGATATCGTGGCGGAGCGTTTCGATGCGGGCGTGCGCCTCGGCGAATCCATCGACAAGGATATGGTCGCGGTCCGGATCGGGCCGGATCTGCGGATGGCGGTGGTCGGCTCTCCCGCCTACTGGGCGGAACACCCCCGCCCCGTGACACCTCAGGATCTCAACGGGCACCGCTGCATCAACCTGCGCCTGCCGACAGCCGGGGGCCTCTATGCCTGGGAGTTCGGAAAGGATGGGCGCGAGCTGCGGGTCCGGGTCGATGGGCAGTTGGTCTTCAACTCCGTTTCCCTCGTCCTGCGCGCGGCCCTGGCTGGCCTCGGGCTGGCCTGCGTGATGGAAGACCATGTCCGCACCCATCTCGTGGAAGGCAGCCTGGTCCGGGTGCTGGAAGACTGGTGCCCTCCTTTCGCTGGCTACCACCTCTACTATCCGAGCCGGCGCCAACCCTCGGCAGCCTTCGCGCTTCTGGTCGAAAGCCTCAGGTATCGCGGCTGATCTCCCGCGCTCCGGGGCCGCGAGGCTGGACGGCGGGCAGGGCCGTGCCGTCCAGCGGTGGCCATCGACGCGGCGCGAGACCCCCGGCGCGCTACCCCTCCAGGCTGCCCGTCACGTCGTCGAACAGCTCGTCCATCGAGAGCTTCCGGGGGATGATCTGCTGCTCATGGGCCCAGTCGATGGCGAGCTGGATGCCCTTGCGGTTGGCCTCGAAGCCCATGGGCGGGAAGGGATCGGGCAGTCCACCCTCGGTCAGACGGCGGCTTTCGCCGATCATGCGGTAGATCTCGCGGACGATATCCGGCCGCTTGCGCACGATATCCTCGTGCACGACGAACAGGTGGTTGATCGGCACCACGCCCTCCCGCGCGTACCAGTCGCGCGCGGCGGCCTGCGCGTTAGGGATCAGGCGCTCGACACGAGGGTCCTTGGGCAGGTCCACGCCCTGGAGCGTCGCCGCGAGTTCCCCGTCCAGCATCATCCGGCCGATATCCGATCCCTTGGGCAGCCGTTCGCAGTTGGGCGGATCGGAATACTCGGCGAGATGCCCCTCGCCGACCGTGCACCAGGTCACCTTGTCGAGATCGACGCCGTATTCATGCTTGAGCACGCCGCGGACCCAGAGGCCGGTCGTCTGTGCATAGGTGCGCACGCCGACGCGCTTGCCCTCGATATCCTTCGGGTCCAGGTGGCCGAGTTCGCGGTTGAAGCCGGCGCAATGGTGCTGGAAGCGCCCCGAGATGGGCGCCGGCAGCGCGAGGAAGGGCTTTCCGTAGGCTTTCGCCTGCAGATAGGTGACGATCGCCAGCTCACCCGCATCGAACCTGTTCTCGCGCAGCATCGGCTTGAAGCCGTCATGCGCCTGCTCCGGACCGCAATATTGCAGATCCACGATATCGGACGTCACGCGGCCGTCCTTCATCGCCCTGGTCTGCGGATAGTCGGCCAGGTTGGTCTTCAGTGCCATCACCGCCGTGGTCACCATGCGTCCCTCTCCTTCAGTACAGCTTGACTTCGATCAGCACCGGGCCGTCCGCCTCGGTGGAGCGCACCATCTCCCGGTGGAAATCGCCCGCATTGTCGACGCGCACGCCCGGCACGCCCATGCTGCGCGCCATCGCCACCCAGTCGATCACCGGCCGGTCGATGTCGATCATCGCCAGCGCCTGCGGCCCCGGCGTGCCGGCGCCCATATTGGCGTACTCGGCCTTCAGGATGGCGTAGCTGTTGTTGGCGAAGATGATCGTCGTCACCGGCAGGGCTTCGCGCGCCTGCGTCCAGAGCGACTGGATCGTGTACATGGCGCTGCCGTCACCGACCATGCAGAAGGTCCGGCGCCCGGGGCAGGCCAGCGCGGCACCGGTCGCGACCGGCGTGCCATAGCCGATGGAGCCGCCGAGATTGTTGATCAGGTCGTGCGGCCGCGATGCGGCGGTATGGCCCATCGTCTCGCGTCCGGTGGTCAGGGACTCGTCCACGAGGATGCAATCCTCCGGCAGGGCCGCCGCCAGGGCATGCGCGATGCTGACGGGGGTGAGCGCCCCCTGGGGCACGGGCGTCTCGATGCGTTCCTGCCGGCGCGGCGCGGTGGCGCCGAGGCCCAGCGCATCGACCAGCATCTCCAGCCCCACCACGCTGTCCTCGCCGGGCTCCACCAGGCCATGCACCAGCGTTCCCGGCGCCTTGAGCAGGCTCGGCTTGTCCGGATAGCTGAAGAAGGCGACCGGCTCCTTCGTCTCGATCGTCACGAGATGCCGGAAGCCGGCGAGGAAGGCCGCACCCTGCGCCACCGCGTAGGGGATGCGCTCCAGCGGCACGCGCCCCGCCCCGCGTTCCATCCGCGCGGTGAAGAACTGCGAGCCGAGCCGGCAGCCCGTGCCGGCGGCGACCTTGCCCGCCAGTTCGAGCGCACGGCCGCGCGTGGCCGTGTTGGCGAGGATGAGGAGCACCGGCTCGCCCGAGCGCAGCACCTTCGCGATCGCCTCGACCCGCGCCGCATCCGGCACCTTGCGCATCGCCGGCTCCGGGGCCGGCATGCGCGCATCGCCTGCATCCTGCCAGGCCGTGTCGCCCGGTAGGATCAGCGTGGCGATCTGCCCCGGATGCCCGGAAGCCATGGCGACCGCGGTCGCGGCGTCCCAGGCGATCGTCGCCGATGAGGTGGCGCGCCGCACCCAGTGGCTGAGCGGCCGCGCCAGCCCCTCGATATCCGAGGTCAGCGGCGGGTCGTATCTGAGATGCGCCGCCGAATGCTCGCCAACGATGTTGACCATCCCCGACGACGCGCGCCGGGCGTTGTGGATGTTGGCGAGGCCATTGGCCAGGCCCGGCCCGAGATGGAGCAGCGTGGAGGCGGGACGGCCGGTCATCCGGTACCAGCCATCGGCCGCGCCGGTGCAGACCCCCTCGAACAGGCACAGCACGCTCTTCATCCGCGGATTGTCGAGCGCCGAGAGGAAATGCATCTCCGAGGTTCCGGGATTGGCGAAGCAGACATCCACGCCCTTCCCGGCGAGCGTGGCGACGAGGCTCTCGGCGCCGTTCATCAGTAGCCCGCCAGTTCCCGGCCCTGGCCGACCACGCCATAGCTGCGGCTGGGCGCCGACATCAGGAACCTGTAGCCTTCCTGGAGCAGCCGCTCGACATTCTTCGCGGTCACATGCGGGTTGCCGACCACCACCTTGTGCTTGTGGCAGATCTCCGCGACCTTGCGCATCGCATCGGCGACCACGGGATGCTCGTACTGGCGCGGATAGCCCAGTTCCTGGCTCAGATCGCCCTCGCCGATCAGGCAGAAGCCGATGCCGGGCACATTCGCCAGCATGTCGTCCAGATTCTCGATCGCCGCCGTGCTCTCGATCATCAGCCCGACCAGCAGCTCGCCCTGCGGCGCCAGCGGCCAGACATCCGCCCTGGCGTAGTATTCCGCCTGGGTCAGCCCCCAGTAGCGCGCCGCCGCCGCCGGGCCGTCGCCACGGACGCCCCTGGGCTCATAGAGCGGCGCGTTCTTCGGGCGGGCATAGCGGCAGGAGGCAACGGCGTTGTAGGCCTGCTCCACGGTGTGGACATGCGGCCAGACCACGCCATAGACGCCGCGGTCGAGCACCTGCTTCGCGAAGGCCTGGTTCATCTCGATGCCATTGGCCGGGATGCGCGCGAGTGGCGTCACCGATGGCGCGACCGAACCGGACGCGGCGATCTGCTTCCGGTTGAGCATGTACTGGAGCGCGTCGCCCAGCCCGGCGACGTCATAGGGATTGTGCTCCATCTCATAGACGATGCCGTCATAGGGCGCATCGGTCATCTCGGCCGCGGTCTGCCTGTCCACCTTGGCGAAGGCGGTGAAGGCGGGCTTGCCTTGCTCCCAGGCCCTGATGACGCCATTGAGACGCTGGCTGTCGGTCATCGGTGTGTCCTCATGCGTTGGTGGGGAGCCTAGAATATCCCCGGGCGCGGCGCCGATTGGTATGGCCGGCCACGTGATTGAATCTGTGCCAGTCCCTCCTGCCGGCCCATCCGGTGGCGGCCATTATTTCTGCTTCGGCCGCGATTGATTCGCCGGCCTCCGCCGGCGCGCGGCCGGACCGGCCTGCTATGTAGGCGCCCCCAGGGCAACGGTCCGCATGCCGGTGGCCCTGCAAGATCTGCGGAGGAACGGCGATGAAGATCCAGAACGATCCACCCGGCCGGAACATGCCCGCTTCCCGGCGCATGGTGCCGAGGCGGTCGGTCCTGGGTGCCCCCCTGGGTGCCTCCGCCCTCTATGCGCTCGGCCTGGGCGGCGCCGCGCGGGCGCAGGGCGGTTTCCCGAACAAGCCGATCCGCATCATCGTGAACAACGCACCCGGCGGCGTGGGGGACCTGGTGGTGCGGCTGACGGCGCAGAAGCTCTCCAAGGCGGTCGGCCAGCCGGTGGTGGTGGACAACCGCCCGGGCGCGGGCGGCATTCTCGCCGGGAACCAGCTCGTCTCCGCGGCGCCGGACGGATACACGCTGATGACCTCCGGCAATGCCACGGCGATCCGGCCCTCCCTGTTCAAGTCCTACCCCTTCGACATCCAGAAGGACTTCCTCAGCGTCAGCACGCTGGCCTTCTTCCCGATCGCCGTCGTGGTGGCATCCAGCTCCCCCTCCGCACCGCCGGGGACTTCCTGCGGCAGGCGCGGCAGGACGGCGCCAACATGAACATCGGGACCATCGCCGTCGGCAGCACGCAGTTCCTGGCCGCGGAGATGTTCAAGTCCATGGCCGGTTTGCCCGCCACCACGGTGCCCTTCAACTCGACGCCCCAGTTGATCAACGCGCTGCTGCGCGGCGACGTGCAGGTGGGCTTCGAGACGCTGGGGCCGCTCTGGTCGCAGATGCAGAACGGGGACCTGCGCGTGCTGGCGGTGACGCAGGCCAAGCGCGTGGTCAACCTGCCGGACGTACCGACCCTTATCGAGGCCGGGCTGCCCGGCTTCGACGTCGCGTCCTGGAACTCCCTCGTCGCCCCGGCCGGCACGCCAGCCGAGATCCGGCAGCGGCTGAGCCGGGAGGTCAATGCCATCCTCCGCATGCCCGATGTGGAGAAGATCCTGCTCGATGCCGGGGTGGAGCCGCGCGGCTCCACCCCGGAGGAGCTGGACGCACTGACGGCCAAGGAGATGGAACGCTGGCGCGCCGTGATCGAGAAGGCAGGCATCGAGAAGCAATAGGCCCCCGGCGCCCCACCCCGCCGCCGGATCACAACCTGTCCGGTGGTGGCTAGGCAGCCGGGGAATGCAGGACCAGATCCCGGGCGGGAAGGCATGGGGGACCGCCCCGGCCAGAACCGCCAAGGAGGGTTCCGGCATGGACAGTCCCGCGGGCTACGGCATCGTCAGCCGCACGCTGCACTGGCTGATGGCCGCCTGCTTCGCCTGGCACTTCGCCGGTGCCCTGCTCTACGTCACCGTGCCCGAAGCCGGAGTGACGAAATTCGTCGGCAGCACGCATTTCACCATGGGCTTCACGCTTCTCGTGCTCGTCCTGCTGCGCGGCGCCTGGGGGCTGCTGAACATCCGGCGACGGCCGCCGCATCCGGGCCGGCTGGGCCGCCTCGCGACGATGGGGCACCTGCTGCTCTACCTGCTGATGCTCCTCATCCCCAGCTTGGCGCTGCTGCGGCAATACGGGTCGGGGGAGCCCTTCACCCCTTATGGCATCCCGCTGATGCGCGGCTTCGAGGGCAAGATCCCCTGGATGATCGCGCCCGGCGACCTGCTGCACAGCTTCCTGGGCTGGGTGCTGCTGGCTGGCGCTCATCCTCGGCCATGTCGCGATGGCCCTGGTGCACCGCTACCTTTGGCACGACGATGTGCTGGGCCTGATGACGCGCGGCCGCCGCCGGCGCGTCTGAAGCGCTTCCTGCGACGGCCGCCCGCCGGAGGGGCGGCTTCCGTCAGGCCACCGGAGCCGTGGCGGATTCCCGCGTTTCAGCCTCGTCGAAGGTACCGGGCGGCGGTTCCGGCAATGGCTCGGAGCCGGGCTCCGGCGTCCGGTCCCCCTCCCACTTGCCGACCACCGCCGCCGCCAGGGAATTGCCGATGACGTTGGTGGCGGAACGGCCCATGTCCAGGAACTGGTCGATGCCGATGATCAGCAGCAGCCCGGCCTCGGGGATGTTGAAGGTGGAGAGCGTGGCCGCGATCACCACCAGCGAGGCGCGCGGCACGCCCGCCATGCCCTTGCTGGTCAGCATGAGCACCAGCAGCATGACCGCCTGCTGCCCCCAGGTGAGGTCGATATTATAAGCCTGGGCGATGAAAACGACGGCGAAGGTGCAGTACATCATCGAGCCGTCGAGGTTGAAGGAATAGCCCAGCGGCAGCACGAAGCTGATCACCTTCGGGCTCACGCCGAAGCGCGCGAGCTGCTCCATCAGGCGCGGATAGGCGGCCTCGCTGCTCGCAGTGCTGAAGGCCAGCAGGAAGGGCTGCCGCACCAGCGAGACCAGCTCGATCACCCGCCGCCCGAAGAACAGGAAGCCCACCGCCGTCAGCAGGCTCCAGAGGATCGCCAGGCCGAGATAGAACTCCGCCACGAACTTGCCGTAGGTGTAGAGGATGCCCAGCCCCTGCGTGGTCACGATCGCCGCCATGGAGGCGAAGACCGCCAGCGGCGCCATCATCATGACATAGCCGGTGACACGCAGGATGATGTGCGAGAGCGCCTCGATCCACTGCACGACGGGGCGCGCCTTCTCCCCCAGCGCGGCGGCGGCCACGCCGAAGAGCAGCGAGAAGACGACGATCTGCAGGATCTCGTTGCGCGCCATGGCATCGAAGATCGAGACGGGCACGAGGTGCGTCACGAAGTCCCGCAGCGTGAGCGAGGAGGCCTGGACGCCGCTCGTCGCCCCGGCCTGGGGCAGCGGCAGGTCCAGGCTGGCCCCCGGCTGGAGGAGGTTGACGAGGAGCAGGCCCAGCAGCAGCGAGACCAGCGAGGCCGTGACGAACCAGAGCATCGCCTTGCCGCCGATCCGCCCCACCGCCCCGACATCGCCCATATGCGCCACGCCCACGACCAGGGTGGAGAAGACCAGCGGCGCGATGATCATCTTGATCAGGCGCAGGAAGATGTCGCTGATCAGCGAGATGTAGCCGGCGATGGCGCGGGAGGTGCCCGGATCGGGCCAGACCTGATGGCAGGCATAGCCGACGCCGATCCCGAGGAGCATGGCGACGAGGATATAGGTGGTCAGTCTCTGCATGGTCTGGTCTGTCTTCCCCGTTCGGCCGCCTGGAATGGCATGGAGCCCTGAGCGGGTCCTGATAGGAATCACTTCACCGCGATGCCGGAGGTGGTGAATGGAGGATGTCAGGTCCGGTCCGTTCGTGACCGGTCCGCGATCATGGGGATCGCCGGCACCGGGTGTCTTTTGGCTGGCCGGCCCGCCATCCGCAACCATGGCCTCTCCGGCCGCCCCCTTGACAACCCCGGCTGGGCGACATGATCGTCCGGAAGGCGGGCCGGCCCGGGACCACCAGGGGCGGCCCACACAAAACAGAACCGAAACGGTTCGCCCGAGGAAATTGTCGTGTCCCTGACATCCGTGCCCGGTCCCTGAGCCGCCCCGCACAGCCAGCCGTTTCGCATCGCCGGGGACATGTCCGGCGCTGCTCCCGGCCATGGCCGCGTGGTCCCATGCCATCGCCGGACGGAGGCGCCGGGACCGGAATGTCGCGACAGCCCGAACGGAGCCATGCATGCCCACCGGTCCCCTGCCCCCCTTCGAATTCCGCACGGTCCCGTCGATCCAGGTGGAATGGGGCGGCGCGAAACGCCTGGGCGAGATGCTGGCCGCCCGCTTCCCCGGCTCCCTCCCCGGACGCCACATCCTGACGGTGACGGATGCCGGGCTGGTGAAGGCCGGGCTCCTCGGCCCCGTCCAGGCCGGGCTGGAGGCGCAGGGCTTCCGCGTCACCGTCTTCGACAAGGTGGTGGCGGACCCGCCGGAATCCGTCCTCCTCGACTGCGTGCGGCAGGGGCGTGAGGCCGGGGCGGAGATCGTGCTCGGCCTGGGCGGCGGCTCCTCGCTCGACGTCGCCAAGCTGGCCGCCGTGCTGCTGGTCTCGGAGCAGGAGCTGTCGCAGATCTACGGCATCGGCAAGGTGGCGGGCTCCCGCCTGCCGCTGGTGCTGGTGCCCACCACCGCCGGTACGGGGTCGGAGGTCACCAACATCTCCATCCTCACCACCGGCGAGACCACCAAGATGGGGGTGGTGGCGCCGCAGCTCTATGCCGATGCGGTGCTGCTGGATGCGGAGCTGACCCTCGGCCTGCCCGCCCTGCACACCGCCGCCACCGGCATCGACGCCATGGTGCATGCGATCGAGGCCTATACCAGCCGGCACAAGAAGAACCCGCTCTCCGACGCCCTGGCGCGGGAGGCGCTGCGCCTGCTCGGCGGCAACCTCCTCGCCGCCTGCCGCGACGGCCAGGACCGCGCGGCGCGCGAGGCCATGCTGCTCGGCGCCATGCTGGCGGGGCAGGCCTTCACCAATGCGCCGGTCGCGGCGGTGCACGCGCTGGCCTACCCGCTGGGCGGGCACTACCACGTGCCGCACGGCCTCTCCAACGCGCTGATGCTGGGGCCGGTGCTGCGCTTCAACGCCCGCGCCGCCGCACCGCTCTATGCCGAACTGGACACGGTGCTGAACGGCCCCGGCAGCGTCACGGGCACCGGCGGAACGGAAGAACGCGCGATGCACTTCGTGGAGAGCATGCAGCGCCTGATGGATGGCAGCGGCGCGCCGCGCCGGCTGCGCGATGTCGGCGTCACCGACAACAGCCTCGCCATGCTGGCTGCCGATGCGATGAAGCAGACGCGGCTGCTGGTGAACAACCCGGTGGACGTGACGGAGGCCGACGCGCTGGCCCTCTACCGCGAAGCCTTCTGAAGCGCCGAAGACACAGGACAGGGAAACGCCATGAGCGACATCCGCCTCTACATGCTCCAGTCGGGCACGCTGAAGTGCAAGGTCCACAACATCAAGATGAACCAGGGCGACGGCGCACCCTACGAGATCCCCGTCCCCTTCTTCCTGATCACCCATCCGCAGGGCCACACCATCATCGACGGCGGCAATGCCGTGGAGGTCGCCACCGATGCGCGCGGCCACTGGGGCGGGATCTGCGACGTGTACTGGCCGGAGATGAAGCCGGAGGAAGGCTGCGTCGCGCAACTGGAACGCCTGGGCATCAAGCCGCGGGACGTGCGCTTCGTGCTGCAATCCCACCTGCATCTCGACCACACCGGCGCGATCGGCCGCTTCCCGGAGGCCACGCATGTGGTGCAGCGGGCGGAGTACGAATACGCCTTCACCCCCGACTGGTTCGCCGCCGGCGGCTATATCCGCAAGGATTTCGACCGCCCCGGCCTGCGCTGGGAATTCCTGAACGGCACGGCCGACGATCATTTCGACCTCTATGGCGACGGCACGCTCACCACGGTCTTCACTCCGGGCCACGCGCCGGGGCATCAGAGCTTCCTGGTCCGCCTGCCGAGGAGCGGGCCGATGCTGCTGACGGTGGATGCCGCCTACACCACCGACCACTGGGAGGAGAAGGCGCTGCCCGGCTTCCTGGCCTCCACGGTGGACACGGTGCGCTCCGTGCAGAAGCTGCGCCACCTGGCCAGCCGCACCGGGGCGAAGGTGGTGACGGGGCACGACCCCGATGCCTGGCCCGGCTTCCGCAAGGCCCCGGAATACTACGACTGATGCCCGGCTTCACCTTCCTCTCCGTCCCCCGCATCGTCGCGGAGACGGGTGGCCTGGATCGGCTGGGCACGATGATGGCCGGGCTGGGCGCGCGCCGCGTCGCCATCGTCTGCGACCGCGGCATCGTGGAGGGCGGGCTGGCGGCGCGTGCCCGTTCCGCCCTCACCGCCGCCGGCCTCACCGCCCGCGTGCTCGACGGCGTGCAGGCCGATCCACCGGTGGCCGTGGTGCGCGCCACCCTGGCCGCCGCGCGGGACTTCGCGGCGGATGGCGTGGTCGGCCTCGGCGGCGGCAGCTCGCTCGACACGGCGAAGCTGGTGGCGCTGCTGCTGCGCTCCGACCAGGCGATCGAGGATCTCTACGGCCATGACAGGGCGCGCGGGCAACGCGTGCCGCTGATCCAGGTCCCCACCACCGCCGGCACCGGCTCCGAGGTCACCTGGGCCTCGGTCGTCACCAGCGAGCGCAACGAGAAGCAGGCGATCTACGCGCCGCAGCTCCTGCCCGACATCGCCCTGCTGGATGCGGGGCTGACGCTCGGCATGCCGCCACGTGTCACCGCCGCCACCGGCCTGGATGCGATGGTCCATGCCATCGAGGCCCATACCAGCCGCACCCGCAAGAACCCGGTCTCCGATGCGCTGGCGGTGAAGGCACTCTCCCTGCTCGGCGGCAACCTCCGCCGCGTGGTGGCGGATGGCACGGACCTGCCGGCGCGCGAGGCGATGCTGGAAGGCGCGATGCTGGCCGGCATGGCCTTCGTCAACGCCTCCGTCGCGGCGGTGCACGCGCTGTCCTATCCGCTCGGCGCGCGCTTCCATGTGCCACACGGGCACAGCAACGCGCTGGTGATGGGGCCGGTCTTCCGCTTCAACCTGCCCGTGGCGGCGGAAGCCTATGCCGAGCTCGCCCCCTGCCTGCTGCCCGGCCGCCGCTTCGCCAGCGCGGGGGAGGCCGCCGAGGCCTTCGTCACCGCGCTGGAGGAACTCGTCGGCAGTGTCGGCCTCGAAACGCGGATGAGCCAGCTTGGCGTCACCGAGGCGGATCTTCCCGGTATGGCGGAGGAGGTGGTCGGCGGACTTCAGCGCCTCCTCGCGAACAACCCGCGCGACATGACGCGCGAGGATGTCGTCGCGATGTACCGCGCGGTGCTGTAGTGAGAGGCAGGATCGTCCTGATCCCCGGGGAGCCGGCGAGCAACCCGCTTTCCCAGGGAAGGCGAAGCCCGCGCTCCCGCCACACCCAACGCTCCGGAAGGTGGTTGCGGAGGGCCGCCTCAGGTTCTATTGATAATAATTATCATTTGAAGGCCGGCACCCCATGCCGGCACGTCACGACAAGTCCCGTGCGGACAAGTCCTATCCCAGGGCCCCGAAAATGAACGCGATCACGACCCTGCGTGCCCGCACCCGGATCGAACTTCCGGACCCGCCGCGGCAGTTCGAACGGCTCTGCGAGCATCTGGGCGACTACGGCGCCACCGTGCGGCGGGAGGAGGGCCTCGCCCGGATCTCGCACCGCCTGGGCCGCACCGTGATGGCGGTCGAGGGCCGGGCGCTGAGCTTCGACGTCTCCTCCGGGGATGCCGCCTCCCTTTCCATGCTGCGCGGCCTCCTGGCCTGGTATGTGGAACATCTCGAAGAGGGGCTGAAGCCGGACTTCGCCTGGAGCGGCGACGGCTGCGACACGGCGCAGCTCCCCTATTTCCGCGCCATGCGCGTGGTCTCCAACCACGCCGTCACGCCGCATATGCGCCGCATCCGCCTGACGGGGCCGGACCTGGCGCGCTTCGCGGTGGGCGGCCTGCACCTGCGCCTGCTGATCCCACCGCCGGGCGTGCCGGACCCCGAATGGCCCGTCGCCGGCCCGAACGGCGCGCCTGTCTGGCCGCAAGGGCCACGCGCCGCCATCCCGCGCGTCTACACCATCCGCCGCATCGACCCCGCCGCCGGCTGGATGGATGTGGACATGGTCGTGCATGGCGAGGAGGAGGACGATGCCGGCTCGGGCCCCGGCTCACGCTGGGCGCTGGGGGCAAAGTCGGGCGACCCGGTCGGCATCCTCGGCCCCGGCGGTGGCGAGGGGCCGGTGGCGGACTGGGTGGTCCTGGCCGGTGACGAGACCGCCCTGCCCGCCATTGGCCGCATCCTGGAGGAACTGCCCCCCGAGGCGCGCGGCACCGCCCTGGTCGAGGTCGCGGAGGCACGGGAGGAACAGGATCTGATCCACCCGCCCGGCGTCGAGCTGCGCTGGCTGCACCGCAACGGCCTGCCCGCGGGCACGCCCAACCTCCTGCCCGCCGCCCTGCGCGCCTTGCGCTGGCCCGAAAGCGGCAGCATCGCCGCCTGGGCCGCCGCCGAGTTCCAGGTCGCCCAGTCCATGCGCTGCCACCTGCGCGACGAACGGGGGCTGGACAAGGATCGTTGCTACTGCGCCGCCTACTGGCGGCGGGAACGCGGCTGAGGACGGAGGCTCCGGCACCCCGCCCGGCGCCGCGCCCGGGGCCCTCCCCCGGGGCCGGAGCCGCGGGCGCCGGCGATCACCCCGCCCCGAGGGCCCGCCAGCCGATATCGCGGCGGCAGAAGCCCTCCGGCCAGTCCAGCGCATCCACGGCGGCGTAGGCGGCGTCGCGGGCCTCGCGCAGCGTCGGCGCGGTGGCGGTGATGCCCAGCACGCGCCCACCGGTGGCAAGGACCTCGCCGCCCGGCCCGGCGGAGGTGCCGGCGTGATAGACCACCACGCCCGGCACGGCCCCGGCCTCGTCCAGCCCACGGATCGCCGTGTTCTTCACATAGGAACCCGGATAGCCGCGCGCCGCCATGACCACGACCATGGCCGGGTCGGGCGACCAGCGCAGGCCGAAATCCTTCAGTTCCCCATCGCAGGCGGCGAGCAGCGCGGCCAGCAGGTCGGAACGCAGCCGCGTCATCAGCACCTGGCATTCCGGGTCGCCGAAGCGGACATTGAACTCGATCAGCTTCGGCCCCTGCGCCGTCAGCATCAGCCCGGCGAAGAGCACGCCGCGGAAGGGCGTGCCGCGCCGCGCCATCTCCGCCAGGGTCGGCCGGACGATCCGCTCCATGGCCTCGGCCTGGAGCGCCTCGGTGAAGGCCGGGGCGGGAGAGTAGGCGCCCATGCCGCCGGTGTTCGGCCCGGTGTCGCCGTCACCCACGCGCTTGTGGTCCTGCGCCCCCACCAGCGGCAGGGCATGGGTGCCGTCGCAGAGGGCGAAGAAGGAGACCTCCTCGCCGATCAGGCATTCCTCGACCAGGATGGAGGCCCCCGCCGCGCCATGGATGCCGCCATCCAGCATGTCGGTGATGGCGGCCTCCGCCTCCGCCAGCGTGGCGGCCACCACCACGCCCTTGCCGGCGGCGAGGCCATCGGCCTTGATCACGATCGGCGCACCCTTCGCCCGCACATAGGCCAGGGCCTCGGCGCTGTCGGTGAAACGGGCCCATTCGGCCCCCGGCACCCCGGCGGCCCCGGTCACCTCGCGGGTGAAGCTCTTGGAGCCTTCCAGCCGCGCCGCGGCGGCAGAGGGGCCGAAGCAGCGGATGCCGGCCTCGGCGCAGGCATCGGCCAAGCCCAGGGTCAGCGGCGCCTCGGGGCCGGCCACCACGAGGTCCACGCCCTTCTCCTTCGCCAGCGCGACCTGCCCGGCGACATCCTCCGCGGCCACGGGGACGCATTCGGCGATCCGCGCGATCCCGGCATTGCCGGGGGCGACCCAGAGCTTCGTCAGCAGGGAGGAATCCAGCAGCTTCCGGGCCAGGGCATGTTCCCGCCCCCCGCCGCCCACCAGCAGCACCTTCATCGCGCGATCTCCACCAGCCCGCCCGGCACCCCGCAAAGGGCCCGGCTTTGTCCGTCGCCCCGGCGCGTAGCATAATGGGCGGCGATGAGCGAAACCGCCGCCCCCTCCCGGACCTCCAACATCCCCGAATACACCGTGGCCGAGATTTCGGGCGCGGTGAAGCGCACGCTGGAGGGCACCTTCGGCCGCGTCCGCATCCGGGGCGAGGTCACGGAATGCCGCCCCTATGGCGCCAACCGCTTCTACTTCTCGCTGAAGGACGAGGGCGGGCAGATCCGCGCGGTGATCTGGGCCTGGAGCGCCGGCCGCACCGGTCTCAGGCCCGAGAACGGCACCGAGGTGATCGCGACCGGCAAGATCACCGCCTATGGCGACCGCTCGACCTACCAGATCGTGGTGGACCGGCTGGACTATGCCGGGGAGGGCGCGCTGCTCGCCCGGGTGGAACGGCTGCGCAAGGCGCTGGAGGCCGAGGGCCTTTTCGGCGAGGAGCGCAAGCGCCCCCTCCCCAGCTTCCCGCGCGTGATCGGCGTGGTGACCAGCGCCCAGGGCGCGGTGATCCAGGATATCCGCACCACCCTGCTGCGGCGCTTCCCCTCGCGCATCCTCCTCTGGCCGGTGGCGGTGCAGGGCGTCGGCGCGGCGGAGCAGGTCGCCTCGGCCATCGCCGGCTTCAACGCCCTGCCGGACGGTTTCCCGCGCCCCGACGTGCTGATCGTGGCGCGCGGTGGCGGCTCGCTGGAGGACCTGATGGCCTTCAACGAGGAGGCCGTGGTCCGCGCCGCCGCCGCCAGCCATATCCCGCTGATCTCGGCCGTGGGGCACGAGACGGACACGACGCTGATCGACTTCGCCTCCGACCGGCGCGCACCCACCCCCACCGCCGCCGCCGAACTCGCCGTGCCCTCCCGCACCGAGCTTCTGGCCCAGGTGCAGCAGCGCGCCCTGCGCCTGACCCGCGCCGGGCAATCGCATCTGGACCAGGTGCGCTACCGCCTCGCCCGCGCCGCCGCCGCGCTGCCGGACCTGCCGGGGATGCTGCTCAACGCCCGGCAGCGCCTCGACGACCGGGGGGAGCGTCTTTCCCTGGCGCCGCGCGTGCTGCTGCGCGACCGCCGGGCGCGGCTGAACGATGCCGCCGCCCGCCTGCTGCACCCGCGGGAGATGCTGGCCGCCCGCCGCTCCCGGCTGCAACTCCTCGAAGCCCGCTCCGGCGCCGCCGTGGCCCGGGTGCTGGACCGTGCGGCGCGGCAGTTCGCCCGCCTGCCCGACCCGACCCCGCGCCTGCGCTTCCGCCTGCGGGAGGCGAGGCTGGGGCTGGAAGGGCTGTCCGCCCGGCTGGAAGGCGCCTCCTACCAGGGGCTGCTGGAACGCGGCTTCGCCCTGGTGCGCGATGCCGATGGCCATCCCGTCACCCGCGCGGCCCAGGTCGATCCCGGCGCCCGGCTGCAGATCGAATTCGCCGATGGCGTCATCGAGGCCACCGACACCAGGGGCGCCGCCCCGCGCCGTCCCCGTGCCGCCACCCCCAAGGACCAGGGCTCCCTGCTGTGATCGCGCGCCGCCTCCTCCTGCCCCTGCCGGCCCTGTTGCTCACCCGCTGCGCCGGCTCCGCCGAGCCCCGGCCCGCCGCCGCATCCGCGCCGGTCCTGGAACTGGACCCGGCCGGGCTGACCCAGGGCGGCTTCGTCGCCGGCCGCACCGCGCCGGGCACGCGCCTCACACTGGAGGGCAAGCCGGTGCCGGTCTCGGCGGATGGTCATTTCGCGCTGGGCTTCTATCGCGATGCCGGGCCGCAGGCGGCACTGGCCATCACGCCCCCCGGTGGCCGCACCGAAATCCGCCACCTCGCCATCGCGCCCCGGCACTGGGACATCCAGCGGCTGAACGGCCTCCCGCCCCGGCAGGTCACGCCGAACGCGCAGGACCTCGCCCGCATCCGGGCCGAGCAGGTGCGGATCAACGCCGCCCGCGCGGTGGAAACCCCGGTGGCGCTCTACGCATCCGGCTTCGACTGGCCCGCCCGGGGCCGCATCAGCGGCGTCTATGGCAGCCAGCGCATCCTGAACGGGGAGCCGCGCGCGCCGCATCTGGGGCTGGACATCGCCGTGCCCACCGGCACCCCGGTTGCCCCGATGGCGCCGGGCCGCGTGACCCTGGCGGCCAATCTCTACTTCACCGGCAACACGCTGATCGTCGAGCACGGCCAGGGCGTGGCCAGCCTCTACGCCCATCTGTCGCACATCGATGTCCGGGAGGGGCAGGAGGTGGCGCGGGGCGAAACCATGGCGCTGTCCGGCGCCACCGGCCGCGTGACTGGCCCGCATCTGCATCTGGGCTTCTTCGTCCGGGGCGTCTCGATCGATCCCGGGCCCGTGCTGGGGGTGTAGCTCCCCTCCCGGGCCGGGGCGGCGTCAGCCCAGCGGCATCTCCACCACGATCCGGCCCCAGGACACGCCGCGATCCACGCGGATGCCGTCTGGCTTGCGGGCCAGGGTCAGCAACAGGCGCATGCCGAGGCCCCGGCTGCGGATCGGGTCGAAATCCGCCGGGAAGCCCCGGCCTTCATCCTCGACCACGATCCGCGCCATCCCATCGAGCGGCCGGACCGAGACGGAAACCGTGCCGCGCCCGTATTTCAGCGCATTGGTCACCAGCTCGGTGACGATCAGCCCCAGGGATGTCAGCTTGTCCGGCGACAGCATCAGGGATTCCGTCGAAAGGCGGATATGGCGGCCGGCGCTCTCGTCCGACAGGCTGCCCCGGAGGTCCTCCAGCAGCCCGCCGAGATAGGTGGCGAGATCCGCCTCGGTGACATCATTGCCCTCATAGAGCCGCTTGTGCACCGCCGCGATGGTCAGCACCCGGCGGGCGGCCTCGCCCAGATGCTCCCGCGCGCTGCCGTCGTTCACATGCCCCGCCTGGAGCTGGAGCAGGGTGTGCACGAGCTGCAGGCTGTTGCGGATGCGGTGATGCACCTCGCGCATCAGCAGGTCCTGCTGCCGCAGCAGCGCGTCCTTGGCTTCGATGGCCTTCACCCGGTCCGTGACATCGCGCGAGATGGCGACGAACTGATCGTCCTCGCCATGCCCGCCCAAGGGCGCCACCAGCACGTCCCACCATTTCGGCGTGCCCTTGGCCGTGGGGCAGAACGCCTCGAAATGCCCGATCCCGTCGCGGCGAGCCTCCTGGATCGCGGCGCGGACACGCTCCGCCTGCGCGCTGGGCCACAGCGTCTCCCAGGGGCGTTCCGCGACCTTGGCGAAATCGTCGATCTCCATGAGGCACATGCCGTTCCGGTTCATGCGCATCAGCGTGCCGTCGCCCCGCAGCACCTTGATGCAGTCGGGGCTGCCCTCGAAGACGCTCTGGAGCAGCGCCTCGCTGCGCGTGAGCGCCATCTGGCGCGCCTGCCGGTCCACCACCGCCGCGATCACATTGGCCAGGGCCTGGAGGAAGGCGATGTCGCGCGGCTCGAAATCCGTGCGGTCGCCGCTGTCCACCTCCAGCACACCATAGGGCACGGCCTGGCCGCTGCCGATCAGCACGTTCAGCGCGCGCCTGATCCCGTGCTCCACCAGCAGGGCGGGTGTGCGGAAGCGGGCCTCCTCCGTCAGGTGGTTGGAGATCACGGGCCGGCCGGTGCGGAAGGCATAGCCCGCGGGGCTTTCCAGATCCGCCCCCAGCCGGGCATGGCCGATGACTCCGGGCCGCCAGCCGACCCCCGCCTGCACCAGGAAGGCGTTCTCCCCCGGCAGGAAGCGCAGGACCTTGGCGAAGGGCACGTCCAGCCCATCGGCCGCCACCCGGCACACCTCGTCCAGCGAGGGCTGCAGGCTGTCGCCCCGGAGGGCGAAGAGGCCGAATTCGGCGATCAGCTCCTGCTGCCGCAGCCTCTGGTCGGCTTCGGCACGCTGGGGCTCCATGTCGGGGGACAGCATGCCCGGGACTCTACACACTCCCCGCGCCGTGGGAACAGGCCAGTATCCGGCTGCCCCATGCCAGGATCGGGCCGCCCATGCGCCACGGCCCTGGCACGGATCGGATGGAGATCGTTTCCACCGCCGAGGCAGCCTCCGGGGGACTCCGGATCTCTTCGGAGCCCGTCTGGAGCAGTTCCTTCCCCCATGGCTCCGCCCCCCGGAAAATGGTCTTGTCTCCGGCACCCCAATCATGATTTTCAGACATGATAGAGCTTGCATTCGAATATTTCCGCATGATCTGATCCGGCCGTGGACCTCCGGCATCTCGAAACCTTCTGCGCCATCATCGCAGGCGGCAGCCTGACCGCGGCGGCGCGCCTGACAGGCCGCTCGCAGCCGGCGATCTCGCGCCAGGTACAGGATCTGGAAACGGCCCTGGGCTTTCCCCTCTTCGAGCGCAACGGCCCCCGCATCACCCCGACCGAGCAGGCCCTGCTCTTCCATGACGAGGTGGAGCCCTCCCTGGCCGGCCTGCGCCGCCTGGAGGAACGGGCCGAGGCCATCGCCCGGGGCGAGCTGGCCTCGCTCGACATCGCCGCCATCCCGGCCCTGGCCACCGGCCTGATCCCCCGGGCCCTGGCGCGGCTGCCGGCGGAGGCGCTGCCCCGCAACCTGGGCCTCGGCGCCGTTCCGGCGGGCGAGGTGGTGCGGCAACTGCTCGACCGCCGCGCCGGGCTGGGCTTCGCCAGCCTGCCGGTGGATCACCAGGGGCTGGACATCCACTGGCTGGGCGAGAGCCGCTGCGTCGCGGTGCTGCCCGCCACCCATCCCCTGGCCGGGGAGCCCTGCCTGCCGCTGCGCGCCCTGGACGGGGAGCGGCTGATCACCGTGGCCGACCCGCACCGCCTGCGCCACCGGATCGAGGCGGCGCTCGCCCGGGCCGGGGCGCGCCCGCGCGGCCTGCTGGCGGTGAATGCCTCCATTCTGGCGGCCTCGGCGGCCCAGGCCGGGCTGGGCGTGGCGCTGATCGACCCGGTGACGGCGCAGGGCCTGCCAGCCGCGGGGCTCGCGGTCCGGCCGCTCGACACGGCGATCCCTTTCTTCTGGAGCGTGCTGACCCCGGCGGCGCGTCCGCCCTCCCCCTCACCCGCCGGGCGATCGAGGCGGCACGCGAGGCGGCGGAGGAGCTGCCGGGTTTCCGCCTCCACCCGCCCCGCTCCATGGACCTGCTGGCCGCCCGCCAGGCGGCCTCTCCCCAAGACGACGAGGAGCCGGCACGATGACCGAGCCCATGCATTCCCGCGCCCAGGCCGTGGCGGAAGCGCCGCATGGCCTTCCGGCCCTGGAGGCGCGGCTGCGCGCCGACCTCGAATGGCTGGAACTGCCCGGCAAGCCCTGGGTCCCGCCCCGGGAGGCGGAGGGAAGGCCGGTCACCGACGTGGCCATCATCGGCGGCGGCATGTGCGGACTGGCGGCCTCGGCGGCGCTGCGCCTGCTCGGCATCGACAACCAGCAGGTGCTGGACCGCGCCCCGGAGGGTGAGGAAGGCCCCTGGGTCACCTGGGCGCGGATGGAGACGCTGCGCTCGCCCAAGACGCTGGCCGGGCCGGCGCTGGGCCTGCCGGCGCTGACCTTCCGCGCCTGGTACGAGGCCCAGCACGGCCGCGCCGCCTGGGACGCGCTGGGCAAGATCCCGCGCCCGATGTGGATGGACTATCTGCGCTGGTACCGCCACGCGATGCAGGTGCCGGTGCGGAACGGCGTCGCCGTCTCCCTCCTCCGCCCGCGCGGCGACGGGCTGATCGCGGTGGAGAACAGCGCCGGCCCCGCCATCCTGGCCCGGCGCGTGGTGCTGGCCACCGGGCGCGACGGCCTCGGCGGCGCCTTCGTGCCGGAGCTGGCCCGGGGGCTCGACAGGCGCTTCTGGGCGCATTCGCGCGATGCCATCGACTTCGCCGCCCTGCGGGGCCGGCGCGTGGCGGTGATCGGCGCCGGCGCCTCGGCCATGGACAATGCCGCGACGGCGCTGGAGGCTGGCGCGGCCAGCCTGGACATGTTCGTCCGGCGCAAGGCCCTGCCCCGCGTCAACAAGTTCACCGGCATCGGCAGCCAGGGCGTGGTGCACGGCTTCGCCGGCCTGCCGGACGAATGGAAGTGGCGCTTCATGCACCATGTCCTGAGCGAGCAGACGCCACCGCCCCGCGACAGCACGCTGCGGGTCTCGCGCCATCCGCAGGCGCGGCTGCATCTCGGCAGCCCGGTCCTGTCGCTGCGCGAGGAGGGTGGCGCGGTGGTGCTGGAAACGCCGCGGGGCCGCCACGCGGTGGATTTCGTGATCTTCGCCACCGGCTTCGGCGTCGATCTGGCGCAGCGGCCGGAACTCGCCCTCGTCGCGGAGGAGATCCGCTTCTGGCGCGACCGCTTCACCCCGGAACCGGGCGAGGAGAACGTCGAGCTGGCCTACTCGCCGGACCTCGCGCCGGATTTCAGCTTCCTGGAGCGGCATCCAGGTGCCTGCCCTGCCCTGTCGCGCATCCACTGCTTCAACTACCCCTCCTCGCTCAGCCACGGGAAGCTGACCGGCGACATCCCCGCCGTCAGCGCCGGGGCGCAGCGCCTCGCCCAGGCCATCGCCCGGCATTTCTTCGTCGAGGACCGGGAGGTCCACTACGACCGGCTGCGCGCCTTCGCGACGCCGGAACTCCTGGGGGATGAATGGGCTCCGGCCGGGGTGGCGGCTTGAGGCGCTTCCTCCGGCACCGGATGATGCCGCCAGCACCTGCGGAAGGCGGGCTCGAAAGCGATGAAGGGATTTCCCGGGATGCAGAGACGACATCTCCTCGCCGGCCTCGGCGCCGCGTCCCTCCTGCCGCTGGCAGGAAGGGCACAGGCGCAGGGCAGCCGGAAGCTGGCCATCGCCTTCGGCGATCCGGTCTCCTCGCTCGATCCGCAGCTGAACAACTTCGCCGGCGACCGGTCGGTGGACCTGCACTTCTTCGACCTGCTGATCGAGAACCGCACCGAGGGCGGGTTGCAGCCGGGGCTGGCCCTGTCCTGGAAGCCGGTGGGCGAGAAGGTCTGGGAATTCACCCTGCGCCCCGGCGTCACCTGGTCGGACGGCAAGCCCTTCACCGCCGATGACGTGGTCTTCTCCTATGCCCGCGCACCGGATGTGCCCGGCAGCACGGCGAGCTTCGCCGGCTATCTCCGCACGGTGGAGACAGTGGAGGCCACGGGCCCGCTGACGCTGCGCGTCACGACCAAGGAGCCGAACCCGCTGCTGCCGCTGAACCTCGCCTCCGTGCATATCGTCAGCCGGCACGCGACCGAGGGCGCGTCGAGCAACGACTTCAACAGCGGCAAGGCGATGGTGGGGACCGGGCCCTATACCTTCGTCTCCTTCACCCCGGGCGAGCGCGTGCGGATGAAGGCGCGGCCCGACCACTGGGGCGGCAGGCCGGAATGGGACGAGGTGGACTACCGCTACATCGCCAGCGCCCCGGCCCGCACCGCGGCGCTGCTGGCGGGCGATGTCGATGTGATCGACAAGGTCTCGGTCTCCGACCTGGCGCAGATCCGCTCCCGCAAGGATGTGGTGCTCTACGCCTATCCCGGCCTGCGGATGCTGCTGCTGCAACCGAGCTTCTCGGAGAAGCCGAGCCCCTTCGCCCTCGCCCAGGACGGCTCGCCCCTGCCGCGGAACCCGATGCTGGACCTGCGGGTGCGGCGCGCGCTCACCATGGCGGTGAACCGCGACGCGCTCTGCGAGCGGCTGATGAACGGCACCGCCACGCCGACCGGGCAATGGATGCCGGAAGGCAGCTTCGGCTACGACCCCTCGATCAAACCACCCGCCTTCGAGCCCGACAAGGCCCGGGCGCTGCTGACCGAGGCGGGCTATCCCGACGGCTTCCAGCTCACCGTCCACCTGCCGAACGACCGCTACGTGCTCGGCCCGCAGGTGGTGCAGGCGGTGGCGCAGATGTGGACGCGCATCGGCGTGAAGACGCAGGTCGAGGCGGTGCCCTGGTCGGTCTATTCCTCCGGCGTGAAGACGGGCGACTACGCCATGACCACGCTGGCCTGGGGCAACGGCACGGGCGAGGGCAGCTACGCGCTGATCAACGTGCTGGGCAGCGTCGATCCCAGGCAGGGGCGCGGCGTGTCCAACTGGGGCCGCTACAGCAATCCGAAGGTGGACCAGGCGCTGGAGGATGCGATGGCCGAGTTCGACGACGCGAAGCGCGAGGCGATCCTGCAGAAGTCGGCGCAGGTGGTGGCCGAGGATGCCGGCATCATCCCGCTCTTCCACTACCAGAATCTCTGGGCGGCGAAGCGGGGCCTGAAGGTCACGCCGCAGACCAGCGACCGTACCACCGCGATGATGGTGAGCCGCACGGCATGAACATGGAAATCCCCGAAACCATTCCCGAAACCATTCCCGATCTGGCTGAGCACCTGCTCGGCATCGACGCGGCCTCGCCGCTCGGGCGGCTGCGGCGTGAGCGCGCCGACATCCTGAAGCATGAGGAAGGCGCCTATCGCGAGCTGGTGCTACCTTCGCAGCCGGGCCAGGTCTCCCGGGCCGAGCGGGCGGCGCTGGCGCTGCGCGGCGCGCTGATCGAGGGCGATACGGCGCTGGCGGCGCATTACCGGGCACTGCTCGCCGCCGCCGGGACAGCGGAGGAGATCACGGCGGCGGAAACCTTCCCCGCCCCCGGAGGCGAGGACCGCCTCGCCGTGCTGTTCCGCTATGCCGACATGGTGGCGCAGCGCCCCGCCGATTGCGGGCAGGCGGAGATCGACCGGCTGCTGGCCATGGGCCTGACCGCGCGCGACGTCGTGGCGGTGACGCAGCTCGTGTCCTTCGTGCCCTATCAGGTGCGCCTGCTCGCCGGGCTGCGCCAGCTTCTGGGAGAGAACGCATGAGCAGGTTCACCATGGAGGAGGTCGGCTGGGAGCCGCGCCTGCCGCCGGTCGAGGAAGCCAGCGCCACCCCGGAACAGATCGCCGCCCTGGATGCCTGCCCGCCGGCGCAGCGTCGTTCGGTCTATTTCCGCACGCTGGTGCATGATCCGGGCTCGCTGGGCGAGCGCGGGGCGCTCTTCACCAAGGTGATGTACGCGCCCAAGGGCCTGCCGCGCGCGGAGCGGGAGCTGGCCACGGCGGTCGTCTCCATCGTCAATGGCTGCGTCTACTGCACCTCGGTGCATGCACGGCGCTTCGTGGAGCTGAGCAAGCAGGAGGCGGTGATGCGCGCCCTGCTGGAGCGCGGCATCGCGGCGGAAGGGCTGGATGCCCGGCAGCGCGCCATCGTGGACTACAGCGCGAAGCTGACCGCCACGCCCCAGGCCATGACGCCCGCCGACCTGGCGCCGCTCCGGGCCGCCGGGCTATCGGATCTGGAGATCCTGGACCTGATCCATGCCGTGGCCATGTTCGCCAATGCGAACCGTCTGATGCAGTCGCTCGGCCGGTCGGTGCCGCCGGAGGCGTGAGGCCGGACCGCCCTGCCGCCCCGGCAGGGCGCCTGCCCGGCGGCCGCCTTTTCCGGCCCTCCCCGGGCCGGCATGGCAGGATCGCGGAAACTCGCGGGGCGGCGGGCGTTGTTGCTCCGATACGGAAGCCGGACGATCGCCATGAAACTTTTCACGTGCCAGGGCTGCGGCCAGGTCCTCTACTTCGAGAACACCGTCTGCGCCCAATGCCAGCGCCGCCTCGGCTACCTCCCGGAGGAGGAGACGATGTCGGCGCTGGAGCCGGATGGCGACACCTGGCAGGCCCTGGGCGCGCGTGACGGGACGCGCCGCCACCTCTTCTGCCGCAATGCCCAGCACGATGTCTGCAACTGGCTGGTCCCGGCGGATTCCGGAGAGGATTTCTGCCTCGCCTGCCGGCACAACCGGATCGTCCCGAACCTCGCCGAACCGGGGAATATCGAGCACTGGCGGGCGCTGGAAGTGGCCAAGCACCGGCTCTTCTACAGCCTGCTGCGCCTGCGCCTGCCGCTGCACACGCGGCAGGAGGACCCGGAGCATGGGCTGGTCTTCGACTTCAAGGAGGACATGGCGGGCACCACCCAGGTCATGACCGGCCATGACGACGGCGTGATCACCATCGCGCTGAAGGAGGCCGACGACGTGCGGCGGGAGGAAATGCGCAAGCATCTGGGCGAGGTGTACCGCACCCTGCTCGGCCATTTCCGGCACGAGGTCGCACATCACTACTGGGACCTGCTGGTGGAACGCGGCACGAATGGCGAACTGGACGCCTTCCGCGCCCTGTTCGGCGACGAGACGCAGGGCTACCAGCAGGCGCTCGACACCTACTACGCCAATGGCGCCCCGGCGGACTGGCAGGAGAACTACGTCAGCGCCTATGCCAGCGCCCATCCCTGGGAGGATTTCGCCGAGACCTGGGCGCATTACCTGCATATCGTGGACACGCTGGAAATGGCCGGGGCCTTCGGCATCAGCGTGCATCCCGCCGAGGTGCCGGATGACGGCTCGCTCAGCGCCGATATCGACTTCGACCCCTACACCGCCGAAACCATCACCGGCATCGTGGAGGCATGGCTGCCGCTCAGCTTCGCGGTGAACAGCCTGAACCGCTCCATGGGCCTGGCGGATCTCTACCCTTTCATCCTCTCCCCCCGCGCCATCGAGAAGCTGGGCTTCGTCCACCGGCTGGTCCGTGGGCAACCGCTGAGCGGGGAAGCGCCCCCGCCTTCCGATCCGGCCTGACCGGACGGGGCGGCGCGGGGCCGGGCCAGGAAAATCCCGGTGAAACCCCGGCCGGCCCCGGTACCATGCTCAGCAGCCGCGCGAGGCGAAGTCCTGCGCCCGCATGGCGCGGCGCTGGTCGGCCGGCAGGCCGGTCACGGAGGCGGTATAGGCGGCCCCGGTCGCATTGGCTGCGGCCTCGCGGCAATAGGGGTCGGGAATGGCGGCGACGCCGGGCGTGTAGATGGGCTGCGACGGCGTGCCGCAGGCGGCGAGCCCGGTCAGGCCCAGGCAGGCCGTCACCCCGAGCATCCAGCGGGACATGGCGAAATCCTCCTCAAAGCCAGGAGAAGCGCCGTCCCGCCGGATGGTTGCGGAGACCCTTACCAGCGCACCCGGGCGCCCGCGATCACCAGCAGCCGGTCGCCGAAATAGCAGGCGGTGGCGGAGGAGCAGCTGGAGACATAGGCCTTGTCCGCGATGTTGTTCGCGTTCAGCGTCAGCTCCAGCCCCTTGGCCTGCGGGAAGCGCGCGCCGACATCATAGCGCACCGCGGCATCGAACAGGGCGAAGTCCGGCACCTTGAAGCTGTTCGTCTCGTCGCCATAGGTCGAACCGACATAGCGCACGCCGCCGCCCAGGGAGAGGCCGCGCAGGAAGCCGTCGTTGAAGCGGTAGTTCGCCCAGGCGCTGGCGATGTGCTCGGGCACCTGCTGCGGGCGCTTGCCCTGGACATTCGCGGTGGTGGAGCGCGTCACCTCGGCATCGATGTAGCTGTAGGTGCCGATCAGGTCGATGTTGCTGGTCAGGCTGGCACGGCCCTCGACCTCGATGCCCTGCGAGCGGATCTCGCCCGTCTGGATGCTGTAGTTGGTGTTGTTCGGGTCCGGCGTCAGCACGTCCCGCTGCTTGATGTGATAGGCCGCGACCTGGACGAAGCTGTTCATCCCCGGCGGCTGGTACTTCACGCCCGCCTCATACTGCTCGCCCGTGGTCGGGCTGAAGGCCCCGCCGCCGCGCGTCGGCGAATAGGTACCGGAATTGGGCAGGAAGGAGGTGGAGTAGTTGAAGTAGGGCGCGATGCCGTTGTCGAAGAGATAGAGCAGCCCGGCCCGCCAGGTGAACTTGCTGTCGTCCTGGCTGGAACGGCTGCTGTAGGTGCGGGTGTAGGTCTCGCTGGTTGCCCAGTCGTTGCGCACGCCCACGGTCAGGTGCCAGCGGTCCCAGACCATCTGGTCCTGGGCATAGAGGCCAAGCTGGTCCGTGTCCTGATAGGTCGTACCGGAGGCGCCAATCTGCGGCCGGGCGATGTAGGAGCCATAGACGGGCGCGAAGATGTTGATCGTGCCCGCCGTCCCCTGGCCCAGCCGCCGCTTGGCGGAGGAGCGCGACCAGTCCAGCCCGGTCAGCACCGTGTGGCGCACCGGCCCGGTGTTGAAATCCGCCTGCGCCTGGTTGTCGAGGGCCAGCGTGTCCGCATGCTCGATCGACAGGGTCGTGGCGCGGGAGGCGGTCTTCTGGTCCGCGGCGAGCGAGCGGAAGGAGACCGCCGAGAACTCGGAATCGATATGCGAGTAGCGGAAGTTCTGCCGGACGGTCCAGATGCTGTCGAGCCGGTGTTCGAGCTGATAGCCGACCGAGGCGACGGTGCGGTCATACTTGTCGAAATCGGGCTCGCCCGGGTTGAAGCTGGGCTTCAGCTTGCCGTTCCGGTTGGGCAGCACCGTGCCCACCGCCGGGGCGAAGTTGTAGAAGCCGCCATTCGGATCGTGCTGGTAGCTGCTCAGGAAGGTCAGCGTGGTATCGGCATCCGGCCGCCAGGTCAGCGCCGGGGCGATGGCGATGCGCTGGTCCTTGACGCCCTCGTACTGCGTGTCCGTGGTGCGGGCGAGACCGGTCAGGCGGTAGAGGAACTTCCCATCCTCGGTCAGCTTGCCGCCGAAGTCGAAGGCGGTCTGCAGCCGGGCATTGTTGCCGGCCTCCAGCCGCACCTCATGGATCGGCGTCTCGGTCGGGCGCTTGCTGACGAGGTTGACGATGCCGCCGGAGCCGGTCTGGCCGTAGAGCACCGAGGCCGGGCCGCGCAGCACCTCGATGCGCTCCAGCAGCCAGGGATCGACCGAGGGGATGGCGTAGGAGATGCCGCGCTGCTGCCGCAGACCGTCGAGGAAGTTCACATAGGCCGCGCCCACGCCCTGGCCGCCGAAGCCACGGATGAAGTTGCTGTCGTAGCGCGAGGTGGGGCGGATCTCGGACAGCACGCCCGGCGTGTAGCGCAGCGCCTGGGAGACGGTCTGCGAAGCCTGGTCGTCCATCTGCTGCCGCGTGACGACGCTGGTGGACTGGGGCGACTCGATCAGCGGCGTGTCGGTCTTGGTGCCCGTGGTGGCCACGGGGGCGACATAGCCGTCCACCGGCTGCCAGCTCCGCCAGGCCGTGCCCTGCACATCCACGGTCGGCAGGGTGAGCTCTCCGGCCGCCGCCTCTCCTGGGGCCGCAGTACCAGCACCCGCCGGCGCGGTTCCGGTCGCGGCATCCTGGGCGAAGGCGACGGGAAGCCCCAGGGCGGTCATGGCGACGGTCGTCAGCAGAAGACCACGCCAGGAAGCCGGGGAGGAAAGACGAATCGGGATCGGTCGGGGGGCCATGTCGATGCGGCGTCCATGAAGCAACGGAATGCGTGGTCGCGCCTATGCCTGTTGATAATCAATCTCAATATCATCCCAGGCTCTTCCACCCATCCGGGCGTCAGGATCACACCTAGGTGTCGCCATCAGGACACAGAAAATGACAAGCCCGACAGATTCCGCATGGGCAACCCGCGCCCACACCACGGCCATCCATCCGGATGCGCCTTGACGGGCACGGAAACCCCGCTTCCCGTCCTGGACGGGCGGATGGTGAATGGCCTGGGCATGGACTCAGGCAGCGCCCCGGGGCCGACGGCCGCTCAGTAGAGCCGCTTGCTGTAGCTTTCCGCGAGCCAGGCCTCGCTGCGCTCCGCATCCTCGGCCAGCTGGTCGGCCAGGATGCGGCCCAGCGAAGGGAAGGAGGCGCGCGGCACCTGCTTCCCCGGGTCCCAGAGGCCGGAGCGCATCATGGCCTTGCCGCAGTGGAAGAAGACCTCCTCCACCGTGACCAGCAGCCCGGCCAGCGGCGGCTTGCCCTGGGCGGCGAGCGGGGCGAGCAGCGCCGCATCCCGCGTCATCGCCGCCCGGCCGTTGACCCGCAACGTCTCGTTGATGCCGGGGACAAGAAAGATCAGCCCCAGGCGCGGATTGCCCGCGACGTTCATCATCGTGTCCACGCGCCGGTTGCCGATCCGGTCGGGGATCAGCAGGGTCGTGTCGTCCAGCACGGCAACGAAGCCCGGCGCATCGCCGCGCGGCGTGGCATCGCAGCGCCCCTCCGCATCCGCCGAGGCGATCACCAGGAAGGGCGAGAGGGCGATGAAGGCCCGCGCATGGCGATCCAGCCGGGTGAGCTGCTTGGCCACCACGCGCGGATCGGGCTGGCCGTAATGCGCGCGGATCTCCTCCGCATCCGGGGTTCCGGGGGATGTCATGCCGTGATCCTTCCCTTCAGCCACGTGCATACTCGGCGGCGCGGCGCACCAGTTCCTCCTCCGGGCGGATGCCGGTGTAGAGCACGAACTGCTCCAGCGCCTGGAGGGTGATCACCTCGCCACCATCGATCACCCGCTTGCCCAGGCGTCGCGCCAGACGGACCAGCGGCGTCTCCACCGGCAGGGCCACCACGTCGAAGACGGTCTCCGCCGCCACCACCGCGTCCTCCGGAAAGGACAGGTCCTCCGCCTCCGCCCCGCCGGCCATGCCGACCGGCGTGACATTCACCAGCATGGCGGGGCGCAGCGTGCCGAGCTCCGCCTGCCATCCATAACCGCAGCTCTCCGCCAGGGCGCGGCCGGTGCCCTCGTTGCGCGCGACGATGGTGCCCTGGCGGAATCCCGCGTCGCGCAGCGCCGAGGCCACCGCCTTGGCCATGCCGCCGCTGCCGCGCAGGGCGAAGGGTGTCCCGGACGGCACGGCATGACGGGCGACCAGCGTCTCCACCGCGATGTAGTCCGTGTTGTAGGCGGTCAGGTGCCCGTCATCGTTGACGATGGTGTTCACCGAGCGGATCGCCGCCGCGGAGGCGGTGAGCCTGTCCAGGAAAGGGATGCAGGCTTCCTTGAAGGGCATCGACACGGCACAGCCACGGATGCCCAGCGCCCGGATGCCGGTGATGGCGCCCGGCAGGTCCTTCGTGGTGAAGGCCTTGTAGAGGAAGTTCAGCCCCAGTTCCCGATACAGGTGGTTGTGGAAGCGGGTGCCGGTGTTGCCCGGCCGCCCGGAGAGCGACATGCAAAGCACCGTGTCCTTGTCGATGGTCGGCAGCACCGGCTCTCTCCTGTGTTGGCCCGGCCCAGGCTAGTGGCCAGCCTCCCTGGTGGCCAGTTCCGGATCGAAACGCAGATTCCGTCACGGAAGGATCGGCCACTCCATGGCGACCGTCATTCTTTAGCCGCTGTCGCCTGGTGTTCGCGCTTTGTCTTGCGCAGAACGCTTCCAGCGCCGGGCGCCGTGGCAGGCTCCCCCTATGGCCAGCTTGGCGCCAATGGTCCGCTCGAAGCCGTTGCTGACATGCTGGCCCATGGCGCGGGACGCCGCATCTGCATCCCGAAGCTGCAAGGCCCGCAGGATCGCCAAGTGTTCCCTGTGGGATGCGGCGCTGCTGCTGTCGGTTTCAAAGCCCCGGCGCCGCAGCAGATGCATGCGGTCGATGACCTGCCGATAGAAGCCGAGCAGGGTCTTGTTGCCCGCCATTTCAACCAGGCGGTCGTGGAAAGCGATGTTGAGCGGAAAGTAACGATCCACATCGCCTGACATGGATGCCACCTCCAGTGCCTCCAGCATGGCTGCCAGTTCGCTGGCCTGTTGATCGGTGAACCTGGGAGCCAGGAGCCGCCCAGCCATCTCGTCCAGGTTGCGGCGCACAGCATACAGCTCTGCCGCTTCCTCATCCGTGATTTCACGGATGTATACGCCACGGTTTTTCTCGAAACGGAGCAGCCCAGCCGTTTCGAGCGAGCGAAACGCCTCGCGCACTGGCGCCCGGCTTATCTGCATGGCTTCAGCCAGATCAGCCTCGTTGAGCTTGGCACCCGCCACGATGATGCCCGCCTTGATCTGGCGGATAATGTCTTCCTCCACCGCACCCGCAAGAGTTTGAGAGCGGAGAAGGTCCAGCGAACGGGTCGGGTCGGGCATACCGCCCTATAGGATTGCAGGCTGGTCATTTCCAGCAAATTGTCAGTTGTCTTATTGTCGACAATCTAATAATCCTGCGCAAAGGACATGCATCACCTGTCGCCTTGGAAGCGATCGGCGGCGCGCTCCTGGCCTGTCGCGCACGATCCGTGGCGGCCACCAGACGCCGGGCATGCCGCTCTTCCAACGAGAAAACCGTCCAGGGACACGCCATGACAGCCACAGACCGTCGCAACATCATCATGGGCACCATCGCCGCGGCCACCCTTGCACGCCCGGCGCTGGCGCAGCCGCAGCAGGGCGGGGGCGACAGCCAAGCCGCATCCGCCACGGCCCCCGGGACAGCGCCGAAGGGTTCCGCACCCCCGCCCGTCACCAGGATCATCGCCCGTTACGCCGCATCGGCACCGGCCGATCAGGTGCCGGAAGCGGTCCGCAAGGAAGCCACACGGACCCTCCTCAACTGGGTGGGCTGCGCGGTAGGCGGATCACGCCAGGATGCTCCAGGCCGCGCTGTGGCAGCCCTGAAGCCGTTTTCCGGCCCGGAGCAGGCTTGTCTGTTTGGCCGCGCCGAGCGGCTGGATGCGCCGAATGCGGCATTGGTCAACGGGATCAGTTCCCATGTCCTGGACTTTGATGACACGCATCTCAAGACCATCATCCATCCGGCGGGTCCTGTAGCCTCGGCTTTGACGGCCTTCGCGCAGTTCCGGCCGATATCGGGCCAGGATTTCATGAATGCGCTGACCCTGGGATGTGAAATCGAGTGCCGGATCGGGAACTCGGTGTTCCCCGAACACTATGCCATGGGCTGGCACATCACCGGCACCACGGGCGTCTTCGGCGCCGCGGCTGCCATAGGGCGCGTTCTGGGGCTGGATGAACAGCGCATGACCTGGGCAATGGGCTTGGCCGCGACACAGCCGGTGGGGCTGAAGGTGCAGTTCGGCACCGACACAAAAAGCTTCCATCCCGGCAGGGCCGCGCAGAACGGGATGATCGCAGCCCTGCTGGCGCAGCAAGGCTATACCGCCTCGGATGTGGCGATCGAAGGCTTCGACGGCTGGGGGCAAGCACTGAGCACGCGACGCAACTGGGATGAAGTGACAGGGGATCTGGGCAAGCGATACGAATTGGCGCTGAACACCTACAAGCCCTTCGCCTGTGGTATCGTCGCCCATCCTTCGATAGACGCCGCCATCCAGCTGCGCAACGCCAACAGCCCCAAGCCCGATGACATCCGCTCCATAGCGCTGAAGGTCCACCCGCTCGTGCTCAATCTCATGGGCAAGACCGAGCCGCGCACCGGGCTGGAGGGCAAGTTCAGCATCTTCCATGCCGTGGCTATCGCACTGGTCACGGGCCGTGCGGGTGAACAGGCTTTCACCGATGCCGCCGTGAAGGACCCCACCGTGGTAAGCTTGCGCAGGAAGGTCGAGGCCACGGTGGACCCTGCCATCAAGCCGGATCAGGCCGACATGGTCGTGACGCTCAACGACGGCCGCACGATGCATGTCTTCGTCGAGCACGCCGTAGGAAGCCAGCTGCACCCCATGTCCGATCAACAACTCGTCGAGAAGTTCATGGGCCAGACCGAAGGCATTCTCCCCGCGGATCGCAGCAGACAGCTTCTGGACCTCTGTTGGAAGGCGTGGAGCCTGCAGGATGCGGGTGAGATCGGCCGCATGGGGGCATCGGCTTAACAGAGACGAAGCCTGACAGCGCTTCCTGCGGTTGGGGGCGCTGGATGCGGGCCATTGGCGGGCCTGCCACCCGGTGCCACGCCCCGTCCATGGCGCCGGTGCAGCTCCGGCCCGCCCCCGGCCTGCCCAGGCATTCCCGAAACGAGGTCCGGTCTTTCTCCCGGACCTCATCCCGGCCACGCCCTTTCAGGCGCCTTCGGCCATGTCGAAGACAGGCTTCATCCCGGCGGGCAGCGGACAATCATAGGGCGTGCGCGCCAGCCGCGCCTGGTGGTCGGCCCTGGCCTGGGACAGCAACTCCGGATTCCGCAGCACATCGACCGCCGTGCCCGCCATTACCTTGGCCACATGCACCATGCCCTTGTGCGCATAGGGCGTCTTGCCCTGCGCCGTGAGCTGCCAGGAATGCCCCGGCGTCCCCACGGCATAGGTGGCGCCCCGCGCCTGCACCGTCGGCACGGCCCAGGAAACGTCACCCACATCGGTGGAGCCGACGCTGGGCGGCGGCGGCGCGTCGAGCGGTGCGATGCGGTCGCAGAGCGGCGCCTCCGTCACCGGCAGGCCGAAGCGGCGATGCGCGGCCACGATATCCTCCTGCCGCACGGTCTTCTGGATGGCACGGGCGAAATCGCGGTCGGCCTCGTCGAATTCCGGCGCGCCCAGGCGCTGGAAATTGTCGTACATCGCCTTTTCCAGCGGCGTGTTGGACAGCAGGTTGCTCATGCCGCTCACCACGCGGGATTCCACCGTGGTCTCGGTCATCAGCGCGGCGCCCTGGGCGATCCGCTCCACGCGCTCCGCCAGCTTGCGCAGCTCCGGCAGCTCGGCGGCGCGGATCAGGTAGCGGATCTTCGCCGTGCCCTGCACCACATTCGGCGCGATGCCACCGGCATTGAGATAGGCATAATGGATACGCGCGCTGCTCGGCATGTGCTCGCGCATGTAGTTCACGCCGACATTCATCAGCTCCGCCGCATCCAGCGCCGAACGCCCCAGCTCCGGCGCGGCGGCGGCGTGGGAGGAACGGCCGGTGAAGCTGTAGTCCACCTGCAGGATCGCCAGCGAATGCGCCGGGTTCACGCCCGAGAAGGGCGCCGGGTGCCAGGAGATGGCGATGTCCACATCGTCGAAGACGCCATCCCGCACCATGAAGGTCTTGGCCGCGCCGCCTTCCTCGGCCGGGCAGCCGTAGTAGCGCACGCGCCCCTTCACCCCGTTCGCCGCCAGCCAGTCCTTCACCGCCGCGGCGGCCAGCATGGCGCCGGCACCCAGCAGGTTATGGCCGCAGCCATGGCCCGCATGCTCGCCCGGGCGCGGACGGTGCTCGGCCACCCCGGCCTCCTGGCTCAGCCCGGGCAGGGCGTCGTACTCGCCGAGGATGGCGATCACCGGGCCGTCCTCGCCCGCCTCGCCCATCACCGCCGTCGGGATGCCGGCGAGCCCCTCGGTGACGCGGAACCCCTTCTCCCGGAGCATGGCGACATGCTCCGCCGCCGAGCGCTTCTCCTGGAAGTTCAGCTCCGGCATCTCCCAGACCCGGTCGCTGAGCCCCTCGAAATCCTGCCGGTGTTCCTCGACGAGCTGCCAGATCTGCTCGGAATTCTTCATGCCGTTCTCTCCTGCGGCGCCTCTTGCGGGGGCCGGAGCGCAGGCTGGCAGGAGATGCCTGGTCCGTGAACCCATGCTCCCCTGCCGGAACGATCCGGTCGCCCCATGCCCGGCAAGCAGGCCACATGCCATGTTGCCATCCCGTCATGACCACGCCGGCGGCCTGTCATGGGGCAGGAAGGCATCGCCCCGCACCCTCCCCCTCCGGTCGCGTCAGGAAGGCACCACCCTTGACGCCGGCGCCCCGGGGGCGGAAGACCGCCGCTCCATCCACAAGAGCTCCGGTCTCCACCCCCGATGCAGCGTGTTTTCTCGGGCATCCAGCCCTCCGGCATTCCCACACTCGGCAACTACCTCGGCGCCATCCGCAATTGGGTGCCGATGCAGCATGGCGACGCCTCGCTCTTCTGCGTGGTGGACCAGCATGCCATCACCCAGTGGCAGGACCCGAAGGAGCTGGCGCGGCAGACGCGTGAGATGGCGGCGGCGCTGATCGCCTGCGGCCTGGACCCGGAACGCTGCATCCTCTTCGTGCAGAGCCATGTGCCGGCGCATGCGAAGCTGGCCTGGATCTTCAACTGCGTGGCCCGCATCGGTTGGCTGAACCGCATGACGCAGTTCAAGGACAAGGCCGGCAAGGACCGCGAGGGCGCCTCGGTCGGTCTCTACGTCTATCCGAACCTCATGGCGGCCGACATCCTGGCCTACCACGCCACCGAGGTGCCTGTGGGCGAGGACCAGAAGCAGCATATCGAGCTGGCCAATGACATCGCCCAGAAGTTCAACCACGATTACGGGGAGGAGTTCTTCCCCCATATCGAGGCGCGCATCCAGGGCGTCGCCGCGCGGGTGATGAGCCTGCGCGACGGCAGCAAGAAGATGTCGAAGTCGGACCCTTCCGACCAGTCCCGCATCAACCTGACGGACGATGCCGACACGGTGGCACTGAAGATCCGCCGCGCCAAGACCGACCCCGAGCCCCTGCCCTCCGAGACCCGGGGCCTGGAATCGCGGCCCGAGGCGCGCAACCTCGTCGGCATCCTGGCCGCCATCACCGACAGCACGGCGGATGCGGTGCTGGCCGAGCATGGCGGCAAGGGCTTCGGCGCCTTCAAGGAGGTGCTGGCCGAGGCGCTGGTGGCGAAGCTCTCGCCCATCCAGGCGGAGATGAAGCGGCTGCTGGACGACCCGGCCACCGTGGATGCCGCGCTGCGCCGGGGCGCCGGAAAGGCCGCCGGCATCGCCGACCCGATCGTGCGCCGGGCGGAGGAACTGGTCGGCTTCCTGCCGCCCCGCTGAGGCACCGGGAGGGGGCCGCGATGCCCCCTCCCCGGCCGCCGGGCGATGGCCCTGGCCGCCCCGGAACCGCGCCGCCCATGGCACCCTGGGTCACTCCCTTGGGGTGAGCCCCGGAGCGCCCTTCCGCCCGGCCTGGCGCAGGATACGAAGATTTAACAAACCAGCCCCGCCCCCCGGCAAACCCGCCTCCCCCGTGGGAAGGCCGCGGCCGCGAAAGGGCCTTCGAGCCCACAGCCTGACCCATGGGCTGTTTCTCGCCCTATTGCGCCTGTATCAGGCGCGTTTCGGCAGAGAGGGAACGCGCCCCACCCATGCTCAAAGGCATCCTCACCGTTGGCGCCTGGACGCTGCTCAGCCGCATCCTGGGCTTCGCCCGCGACATGCTGGTGGCCGCCATCATGGGCGCCGGCCCGGTGGCCGACGCCTTCTTCGTGGCGCTGAAGCTGCCCAACCTGTTCCGCCGCCTGTTCGGGGAGGGCGCCTTCAACGCCGCCTTCGTCCCCGCCTTCGCCGCCACGCTGTCGGCGGAGGGCCCCGGGGCTGCCCGTCTCCTGGCCGAGCGCATGGGCACCCTCCTCGCCCTCTGGCTGGCCCTGCTGACCGTCCTGGGTTGGATCTTCATGCCGCAGGTGCTGACCGTCCTGGCCGCCGGCTTCAACGATGATCCGCTGCGCTGGGAACTGACCCTGGAGATGACGCGGATCACCTTCCCCTACCTGTTCTTCATCTGCCTGACCGCACTGGTCTCGGGCGTGCTGAACGGGCTGGGCAGCTTCTCCGCGGCGGCGGCGGCGCCGATCCTGTTCAACCTCTTCGCCATGGTGGCCCTGCTGGGCCTCACGCCCCATGTCGCCACGCCCGGCCATGCCCAGTCCTGGGGCGTCATGGCCTCCGGCGTGGCGCAGCTCGCCATGGTCTGGGCCGTCGCGGCGCGGAAGGGCATGCTCCTCCTGCCCCGCATGCCGCGGCTGACCCCCGATGTGAAGACCGTGCTCTGGCGCATGCTGCCGGGTGTCCTCGGCGCCGGTGTCACCCAGCTCAACCTCGCCATCGACACGCTGATCGCCACCCTCCTGCCGGCCGGCGCGGTGTCCTACCTCTACTATGCCGACCGGGTGGCGCAGTTGCCGCTGGGCGTGATCGGCGCGGCGGTCGGCACCGCCCTGCTGCCCATGCTGGCACGGCAGTTCCGCACCAGGCAGCCACTCTCGGCGCACCGCACGCTCAACAGGGCGGTGGAATTCTCCCTGGCCCTGGCCATCCCGGCGGCGGCCGCGCAGTGGATCACCGCCGGCCCGATCGTGCAGGCCCTCTTCCAGCGCGGCGCCTTCGGGGCCGAGGCCGCCCTGGCCACCGCCCATGCCCTGGCCGCCTATTCGGTTGGCCTGCCCGCCTTCGTGCTGGTGAAGGCTTTCGCCCCCGGCTTCTTCGCGCGCGGCGACACCAGCACCCCGGTGCGGATCGGCATCGCCGTGGTGGTGCTGAACCTCGTGCTGAACCTGATCCTGATCCAGTTCCTGGCCCATGTCGGCGTGGCGCTCGCCACCTGCATCGCCGCCTGGGTCAATGCCGGGGCGCTGGCCTTCCTGCTGTACCGCAGCGGCGCCTGGCACCCGGACCGGCGGCTGCGCGGCCGCGTGCCGCGCATGCTGCTGGCGGCTGGCGTGATGATGCTGGTTCTCTGGGGCCTCTCCACCCTGCTCTTCCCGGCCGAAAACCTGCGGGTGGTCCGCCTCCTGGCCCTGGTCGCCGCCGGCACGGCCACCTATTTCGGCACCGCCCATCTCCTCGGAGCACTCGACCTGCGCGACCTGCGGAACCTGCGCCGCCGGAGAGGCAAGGCCGCCGCCGCGACAGCCTGATCCGCAAAGCCACCCCGCGCCGCTTCGCGCGCCACCTCCGGCGCTGCCCTTCACGGCCAGCCCTGGGGGAGAGGCCCTGCCTCTCCCCCAGCCCCCACACCGCCAGGACGCCCAGGAGTCCCATTGGGCGCCCTGGTCCCGGTTCGTTGGCGCTCACAGCAACCGTCGGCCTGAAGCTCCCCTCCCGCTCGCACGGACACGCCGTTCCTCCCCTTCCGGAAGCCCCGCCGATCCACCTGTTCCCAGGGAATAAGTCGCAGGCCGACGGCCACCACCAGCGCCAGCGAAAGCCCGGAGTCCGGGGGCCGGCTTCGGTCCCCGGCGAAGTGGGGGCCGGGGGCGAGGCAGCGCCTTGCCCCCGGCGGGAGGCCAGCAAGAGGACCGGCTACCGCCCACCCGGTCCGCCGAAACCCTCCGGCCCCAGCAGGAAGCGCAACCCATGGCTCAGCGCGACCGGGACGGCAGAGATGTGTGTCTCCCGCGGCAGGCACTCGAACTCCACCCGCGCGGCCGGGCCGAAGCGTCGGGCGATGGCCTCCGCCATACCCCGCGCATTCCCCACCATGGCGCGGGCGGCACGGCGGCGGGCGGTGGCCTCCTGGTCAGGCAGGGCGCTTTCCCAGGGGGCCAGCGCCTCCTCCCACTCCCCGACCCCGATCCAGGCCCGGGGCGCCAGGCCATCGCCCTTCCGGGATTCCAGCCCGGCCATGAGGCGTGGCCTGTCCCACCAGACCGAGGGGCTGATCGCGAGATAGCCGGAGAAGCTCTCCGGGTCCCGCGCCAGCACATCCAGCGCGAAGAAGCCCGCCAGGGAATGGCCGATGATCGCCTGCCGCGCCGGGTCCAGCGGGTGGCGCGCGGCGACCAGCGGCTTCACCTGTTCCAGCAGGAAAGCCAGGAAGGCATCCCGTCCGCCAGTGGGGGCGCCGCGTCCGGGACCTTCCATCGAGGGGCCGGGCGTGTAGTCCAGGCTGCGGCGCACCCGGTCCAGCGGCTGGTCGGTGGGATAGGCGACGCCCGCGACGATGGCCGGGCACAGGCGCGACACGCCGGGGCGGAAGCTGCCCTGCCGCAACAGGTCCGAGACGGTGCCGAAGCAGAGATTGGCATCGAGCAGGACCAGGAGCGGGAAGCCCTCCGGCGGCGGGGGCACCGCCGGGACGGAGAGGAAGATGCGATAGGCACCCGAGGGACCATCCAGCGCCAGCGCTGTGGTCCCGGGCAGGCTGACCTCGGCCATGCTCGTCGAGAACTCCTCATTCCCCGCATCCCGCTGCGGCGAAGGGGGTTTACGCCCGCATCGTCGCGCCGCCATCCACGTAGAGGTCGGTCATGGTGATATGCCCGGCGCGGTCGGACAGCAGGAAGACCACCGCCTCCGCGACATCCTCCGGCGTGGCCAGCTTGCCGAGCGGGATGCCGGTCTTGAAGGCTTCCGGCACGCCCGCGATCACCCGCGCCGCGCCATCCGCATCCGACCACATCCCCGTCTGCATCGGCGTGAGCGTCGAGCCGGGCGCCACGATGTTGCAGCGGATACCGTGCGGCGCCAGTTCCAGCCCCAGGCAGCGGGTGAACATGGTCGCCGCCGCCTTGGAGGCCGCATAGGCCGCCATGGCATGGCGCGGGATGCCGGCGGCGTTGGAGCTGACGGTGACGAGGCTGCCGCGCCCTCGCGGCTGCATCCGCCGCGCCAGGGCGCGGGAGACATGGAAGACACCCTCGGCATTCACCGCGAAGACGCGGCGCCATTCCGCATCCGTGGTCTCGGTGACCAGCGTGGTGGAGAGCACGCCCGCGACGCTGGCGCCGAGCTCGATCGGCCCCCAGTCGCCTTCCACCCGCTCCACCAGCGCCTCCACCGCGGCGCTGTCGGTCACGTCCAGGCGCTCGGCCCGGATGCCCTCGCCGGGCGCGATGGCGGCGGGGTCCAGGTCGGTGGCGACGACGCGCGCGCCTTCCTCCCGCAGCGCCCGCACCACGGCGGCGCCGATGCCGCCGCCCGCACCCGTCACCAGGGCGATGCGCCCCACTATTCCGCTGCCGCGCATCCGGACTCTCCTCCTGCCTCGAAACGGGCCATGCGCCCGGCCAGGAGCGGGGCGATCTGCGCCACGATGCGCTCGCCCACGAGTTCCTGGTGCAGCGCCGGCATGTCCAGCACCTCCAGCCACGCCGCATAGGGGCGCCACAGATCGGGCCGGATCTCCGGCCGCGCCTGATGGTCCCGCGCCGCCCGGATATGGGTCAGCCGCCCATCGAAACGGCCGTGGACATGGCCGCGCACCAGCCGGTTGTTCGACTGCACCACGCGCACCACGCCGTCCAGCGCCGCTTCCGGCAGGCGTCCCAGCGGGCTGTCGCCCTGGCGCAGGAACGCCGTCACCGCCTCCCGCGTCAGGTCCAGGCCGGGCGGCAGGCGCTCCGGATCATGCCCGGCGATGGCCAGCAGGGCGCGGAGCCCGCCTTCCGGCCCGGGGTCGGGCTGGTCGCGCCAGACATCCGCCGGATAGGCGTCGAGCAGCGCCACCAGCCCCACCGGATGGCCCAGCGCCCGCAGGCGCACCGCCATGGCCTGGGCGATGATGCCGCCCACCGACCAGCCGAGGAGGTGCACCACGCCCTCGGGATGCACCGCCAGGATTCGCGCCACATAGTCGGCGGCCAGCGCCTCCAGGCTTTCCGGCAGGGGCCGCGACAGATCCAGCGCCGGGGCCTGGATTCCATAGACCACGCGGCGCGGCGAGAGGGCGCGGGCCAGCGTGCCGTAGCACCAGGAGAGGCCGCCCGCCGGATGCACCACGAAGAGCGGCGGCAGGGCCGGATCGCCATCCGAAAGGCGGATCAGCGGCCCCAAGCCGGTATTGGCACCGGTATCGGCGACCCGGGCGCCCGCGTCGATCAGCCGGGCCAGGCCGGCCACGTCCGGATGCTCGAAGACCGCGCCCAGCCCGGGGTCCCAGCCCCATTCCTCGCGGATGCGGAGCGTCAGCTCCACCGCCAGCAGGGAATGGCCGCCCAGGGCGAAGAAGTCGTCCTCCGCCCCGACCCGCGGCAGGCCCAGCGCCTCGGCGAAGAGGGCGGCGAGGCGGCGCTCGGTCTCCGTGGCGGGTTCGCGCCCCGTTCCCGAGGCGGCCTCCCTGCCGTAATCCGGGGCCGGCAGGGCGCGGCGGTCCAGCTTGCCGCTGCTGTTCACCGGCAGGGATTCCAGTGCCACGAAGGCGGAGGGCAGCATGTAGTCCGGCACGCGCGCCGCCACATGGGCGCGCACCGCCTCCGCCGCATAGCCCTCGCCAGGGACCAGATAGGCCACGAGGCGCTGGTCGCCGGGCCGGTCCTCCCGCGCCACGACGCGGCCCTGCGCCACGCCCGGCGCGGTGGCCAGGGCCGCCTCGATCTCGCCCAGTTCGATGCGGAGCCCCCGCAGCTTCACCTGGTCGTCGGCGCGGCCATGGAAGAGGATCGCGCCGTCCGGCCGCAGGCTGGCGAGGTCGCCGGTGCGGTACATCCGTTCGCCCGGATGGAAGGGATCGGGGATGAAGGCGCGTTCCGTCAGGTCGTCCCGGCCCAGATAGCCGCGCGCGAGCTGCCGCCCGGCGATGAAGAGCTGCCCCGCCACACCGGGCGGCAGCGGACGCAACGCCTCGTCCAGCACATAGAGCCGCGTGTTCCAGACAGGGAAACCGATCGGCACGGGGCGGGAGCGGTCCTCCGGCCCGGCGGGCCAGTAGGAGACATCCACCGCCGCCTCGGTCGGGCCGTAGAGATTGTGCAGTTCCGACCGCAGCGTGGCGTGGAACCGGTCGCGCAATTCGGGCGGCAGCGCCTCGCCGGAACAGAAGACGCGGGCGGGCGACAGGCCCCGCGCGGCCGGTTCCGCCAGGAAGGCGGCGAGCATCGAGGGCACGAAATGCGCCGTGGTGATCCCGCCGTCGCGGATCAGCGCCGCCAGCGCCGCCGGGTCCTTGTGCGCGCCGGGCGGGGCCATCACCAGCGTGCCGCCAGAAAGCAGCGGCAGGAAGAACTCCCAGACCGAGACGTCGAACGTCATCGGCGTCTTCTGCAGGATGCGGTCGCCCGGGCCGAAGCCGTAATGCCGCCGCATCCATTCCAGCCGGTTCACGATGGCCCGGTGCTCGACCATCACGCCCTTGGGCTCGCCCGTGGAGCCGGAGGTGTAGAGCAGATAGGCGAGGTCGCCGGGCTCCGGGCCGGACGGCAGGGTTGCCTCGCTGTCCAGGCGCCAGGATTCCGGCGGCAGGCAGGCCAGTCCCTCCAGCGTCCCGGCGTGCGCCAGAACCAGCGCCGGCTGCGCGGAGGCCAGGATGCGGGCGATGCGGGCCGGGGGATGCGAGAGATCCAGCGGCAGATAGGCCGCTCCGGCGCGGAGGATCGCCACCAGCGCCACCTCCAGCGCCAGGGACCGCTCCAGCGCCACGGCGACGATGCGCCCCGGCCCGGCGCCCCGTGCCCGCAGTTCCAGGGCCAGGGCACGGCTGCGGCGCTCCAGTTCGGCATAGGTGAGGCGCTCACCATCCGCCTCCAGCGCCACGGCATCGGGCGTCCCGGCCATCTGCCGCTCGATCAGCGCGGCCAGCGTCGTGTCGGGCACCGGATGGGCGGTGGCGTTGAGCGTGCGGAGCGCCCATGCGGCCTCCGCCGGCGTGGCGGTCGGCACGTCGGCCAGCCTTTCCGCGTCCAGGGCCGCGCCGAGGAAATGCACCAGCCGCTCCGCATGCGCCGCCAGCGCCGCCGCGTCATAAAGGGCGGGGTTGGCCTCCAGCTCCAGCCGCAGCCGGCTGGCGCGTGCATCGCCGCGCAGGGTGATGGTGATGTCGTCCACCGGCCCGGTGCCGAGGATCTCGATCTCCGTGGCGAGGCCCGGAAAATCCGGCGTTTCCTCGAAGGGCAGGATGTTCACCAGCGCGCCGTAGAGCCGGCGCCCGGCGCCGCCGCGCCCGCCCACGCGGTGCAGGTCGCGGCGGATCTGCTCGCCACGATAGCGGCCGTGGCGGCGCGCCCTGGCGAAGCGTTTGGCGGCGGCGAGCAGGAATTCGTCGAGTGGCGCTTCCTCCGGCACCGGCAGGCGCAGGGGGAGGACATTCATCAGCATGCAGGGCAGCCGCGCCGCCGGGCTGCCGAGGCGGCTCATGAAGCCCAGGCCGATCGCCGCCTCCTCGCTCCCCATGGGGCCCCCCGCATGGCGGCGGACATAGGCGCCGATCAGGGCGGACAGGATGTCCGGCCAAGGCAGCGACGTGGCTTCCGCCCGTGCGCGCAGCCGCTCCGCCACCCGGCCTTCCACCACTCGGGCAAGGCGGATGGCGCGATGGCCGGAGGCGGCGGCACCGGGGGCGAGGCTGGCCACCTCGCCCAGCCCCGCCATCGCCTCGCGCCAATAGGCGGCATCGGCCTCCCGCTTCGGGGAGGCGCGATAGACGGCATCCTCGCCCAGCGCGGCCTCCAGCCCCGGCGGCGGCGGCCCGGCCTCCGGGCCGCCGAGGCGCTCGGCATAGAGGGCGGCGGTGCGCCGGGTGATCAACTCCGTGCCGAAGGCATCCACCGCGAGATGGTGCACGCGCTGGTACCAGAGATGCCGTTCCGGCCCGAGGCGGTAGATCCGCTCCGCCGCCAGTGGCTCACCCTTCAGCCCGCGCGGCGTGTCCATGTCGCGGCGCATGGCGGCACGGGCCTTCGCCTCGCCCTCCGGGTCGCCGGACAGGTCGATCACCTCGACCTCCGGCCGCAGGGCGGGGTCCACCGCCTGCGCCGGCTGCCCGTCGCGTTCCTCGAAGCGCAGGCACAGCGCCCCGGCCTCCGCCACAGCCTGGGAGAGCGCGGCGCGGAAGGCATCAAGATCGAGCTTCCCGCGCAGGGCGATGAACTGCCCCGTGTTGAAGACCGGGTTCTCCGGGTCCAGCCGCTGCGCGTACCAGAGGCCGGCCTGGGCCTCGGTCAGCCCCAGCCACTGAAGGCCCATGCTCATCTCAGCCCGCGGCCTGCGCCTTCTGGCGGCGCTCCACGATCGCCCACCAGGCATCCAGCGTCAGCTCCTCGGCGAACTCGCCGAAGTCCAGCACGAGGCCACGCTCGCTCCAGAGCAGGAGCAGGTTCATCGCCCGCATGGAATCGAGGCCCAGGTCGATCAGGCTGTCCGCGTCGCCGATCTCCGACGGGTCCTCGTGCAGCAGGCGGGCGATATCGGCGCGCATGCCTTCCTTGGTCAGCGGGGCGTGATTCACAGGACCTCCAGGATCTGCTTGGTGGTCATCGGCACGCCGCAGACATCGGCGACATAGCGCAGCGCCATGTCATGCTTCTCGCGCGAGAAATCGGCCACCGCATCGGCCACATAGAAGGGCTCGATGTCGCGCATGAAGGCCTCCGCCGCCGTCAGCAGGCAGCCGATATGCGCATAGATGCCGCAGACGATGATCTGGTCGCGGCCGCGCGCGCGCATCAGGCTTTCCAGGTTGCTGCGCTGGAAGGCGCTGTAGCGGTGCTTCACCAGAACGAAATCGCCCTGTTGCGGCGCCAGCTCCTCCAGGATCGGCTGGTGGTCCTGCGACCAGCTCATGCCGCGGCCCCAGAGATCCGCCTGCAACCCGCGGTCGCGCCGGTCCTGGTCGCCTTCCTGCGCCGTGTAGAAGACGGGGATGCCGGCGGCGCGAGCCTTGGCGGCCAGGGCGTGGATATTGGCCAGCACCGGCTCGATCGGCGGCTCGTCCGGCGTGAAGGCGCCCACGAAATAGCGCTGCATGTCATGCACCAGCAGCGCGGCGCGGCCGCGCTCCAGCCGCCAGGGCGCGCGGGGCGCGGGCAGCTCCTCCGCGCGCGGCAGCGGATAGGAAGGGATGCGCGGCAGGCCCTTGGTACTGGACATCACGATTCCTGCTGTTCCAGAAACTGCGCGCGCAACCGGGCGCGCAGCTCCTTGCGGCTGATCTTCAGCGCCGCGGTGGTGGCGAAGCGTTCCACGAAGACGATCTGGTCCGGCACCTTGAAATCGGCGATGCCACGCTGGCGCATCCAGGCCTTCAGCGCCGCCGCCCTGGGCTTCTCGCCTTGCGGGATCACGAAGGCGCAGATGCGCTCCCCCAGATAGGGATCGGGCACGGACACGATCGCGACATCGAAGACATTCGGATGCGCCAGGAGATGGTCCTCCACCTCCTCGGCCGAGATCTTCTCGCCGGCGCGGTTGATGTGGTCACCTGCCCTGCCCTGCACCTCCAGATAGCCCCCCGGCAGGCGGCGCACGATGTCGCCGGTGCGGTAATAGCCATCCGCCGTGAAGGAGCGCGCATTCGCGGCATCGTCGTTGTGATAGGCGCGGATCGTGTAGGGGCCGCGTGTCAGCAGATGGCCCGACTCGCCCTCCGGCACCGGCTCGCCGTGGTCGTCCACGATCAGCACCTCGTCATCCGGGCTGATCGGACGGCCCTGCGTGCCGGTGATGATCTCCTCGGGGTCGTCCAGGCGGGTGTAGTTCACCAGCCCCTCCGCCATGCCGAAGACCTGCTGCAAGGTGCAGCCGAGCGTGGGGCGGACGCGCCGCGCGCCCTCGCGCGTGAACTTCGCGCCGCCGACCAGCAGCACCTTCAGGCTGCTCAGGTCGTGCTTCGCGTTCGCCGCCGCCTGCATCCAGAGCAGGGCGAGCGGCGGCACGAGGCCGGTGATGGTCACACGCTCCCGCGCGATGATCGGGAAAGCGGTCTCGGGGCTGGGATTGGGGCTCAGCACCACCCGCGCCCCGGCATACAGCGCGCCCATATGGCCGGGCGAGCTCATCGGGAAGTTATGCGCCGCCGGCAACGCGACGAGGAGGACGCTATCCGGCGTGACGCCGCAGATCTCGTTGCTGGCCCGGAAGCTGTAGATGTAGTCGTCATGCGTGCGCGGGATCAGCTTCGACAGGCCGGTGCTGCCGCCGGAGATCTGCAGGAAGGCGACCGAGGAGGGGTCCGGATCAGCCGGAAGCCCCATCGGTTCGGCCACGCAGTCCTCCAACGCGGTGAATTCCTCCGCCGCGCCCGCGATGACCACATACTCGACCGCCGGCACCTCCGCGCGCAGCGCGCGTGCCAGGCTGCGGTAGTCGAAGCCGTCCGCCCTCTCCATGGTGACATAGCCGCGCGCCTCGGCGCGGCGGGCGAAATGCGCGATCTCGGTGATGCGGTGCGCCGGCAGGGCATAGACCGGGATCATCCCCGCCCGGAACAGGCCGAAGACCGCCGAGAAGAACTCGGCGACATTGCCCATCTGCACCACGACCCGGTCGCCCGGCCGCAGGCCCAGCTTCAGGAAGCCCGCCGCATGGCGCTCCGCCCGTTCCCAGAGATGGCGATAGGTCCAGTGCCGCGCGCCATCCACGATGGCCACCGCCTCCGGACGATCCGCCGCGCGCTGGCGCAGGAAGCCGGGGAAGGTCTCGCCGCGCCAGTAGCCGGCCTCGCGGTAGCGCCGGGCGAATTCCTCCGGCCATTCCTGGCGCAAGGGAAGCACGGAGGGGGTCATGCATCGAACTCCTGCCCCGGCGGCACGCCCAGGGCATTCAACATGGCGCGGAACTTGGCCGCGGTCTCGCGCGCCTCGGCCTGCGGGTCGGAGCCGGGCACGATCCCGGCCCCGGCATAGAGCCGCGCCCGGTTGCCGGTAATCTCGGCGCAGCGGATGGAGACGTGCCAGGCACCGTCGCCGGCGCGATCGCACCAGCCCACCGCCCCGGCGTAGAAGTCGCGGTCGTAGCCTTCCAGCGCATGGATATGCTCCGCGGCGCGGTCACGCGGCACTCCGCAGACGGCCGGGGTGGGATGCAGCAGGGCGGCGAGGTCGGCGGCGGAGGTTTCCGGGTCCTTCAGCTCGCCCTCGATACGGGTGCCGAGATGCCACATGCTGCGGGTGGAGGTGATGGTGGTACCCTCCGGCGCCCCGAGGTTCCGGCAATGGGGGGCCAGCATGTCGAGGATGAACTCCGCCACCAGCGCATGCTCCCGCCGGTCCTTGCCCGAGCGACCGAGCGCCTCGGCGGCGGCCCGGTCGGCCGCCGGATCGGCCTCCCGCCGCGCGGAGCCGGCCAGGGGATGCGACAGCACGGCACGGCCCTGGCGGGAGACCAGCAGTTCCGGCGTCGCCCCGGCGAGGAGGCACGGCGAGCCATCCCTGGCAGGCGGCAGCGGCACCAGGAAGGCGGTGATGGCGGGGTCCGTGTCCAGCCGGCGCAGCAGCGCCTCCGGATCGATCTCCTGCTCCGCCGTGGCGACGAGGCAGCGCGACAGGACCAGCTTGGCCAGGCCGGGTTCCACCGCCATGGCCTCCAGGGCCCGGGACACGGCCGTGGCATAGGCGGCGGCTGTCGGCTCCGGCCGCAGCGACCAGCGCGGGGCGGGCGGTACGGCCGGGGTTTTGGAACCGGGAGCACCGGAAGCGGCGGGCTCCACCAGCCGCATCGGCGCGGTCAGGTAGTCTGCCGCGTCGCGGTCGAAAGGCAGCGCGCCGGCCAGCAGCCCGGCCTGCGGATGGGCACGGAAGAAGCCGCGCACCCGCTCGCCCAGCGTTGCAGCCGGGCCGCGCGTCAACAGGCCAGCCATGCCCTCCCCCGCAGGCGCCGCCCGGACAGGAAGGCGAAGCCCGTGGCCTGCCGCACGGAGGCATCGGACGGGGAAGACCCGCCCTCCGCCGGAATCGATCCGTCGCCCATCAGCCGCCCCCGCCGCTCAGGGCTTGATGATGGTCACGGTGTCGCCGTTCGGGTCCTCGATCGGCGGCTGGCCGCGCGGCGACATCTTCGCCTTGTTGGTGACATAAGCGAAGTTGGTGCGCGGATCGACGGCGACCGTGTTGGGATGCGTGCCGGTGGCGAGGCTGGCGAGCACCGACAGGCTCTTGCCGTCGATCACGCTGACCGTGCCGGCGCCGCGATTGGCGACATAGACGAGGCCGTTGCCGGGCGAGAGGGTGATGCCCAGCGCGCCCTCGCCGGTCTTGACCGTGTTCAGCAGCTTGCCATCCGCCGCGTTCAGCACGGTCATGTCGCCACTGCCCTGGTTGGTGACCAGCAGGCGGCCATTGGCGGCGTCGAAGACGAGGTTGATCGGCCGCTCCCCGCCGGAGGGGAAGCGGCGCTTCTCGGCCCGGCTGGCGAGGTCGATCTCGACGATCTCGTGATCCGCCATGGCGGTGGCGAAGAGGCGCTTGCCCGCCTTGTCCAGCGCGATGCCGGAAATGCCGCCCTTCAGTCCGCCGACCGTGCCGGCGATCTTCTTCGATGCGCCGTCGATGATCCAGATGGCGCTCGGATTCTCCTTGTTGCCGAAGGCCGAGGCATAGACGGTGTTGCTGTCCTCATCCACCAGCACCTGGCGCAGATGCGCGCCCTCGCCCTCGCTGATCTTCACCGCGCTGTTGTCGCGCAGGTCGATGGCGGAGACCGAGCCGCTGCGGGTGTTGGTGGTGTAGAGCGTCTGCGTCCTGTTGTTCAGCGCGAGGCCGAAGGCCGGCTCGTCACGCAGCTCGATGGCGGAGCTCGCCTCCAGCGTCACGGGGTCCAGCACCAGGATGCTGGCATCATTGGCGCCGCGCTGGCCGGCCGCGGCGACATAGACCCGGTTGGCGGTCGGGTTCACCACGATCTCATAGAGGCCCGGCGCGATGCGGCGGTTGCCGCCGATCGCCGGCGCGGCGAGGGCCGGGGCGATACGGCTCATCACAGCGGCCGAGGCCATCAGGCCCAGCAGGGAACGCCGCGAAAGCCCGGGATGGGGCGGAAGCTTCGTCGGGTGCGTCATCATGCGTTGTTCCGTCCGCTGGACCTGTGGATGGCCGGGAGGGCCGATCCTTGTACGCGCGGATGAACCCGGACCCACGTTCGCTCGCGGCCGGTCATGCCCCGGGAAAGGGCTCATCCACATCGGGGCCGCGTTTTAATGAGAACAACTCGCATTAACAAGGGGCCGTCGGGGAGCCCCTTCCCCCCACCGCACGGATGCGGCGGAGGGGATCTGGAAGGTCCTGGGAATTTCATCCAGCCGGTCCGGCCGGGGCGGCCCGCCGGGGCCGCCGCCGCCCAAGGGGTACCCGGAAGAGGCGCCCCGGGCGGCGGGACGGTCAGACCGGCCGGCGCAGGTCCAGCGTGCGCGGATGCTCCAGCCCGACCGAGGGCACCGGCTCCGCCATCGGGCCCGGCGTGTGGCCGACGGAGAAGAAGCGGGTGCGTCGGCGCGCCTCGGCCTCGTTCGCGTTCACCGGCCTCGTGTCGTAGTTGCGGCCGCCCGGATGCGCGACGTGATGCGTCAGCCCGCCCAGGGAACGCCCCGTCCAGCGGTCATAGATATCGAAGACCAGGGGCGACTGCGCCCGCACCGTGGGGTGCAGCGAGGATGGCGGGTTCCAGGCCTTGAAGCGCACGCCGCCGACATACTCGCCCTGCCGCTCCGTCGCGGTGAGCGGCACGGCGCGGCCGTTGCAGGCGAGGATGAAGCGTTCCTCCACCCAGCCCGACAACTGGGCCTGCACGCGCTCCGGCGAACTGTCCACATAGCGCACTGTGCCGCCGATGCCGGGTTCCTCCCCCAGCGAGTGCCAGGGCTCCAGCGCATGGCGCAGGCCGAGGGTCATGCCGCGCAGCGAGACCTCGCCAATCTGCGGGAAGCGGAACTCGAAATGTGGCCGGAACCACTCCAGGTCGAGCGGCGCGCCCATCGCGCGCAGTTCCTCCAGCGCGTCGCGGAAATCCTGCTCCACGAAATGCGGCAGCATGAAGTCGTCATGCAGCCGTGTGCCCCAGCGCACCAGGCGGCGCTCATAGGGCCGCTGCCAGAAGGCCGCGATGCAGGCGCGCATCAGCAGGATCTGCGCCGCCGACATCTGGTGGTGCGGCGGCATCTCCAGCGCCCGGTATTCCACGAGCCCGAGGCGGCCGGAGGCGCTTTCCGGCGCATAGAGCTTGTCGATGCAGAACTCGGTGCGGTGCGTGTTGCCCGTCATGTCCGCGAGGATGTTGCGGAACAGCCGGTCGGTGAGCCAGGGCGGCGTCGGGCGGTCGCGCGACACCTCGCCGAAGGCGATCTCCAGCTCGTTCACGCTGTCCTCCCGCGCCTCGTCCACGCGCGGGTGCTGCGAGAAGGGGCCGATGAAGAGGCCGCTGAACAGGTAGGAGAGGCTGGGATGGTTGTGCCAGAAGCCCAGCATCGACTTCAGCAGGTCGGGCCGGCGCAGGAAGGGGCTGTCGGCCGCGCGTTCCGCCCCCATCACCACATGGTTGCCGCCGCCGGTGCCGACATGGCGGCCGTCGAGCAGGAACTTCTCGGCGATCAACCCGGTCTGGCGTGCTTCCTCGTAGAGCTGTTCCGAACGCCCGATATGCTCGTCCCAGCTCGCCGAGGGATGCACGTTCACCTCGATCACGCCCGGGTCCGGGGTGACGGAGAAGGACAGCAGGCGCGGGTCGCGCGGCGGCGGGTAGCCTTCCAGGAAGACCTTGCGGCCGAACTCCGCCGCCGTGTCCTCGACCGCGGCGCAAAGATCGAGCCAGTCCTCCGCCTCGGTGAGGGGCGGGAAGAAGACATGCAGGATGCCGCCCCGCGCCTCGACGGTCAGGGCGGTGCGGACCACATCCGGCTCCTCGCGCCCGACCTCCGGCCGCCAGTCCGCCGCCGGGGGCGTGTAGCCGTTGCCGGTGCCGTTGCCGCCGGGGCTGAGGCCGCGCGTGCGCGGCAGAGGGCCCGGATCGCTGGCATAGGGGCCTTCCAGCCCATCACCATCGGGTCCGGCGACGCGCTGGCCCAGCGGGCCGAAGGGCGCCGCGCCGGGGCCGCCATTGCTGCCGCGGCCGACATGCTGCACCGGCTGGCCGGCATGGCGCGGATGCGGTGGCAGGGTGCCGAGCGGGGCGAAGGGATCGCGCTCCACCTCCAGGGGGCGCTTGCCGTCGCTGACCCAGGGCAGGCTCTGCAAGGGCAGGCGGAAGCCGATGGAACTGTCGCCCGGCACCAGGAAGATATGCTCACCCCGCACGAACCAGCGGCCGGACTGCCAGCGCTTCACCCCGTCCAGGGCGATGCGGCGCAGCGGCAGCACGCTGCCGACCTCGGCATTCAGCCCCTGGCCATAGACGCGGGCGAGGCGGTCCCGCTCCAGCGGGTCCTTGAGCTTCGCATCCTCGGCGATGACATTGGCCGGCAGCCGGTGCTCGCGCCACAGATAATAGTGGATGTCCTCATAGGCGCCCTGCACCAGCGCGGGGTCCACCTGCAGCCGCTCCGCCAGCGCCCGGCCGAAGCGCCGGGCATCCCCGGCGGTGGCATTGTCGCGGTCGTCGTCCGAGGCCAGCAGGGCGGGGTCGGTCCAGACCGGTTCGCCATCCTTGCGCCAGTGGCAGTGCAGCGCCCAGCGCGGGAGCTGCTCGCCCGGATAATGCTTGCCCACCGTGTGCTGCAGGACCATGCCCGGCGACCAGAGCTTCGCCAGCCGCCGCATCAGCCGCCCGGCATAGGCGCGCTTGGTCGGGCCCAGGGCATCGGTGTTCCACTCGGCGCCGTCCATGTCGTCGGCGGCGATGAAGGTCGGCTCGCCGCCCATGGTCAGGCGCACGCCGCCGGCCTCCAATTGCCGGTCCACCTCCCGCCCGGCCTGGAGGATGCCCTGCCACGCCGCCTCGGTGTAGGGCCTGGTGGTGCGCGGCGTCTCGGCCACGCGGGTCACCGACATGGCGAAGTCGAAGACCGTCTCGCACTTCCCGATCAGCCCGCTGATCGGCGCGGCCGAGGAGGGCTCCGGCGTGGCGGCGAGGGGGATATGCCCCTCCCCCGCCATCAGCCCGGAGGTGGCGTCCAGCCCGACCCAGCCCGCACCGGGCAGATAGACCTCGCACCAGGCATGCAGGTCGGTGAAGTCGGCCTCCGGGCCGGTGGGGCCGGTGATGGACTTCACATCGGCGGTCAGCTGGATCAGGTAGCCGGAGACGAAGCGGGCGGCGAAGCCCAGGTTGCGCAGGAGCTGCACCAGCACCCAGGCGCTGTCGCGGCAAGAGCCCCGGGCGTTGCCCAGCGTCTCCTCCGGTGTCCAGACACCGGGCTCCATGCGCACGATATAGGCGATCTGCCCCTGGACCTTCTGGTTCAGCCCCACGAGCATGTCCACGGTGCGCTGCTCGGTCTTCGGCACCCCGTCGATCAGCGCCTGGAGCAGCGGCCCGGGCGCATCCATCCGGCGATAGGGCGCCAGCTCCTCCGCCAGCACCGGATCGTAGGAGAAGGGCCAGGTCTCCGCCTGGGGCTCCAGAAAGAAGTCGAAGGGGTTGATGGTCGCCATGTCGGCGACGAGGTCCACGGTCACGTCGAAATGTGTGACCCGCTCCGGAAAGACCACCCGGGCCTGGAAATTGCCCGAGGGGTCCTGCATCCAGTTGATGAAATGCGGCTTGGGCTCGACCGTCAGGTTGTAGGAGACGACCGGGGTCCGCGCATGCGGCGCCGGCCGCAGGCGGATGGTCTGGGGGCCGAGGTTGACTGGCCTGTCATAGCGGTAGGACGTGCGGTGGTTCAGCGCGACGTGCAGCGTCATGGGCGGTCTCTCGGTGCGGCCTCGAAAAGAGGCTGTAGCAGACTTCTGTCTCACAGCAAGAAACGGACCCAGGCGCCCCCGGCACCGCCGGGGGCCGGAAAAAGCCGTCCTCAGTCCGGGGCGTGGATCTCGTTGACCAGGGGTTCGCCACGCTCGAAGGCACTGATGCTTTCCAGCGTGGTCTCGCAGATCGTGCCGATCGCCTCCCGGGTGAAGAAGGCCTGGTGGCCGGTCAGCAGCACATTGGGGAAGGAGACGAGGCGCTGGATCACGTCATCGGCGATGATGTCGCTCGACAGGTCGCGGAAGAACAGGTCGGCCTCCTGCTCGTACACATCGATGGCCAGGCCGCCCAGCAGGCCGCTTTTCAGCGCATCGATGGCTGCGCTGGTGTCCACCAGCCCGCCGCGGCTGGTGTTCACCAGGATCAGCCCGGGCTTCACCAGGGACAGGCTGCCCGCGTTGACGATGTGGCGGGTTTCCGGCGTCAGCGGGCAGTGCAGGGATACGATGTCGCTCTCCCGCATCAGCCGCTCCACCGGGACATAGCGGCCGCCCATCGCCTCGAACGCCGGGTCCGGATGGACATCATGGCCCAGGACGGTGCAGCCGAAGCCGCGCATGATGCCGGCGAAGACCTTGCCGATCTTGCCTGTGCCGATCACCCCGACGGTACGGCCATGCAGATCGAAGCCCATCAGCCCGTCCAGCTCGAAATTGCCGCTGCGGGTGCGCTCATAGGCCCGGTGGATTCGGCGGTTCAGGGTCAGCAGCAGGCCGACCGCGAACTCGGCCACGGAATAGGGTGAATAGTCTGTCACCCGGACCACCCGGATGCCATGCTCCCGGGCGGCCTCCAGGTCGATCTGGTTGAAGCCGGTCGAACGGGTAGCGACCAGCCGGGTGCCGCCCCCGGCCAGGGCGGCGAGCACCCCGGCATCCACCCTGTCGTTCACGAAGACGCTGACGGCCGGATAGCCGGCGGCCAGGATGACCGTCTCCGGCTCCAGCATCGTTTCCTGGAAGGTCAGCGCGTGGCCGTGGCGCTGGTTGGCCTCGGTCAGCAGCATCCGGTCATAGCGCTTGGCACTGAACACGGCGACTTTCATGGCGGGTTCCCCGGCAACCCTGGTAGGGTCGTCAGGGGCCGCACCGGAGTCCAGCCGGAAATGCCACCGGGGGCTCTGTTCTTGCCCTGAGAGGGAGAGACTGGCGGCTTCCCGCCCCCTGTGCGGGAGGAAAACCGCCCGGTCCACACGGTCCGGTTTTCAGGACTTCAGCCTCCGACATCAGAGGGGAAGGAACGAATCGGCACCAAGCCCCCTGTTCCGGCGCCTTTCCCCGGTGTTCCAGGGGGCTCAGGCCGGCGGTAGCCCAGATCACGCGATAGTGAAAAACGTTTTATTTATGAGATTCCTGCGCATAAAGATTTCCGCGGCGCAATTCAGGCTAGAAATCCGCAGGTTCGGCCGGTATCGTCTCTTTAAATCGTCTACGCAACGGGGATGATACGCCTCGCCGCGTGGATGCCTCAGGCGCGTGCGTTGTGAATACCGAGGAGAAGTCGGCTCATGGTTAGAAAGGCGGTCATCCTGTCAGGCGGCTACGGCACGCGCCTGATGGAAGAAACCGATACGCGCCCCAAGCCGATGGTGGAGGTCGGGGGCCGCCCGATCCTGTGGCACATCATGAAGATCTATGCCGCGGCGGGAATCACCGAGTTCGTGATCCCGCTCGGCTACAAGGGCCACATGATCAAGCAGTATTTCGCCGACTACTACCTGCACGCCTCGGACCTGACGGTGGACCTGACCTCGGGCACGACCACCATGCTGCGGCACACGGCGGAACCCTGGAAGATCACCCTGGTCGATACCGGCATCGACACCATGACCGGCGGCCGCCTCCGCCGGGTGCGTGAGCACCTGGAGGGTGAGAGCTTCTGCATGACCTATGGCGACGGCGTCACCGATCTCGATATCCGGCAGGCGATCGCCTTCCACGAAGCCCATGGCCGCTATGCCACGGTCACCGCCGTGCCGCCGCCCGCCCGCTTCGGCTCGCTGGAGATCGACGGCGACCGCGTGACGCAGTTCCGCGAGAAGCCCCTGGGCGACAACAACCTCATCAATGGCGGCTTCTTCGTGCTCGGTCCGGAGGTGTTCCGCTATCTGGACGGCGATGCCTCCATCTTCGAGCGAGCGCCCATGGAGGGCCTGGCCCGCGATGGCGAGCTCATGGCCTACAAGCACATGGGCTTCTGGTATTCGATGGACACGCTGAAGGACAAGAAGCACCTGGAGGAACTCTGGGCCAGCGGCCAAGCCCCCTGGAAGGTCTGGTGAGAAGCGCAACGATGGACAATGTGATGACCGAACAGCTTGTCGCCGCGACCGCCAAGGCCGGCTGCTGCCGCCTCTGCAACGCCCCGCTGCGCACCACCTTCTCCGACCTCAACATGTCGCCGCTGGCGAACTCCTTCGTGCCGGCCGACCGCGCCTATGCGATGGAGCCCTTCTACCCGCTGCATGCCTTCGTCTGCGACGACTGCAAGCTGGTGCAGCTCTCGGAGTTCGAGACGCCGCAGGCCATCTTCGGGGACTACCTCTATTTCTCCTCCTTTTCCGACGCCTGGCTGCGCCATGCGGAGACCTATGCCAAGCGCGTGACCGAGCGCTTCGGCCTGACGCCGGATTCGCTGGTGGTCGAGATCGCGAGCAACGACGGCTACCTGCTGCAGTTCTTCAAGGCGATGGGAATCAAGGTTCTCGGCGTCGATCCGGCCGCCAACGTGGCGCAGGAGGCGATCGCCAAGGGCATCCCGACCGAGGTCGCCTTCTTCGGCACCGAGACGGCCACCCGCCTGCGCGCCGCCGGCCATTCGCCGAAGCAGATGTCCGCCAACAACGTGCTGGCGCATGTCCCCGACATGCACGACTTCCTGGAGGGCTTCCGCATCCTCCTGGCGCCGGACGGCGTGGTCACCTTCGAATTCCCGCATCTGCTGAAGCTGATGCAGGAGAACCAGTTCGACACGATCTATCACGAGCACTTCTCCTACCTCTCGCTGCTGGCGGTGGAGCGGGCGCTGGCGGATCATGGCCTGGCCGTCTTCGACATCGAGGAAGTGCCGACCCATGGCGGCTCGCTGCGCGTCTATGCCCGGCATGCCGGGAACGCGGCGCTGCCGGAACTGCCCTCGGTGCAGAAGATCCGCGATGCCGAGAAGGATTACGGGCTCTATGGCCTCGACGCCTACCGCGCCTTCGCGGCCAGCACGGTCAAGATCAAGTGCGACCTGCTGCGCTTCCTGATCCAGGCCCGGGCCGAGGGCAAGGTTGTCGCCGGCTACGGCGCCCCGGCCAAGGGCAACACGCTGCTGAACTACTGCGGCGTGGGTCCGGAACTGATCCCCTTCACCGTGGACCGCAGCCACCACAAGCAGGGCCATCTCCTGCCGGGCGTGCGGATCCCCATCAAGGCGCCGCAGGCGATCCTCGACGCCAGGCCCGACTACGTCCTGATCCTGCCCTGGAACTTCAAGGACGAGATCGTCGAGCAGATGGCGGCGATCCGCGAATGGGGCGGGAAGTTCGTGGTGCCGATCCCGGAGCTGAAGGTTCTCTGAGGCCGGATGCCATGGGCGGGTGGCGAACCCGCCCATGGCATGTCCGGGAACAGGCCGGGATCGCGCGCGGGACGGATCGGAAGGGCGGGACGTGAGGCGCGGACGCAGGACATGAGCGGTCTCATCACCATCGGCATCCCGGCCTGCGGCCGGACTTCGCTGCTGCAGGCGCTGAATTCCTGCCTGGAGCAGGATCACCGGCCCCTGGAGATCGATGTCTGCGACAGTTCGCCGGGTGACGAGGTGGGCAGGCTGCTGCGCGCCCTACCGCTGCCGGCGGGTATCACCCTCCGCCACTGGCACAACCCACCCGCCTCCGACGCCAGCGGCAGCCTGAACCGGCTGATCGACCGCGCACGGGGCGAAAGGCTGGTCATCCTGCAGGACGACCACGCGCTCCTCCCCGGCGCCATCACGGCGCTGGACGCCGCCTACCGCTCCAACCCCGATGTGATCGCCGCCTATGGCATCCAGCACTGCATCCTGGCCTCCGGGGAATTCTCTGCCGAGGATACGGCGCGCCACAACGGGCGCCACCGGCGGATCGCCGCCGAGACCGGGATCCGCTATGACCTGCTGGTCTGCGCCCTGTGGCGGCAGATCCCCCGCGACGGCGTCCTGATCCGCAGTGATGTCGCACGCCAGATCGCCTACCGCGACGTGTCCGAGGTCGGGCTGGCGGGCGACACGGATTTCGGCATCCGGCTGGCCGTGGCCTATCGCGGCCATGCCTTCGCCTTCATCGGCCGGCCGACCAGCCTCCACCGCCTCCCGGCGCGGCGGGAGGATGGTATGAGCGGCGATGTCGTGGCCCGGCTCTACGACTATCTCTCCGGCCTGCGCGACCTGTCGCCCGCCGAAGCCCAGGCCCGTGACCGGCTCTGGCGGGACGTCGCGCCCCAGGCGGTGCTGGAGCACGCCCTGGGCCACCGCCGGCGCGACGCGGTGCGTGTTCTCCTGTCCGGGCACTATGCCTGGCGGCAGGACCTGCCGAAGACCCTCTATCACCTCGTGCTGACCGCCCTGCCGGGCGTGCGGCACCTGCGCCGTTTCGGTGCCGCGCGGCGGGCATGAGACGGACAAGGCTTTCAACGGAGGAGACCCGGCCCGTGCTGCCCGGCCCGGTTTCCATGACGCCCCGCCGCGCGGGGCATGGCAGCTTCCAACAGGGACAAGGACCAGGATGCGCGTTCTGATCACCGGCAACATGGGCTATGTCGGCCCCGTCTTGGTCCGGCATTTGCGACAGCGCTTCCCGCAGGCCGAGCTCATCGGCTTCGACAGCGGCCTCTTCGCGCATTGCCTGACCACGCCCGACGCCGTGCCGGAGGTGCTGCTGGACACGCAGCATTTCGGCGATGTGCGGGCCTTCCCCGCCATCCTGCTGAAGGGCGTGGATGCGGTGGTGCATCTTTCCGCCCTGTCCAACGACCCGATGGGCAAGAATTTCGAGGCGCCCACCGAGGCCATCAACTACCGCGCCAGCCTGAAGATGGCGGAGCTCGCCCGCGATGCCGGGGTGAAGCACTTCGTCTTCGCTTCCTCCTGCAGCGTCTATGGCGCGGCCTCCGACGGGGCGAAGCGGGAGGGCGACAACACCGACCCGCTGACCGCCTATGCGCGTTCCAAGGTGGGCACGGAGGATGGGCTGCGCCAGTTCGACGCGGGCGACATGACCATCACCTGCCTGCGCTTCGCCACCGCCTGCGGCATGTCGGACCGGCTGCGCCTCGACCTCGTGCTGAACGACTTCGTGGCCTGTGCCCTGACCTCCGGCCGGATCACCGTGCTGAGCGACGGCTCGCCCTGGCGCCCGCTGATCCATGTGCAGGACATGGCGCGTGCCATCGAATGGGCCGCCACCCGCAAGCCGGAAGATGGCGGCCAGTTCCTGGTGGTGAATGCCGGCAGCGAGCAGTGGAACTACCAGGTGCGCGACCTGGCGCAGGAAGTGGCGGCTCAGCTTCCCGGCACCCAGGTAAGCATCAACACCGACGCCCCACCCGACCGCCGTTCCTACCGCGTGGATTTCAGCCTGTTCCGGGAGCTGGCGCCGCAGCACCAGCCGCAGGTGACGCTGGATGAGGCGATCTCCGGACTGATCGAGGGCCTGCGCCGGATCGGGTTCAACGATCCGGAGTTCCGCAGCTCCCCCTATATCCGGTTGCATACCCTTTCCCGCCACATCGACGGCGGCCGCCTGTCGTCGGATATCCGCTGGACGCGGCAGTAGCGCCGCGCTGGTGGTTGGCCCGGTGGGAGAGGCGCTGCCTCTCCCACACCCGCTCCGCCGGGGACCGAAGCCGGTCCCCGGACCCCGGGCTTTCGTTGGTGCCGGTGGTGACCGTCAGCCTGCGAGCCGATCCCCGGGCGCAGGTGGATCGGTGGAGCTTCCGAACAAAGAAAACACCTCCTCCGCGCTGGTGGCGCCCGCAGTCGCCGGATATCTATGTTCTCCGGCGCGATCCGGTATCAGCCCGCTCCAACGAACCGGGACCAGGGCCCGCAGGGTCCTGGCGGATGGGGGGTACGGGGGCGAAGGCGGAGCCTTCCCTCCGGGCCACGGAGAGCGACACCGGACGTTTCCGGATCAAGCCACGGCAGCAGCAAGCCACCGTTCGCATCACGGCTTGCGTGCACTCATGGTCAGCAGTTCGTAGCGCGCCACCGTCTCGTCATCCTGGTTGAAGACCTCCACATCCCAGCGCACCTCGCCATATTCCGGCTTCCGTGCGGGATTTTTCCGCTGCACGGTCAGGCGCACGCGGATCGAATCCCCTGGTGAGACGGGCTTGAGGAAGCGCAGCCGGTCCAGCCCGTAATTGGCGAGGAGCGGCCCAGGCGCGGGATCGACGAAGAGCCCGGCGGCGAAGCTCAGGATCAGGTAGCCATGCGCGACGCGGCCGGGGAAGAAAGGATTCGCCTTCGCCGCCGCCTCGTCCATATGCGCGTAGAAGTGGTCGCCGGTGAAGCGGGCGAAGTGCTCGATATCCTCCAGCGTGATGATGCGCGCGCCGGTTTCCACCGTGTCACCGACCGAGAGGGCGTCGTAATCCAGGCGGAAGGGATGATTGTCCGGGCGGCGCGTGGGCGCCCCCTTGATCCAGCTCTCGCCCAGCGCGGCGAGCTTGGCGGGCGAGGCCTGGAGCGCGGTGCGCTGCATGTGGTGGAAGACACCGCGCAACCCACCCATCTCCTCGCCACCGCCGGCCCGGCCCGGCCCGCCATGCACCAGGGCCGGCAGGGGCGAGCCATGGCCGGTGGATTCCGCCGCACTGTCACGGTCGAGCAGGAAGAGGCGGCCGTGATAGGGGGCGAGGCCCGCCACCAGCTCCGCCGTCGCCACAGGGTCGTAGGAGAAGGCCGAGGCCACCAGGCTGCCCTCGCCGCGCCGCGCCAGGGCAACCGCCTCCTCCACCCCGTCATAGGGCATCAGCGTCGCCACCGGGCCGAAGGCTTCCAGCGCATGGACCAGTTCGGCCCGCACCGGGTTCTCGCAATGGAGCAGCACCGGGGCCATGAAGGCGCCCTTCTCCGCGTCACCGCCCAGCACGTCGCAATGCTCCGGATCGCCGAAGAGGATCGTGGCCTCGCGGCGGAGGCGCGCCACCGCCGCGCGCACGTCGCGGCGCTGGTCCAGGCTGGCGAGCGGCCCCATGCGCACGTCGTCGCGCCGCGGATCGCCGACCGTGACCTTGCCGAGCCGCGCGGACAGCGCCTCCGCCACCGCCGCGACCTGTGCGCGCGGCACCAGGATGCGGCGGATGGCGGTGCATTTCTGCCCGGCCTTGGCCGTCATCTCGCGCACCACCTCCTTCACGAAGAGGTCGAACTCCGGCGTCTCCGGCACCGCATCCGGGCCGAGGATGGCGGCGTTCAGCGAATCCCGCTCCGCCACGAAGCGCACCGCGTTGCGCGACACGGCCGGATTGTCGCGCAGCTTCACCGAGGTGGCGGCGGAGCCGGTGAAGGACAGCAGGTCCTGCCCTGTCAGATGGTCCAGCAGGTCGCCCGTGCCGCCGGCGATGAACTGGAAGGCGCCGGGCGGCAGGATACCGGATTCCACGATCGCCTCCGCCACCGCATGGGCGACATAGGCCGTGGCGGTGGCCGGCTTGGTGATCACCGGCATGCCGGCCAGGATCGCGGGCGCCAGCTTTTCCAGCATGCCCCAGCAGGGAAAGTTGAAGGCGTTCACATGCACCGCCACGCCCTGCAGCGGCGAGAGGATGTGCAGCCCGGCGAAGCTGCCGTTGCGCGAGAGCCTTTCGACCTCTCCTTCCACCACGAAACGGCCCGCCGGCAGTTCGCGGCGGCCGCGCGAGGCATAGGCGAAGAGCGTGCCGATGCCGCCATCGATGTCGATCAGGCTGTCGCGCCGTGTCGCGCCCGTGTCGAAGGAGAGATCGTAAAGCGCCTCCTTGCGGTCACCCAGGAAGGTGGCGAGGCGCTTCAGCATCTCCGCCCGTTCATGGAAGTTGAAGCGGCGCAGGGCGGGGCCGCCGGCCTCCCGCGCATGGCGGGCCATGGCGGCGAAATCCAGCCCCGCGCTGGAGGCGGTGGCGATCACCCGGCCATCGACGGCGCTTCGGATCTCGCTGCCCGGGCCGGAAGGGGCGATCCAGCGGTCCTGGGCATAGCTGCGGAGGATGGACGGCATCGGCGGTGTTTCCTTCCCCTGGGCGCGCCCCGTTGCTCCGGAGCGGGGAGCCCTTCCCTCCTTGCATGGAGGCGGCGGAATTATTTGACCGTCTGGACGGTCAATGCAAGCTCTTCCTGCCGGCAGGTTCGGCCCCCCCGTGCTGCGCCGCACATCGCCTGCGCCATAAGGCAGCGATCTGTCATTGACAGGGGCGGATCGCTGGGACGTTAATCGACCGTCCAGACGGTCAATCATGCCGTCGCGCATCGGCCACGGGCGGCATAAGCCCGGGCCAGGAGAGGGAGGCGGAGATGAGCGACACAGTGCGGGTCGAGCGGCCGGACGGCTGGCGGAAGATCATCCTCCACCGCCCGGACAAGCTCAACGCCTTCAACGAGGAACTGCACGCCGCCCTGGCCGCGTCGCTGGAGGAGGCCGCCGCCGATCCGGACTGCCGCGCCGTGCTGCTCACCGGCGCCGGGCGCGGTTTCTGCGCCGGGCAGGATCTCGGGGACCGGCGGGGCGGGGACGGGCCGCCCGATCTCGGCGACACGCTGGAACGCCTCTACAACCCGCTGGTGCGCCGGCTGCGTGACATGCCGAAGCCGGTGGTCTGCGCCGTCAACGGCGTGGCGGCGGGCGCCGGGGCCAATCTCGCTCTGGCCTGCGACATCGTGCTGGCGGCGCATTCGGCGAAATTCATCCAGGCCTTCGCCCGCATCGGGCTGATCCCGGATTCCGGCGGCACCCATACCCTGCCGCGCCTGGTGGGGGAGGCACGCGCCCGCGCGCTGATGCTGCTGGCCGAACCCGTGGAGGCGCGGCAGGCCGAGGCCTGGGGCATGATCTGGCGTGCCCTTCCGGACGAGGCGCTGATGCCGGAGGCTGAGGCCCTGGCGGCCCGGCTGGCCACCCAGCCGACCCAGGGCCTGGCCCTGGTGAAGCGGGCACTGAATGCCTCCGCCACCAACACGCTCGACGACCAGCTCGACCTGGAGCGGGATCTGCAACGCCAGGCCGGGCGCACGCCGGATTATGCCGAGGGCGTGCGTGCCTTCCTGGAGAAGCGCCCGCCGCGCTTCACCGGCCGCGCCGACTAAGGCTTTCGCGAGAATGGGCCCATCCGGCCCGCGGCCACGGAAGGCGGAAGCGCCGGGATCGTGGATCGCAGGCCCAGAGGCCCCCTGGAGGAACGGAAACCATGAGCGCCACCCTCGCCGCACCATCCGGCACCGCCACCGGCCCCTTCCTGCACGAGGTGGAGGGCGCCAGCCGCGCCGAGATCCAGGCCCTTCAGCGCGAACGCCTCGCGCGGACACTGCACCATGTCTATGAGAACGTCCCCTTCTACCGCGCGAAGTTCGACGCCGCCGGGGTGCATCCGCGCGACTTCCGCGACCTGCCGGACCTCGCGAAATTCCCCTTCACGGTGAAGACCGACCTGCGCGACACCTATCCCTTCGGCATGCTGGCCGTGCCACGGGACCGGATCGCGCGCCTGCACGGCTCCTCCGGCACCACGGGCAAGCCCATCGTGGTCGGCTACACCCAGGGCGACCTGGACCGCTGGGCGGACCTCATGGCGCGTTCCATCCACGCCGCCGGCGGGCGGCCGGGGATGATGCTGCACAACGCCTATGGCTATGGGCTCTTCACCGGCGGGCTCGGTGCCCATGCCGGGGGCGAACGGCTCGGCTGCACTGTCGTGCCCATTTCCGGCGGCATGACCGAACGGCAGGTGCAGCTCATCAACGACTTCCGGCCCGAGATCATCATGGTGACGCCCAGCTACATGCTGGCGCTGCTGGACGAGTTCCAGCGCCGGGGCCTCGACCCGCGGCAGAGCTCGCTGAAGATCGGCATCTTCGGCGCCGAGCCCTGGACCAATGCGATGCGCCAGCAGATCGAGCAGGCCTTCGACATGCAGGCGGTGGACATCTACGGCCTGTCCGAGGTCATGGGCCCCGGCGTGGCGCAGGAATGCGCCGAGACCAAGGACGGGCTGCATATCTGGGAGGACCATTTCCTCCCCGAGGTGATCGACCCGCGCACCGGCGAGGTGCTGCCGGACGGCGAGAAGGGCGAACTGGTCTTCACCACCCTGACCAAGGAGGGCATGCCCGTCATCCGCTACCGCACCCGGGACCTGACGCGCCTCCTTCCCGGCACGGCGCGGCCCGGCATGCGGCGGATGGAGAAGATCACCGGCCGCAGCGACGACATGATCATCCTGCGCGGCGTCAACGTCTTCCCCTCGCAGATCGAGGAGATCCTGCTCACCCGGAACTGGTGCAGCGGGCATTTCCAGATCCACCTGACGCGCGAGGGGCGCCTCGACCAGATGGTGGTGCATGTGGAATGCCAGGGCGGCTTCTGGGACGGCGACGGCATGGCGCGAGAGGCCGAGGAAGTCGTTCACCTGATCAAGAACACGATCGGCATCACCACCCGTGTCGTGGTGGAACAGCCCGGCACGCTGGAACGCTCCATCGGCAAGATCCGCCGCGTGATCGACCGGCGGGGCTAGGCATGCGCTTTCGCGGCAACTCCCGGAGGAAGGCCTTGCCTCCCCCCGGCTCCCCCTCCGCCGGGGAGACGGTGCCTCCCCGGCCCCCACCTTCCGTTTTCCAGGACGCGTGGCGGCGGGGTTCGTGCCGGAGGGCCATGCCCTCCGGCGACGGCCGACACCTTCAGCGCGGCCCACTCGGAAAGGAGGCAGCCCTCCCGCCTGCCGGAAACTTGACAGGCCCTGGCGCAGGCCGGATTCCAGCCTCCGTCCCGATCCGCAGCGAGATTTGCCGATGAGCCGCCCGCGCGCATCCGACCATGACGACAAGCGGCGTGCGATCCTCGACCGTTCCGCGCAGCTGTTCGCCGAGCACGGCTATGACCGCGCCTCGACCAGCATGATCGCGCAGGCCTGCGGGGTGTCGAAGGCGCTGCTCTACCACTACTACCGCGACAAGCTGGAGCTGCTGCACGACATCATCCGCTTCCATCTGGAGGAGCTGGTGGAGGTGGTGGAGGCCGTCTCGCCGCAGCCGGGGGGGCCGCCGCGCCGCTATCTGGAGGATCTCGCCGTGGCGCTGCTCGGCGCCTATGCCGGGGCGGATGCGGCGCATCAGGTACAGATCGGGCAGTTGCGCCTCCTGCCGGAGGAGAAGAAGCGTGGGCTGGTGGCTCTGGAGCGGCGCCTCGTCGCCGTCTTCGCCGAGGCGCTGCTGGCGGCGCGGCCCGACCTCGCCGGCAACCGGCTGCTGCTCAAGCCGCTCACCATGTCGCTCTTCGGCATGCTGAACTGGAACTACATGTGGTTCCGCCCGGATGGCCCGCTGGGGCGGGAGGACTATGCCCGCCTCGCGGTCGGCCTGGTGCTGGATGGGGCGCCCCATGGGATGCCCGGCAAGATGGCCGTGCCGGAACTCGTCACATCTGGTCGTAGTCGATGACCACGCGCGGGGTGGTGGGGCGCGCCTGGCAGGTCAGCACATAGCCCGCCTCGATCTCCCAGGGTTCCAGCGAGTAGTTGACCTCCATCTCCACCTTGCCCTCCACCACCCGGGCACGGCAGGTGCTGCACATCCCGCCCTTGCAGGCATAGGGCAGGTCCATCCCCGCCCGCAGCGCCGCGTCCAGCACGGCCTCGCCCGCAGCCACGGGCACCTCGCGCCGCTTGCCATCGACGATCAGCGCGGCGGTGTGCGCGGGCGGCGCATCCGGGGCGGGCTTCGGCGCCACCGCGCGGCGCGGGCGGCCGTCGAAGACGGACACGAAGCGCTCCACATGCAGGCGCTCCTCCGGAAGGCCGAGCTCGCGCAGCGTGGCGGCGACCTCCTCGCTCATCCCGGCGGGGCCGCAGAGGAAGGCATGATCCACCTCCCCCACCGGCACGATGTGGCGCAGCAGCAGGCGCACCTTCTCCCCATCCAGCCGCCCGTTCAGGATGGGCAGGTCCTGCTCCTCCTGCGACAGCACATGGAAGACGGAGAAGCGTTCGAGGAAACGGTCCTTCAGCTCTTCCAGCGCCTCGCGGAACAGCATGTCGGCGGCGGTGCGGTTGCCGTAGAAAAGGAAGAAGCGGCTCTTCGGCTCCCGCGCCAGGAGGAAGCGGATGATCGAGAGGATCGGCGTGATGCCCGACCCCGCCGCGAAGCCAAGATGCAGCCGCGCTTCCTCCGGCTTCGGCGCGATGCCGAAGCGGCCGGTCGGCACCATCACCTCCAGCGCATCGCCCGCGCGCAGCGCCGTGTTGCACCAGCCGGAGAAGCTGCCGCCCTCCACGCGCTTCACGGCGATGCGCAGCTCCCCGTCATCGGGGCCGGAGCAGATGGAATAGGAGCGGCGGACCTCCTCGCCCTCGAAATCCCGCCGCAGTGTCAGGTACTGCCCCGGCCTGAAGCCATAGAGCGGCTTCAGCGCCTCCGGCACCTCGAAGGCGATGGAGACGGCATCCGGCGTTTCCCGCCGCAGATCCGCGACGCGGAGGCTGTGGAAGCGCGGCAGGGAGCCGGACGGATTGCTCGACATGGGGAGGCGTCCCTCAGTGGCAGCGGAAATGGTCGAAGGGCTCGCGGCAGGCGAGGCAGCGCCACAGCGCCTTGCAGGAGGTGGAGCCGAACTCCGCGATCCGCTCCGTGCGCGCGGAACCGCATCGCGGGCAGGCGACCGCCTCCTCGCCGAACAGGGCACGCCGCCCGCCGGTCCGGGAAGGCGGCGCGATGCCGTAGTCGCGCAGCTTCCGCCGCCCTTCCTCCGTCATCCAGTCCGTGGTCCAGGCGGGGGACAGCACGGTGCGCACGCGGGCGAGCGGGATGCCGGCGCGCTCCAGCGCCATCTCCACCTCCAGCGCGATCATGTTCATCGCCGGGCAGCCGGAATAGGTGGGGGTGATCAGCACCTCCACCGCGCCATCCACCTCCCGCACATCGCGCAGCACGCCCAGATCGGCGATGGTGAGGACAGGAATCTCCGGGTCCACCACCTCCGCCGCGGCCCGCAGGGCGCGATCGCGCAGCGTTTCCACGGGACTCACCACACGGCGCCCGGATAGGTGCGCTGGAGGTGCTGCATCTCCGCGAGCAGGTGCCCCAGATGCTCGCTGTGCCGCCCGCTGCGGCCGCCACTCTGCATCCAGGCCGAAGGGTCGGGCATCGGCAGCGTCGCCTGTTCCAGCACCTCCCGCACCGTCGCCAGCCAGGTCTCGCGCAGCGTGGCCGGGTCCACCGCCACGCCCGCCCCGATCAGTTCGTGCTCGGCCGCATCGGCCTCGAACATCTCACCTGTATAGGGCCAGAGCAGCGCCAGCGCCCCGGCGGCACGGGCATGGCTTTCCTCCGTGCCGTCGCCCAGGCGGATCACCCATTCCGCGCTGTGGCGCAGGTGATAGGCGCTCTCCTTCTCCGACTTCGCGGCGATGGCGGCGAGGGTGGGATCGGCGGAGCGCGTCATCGCGCGCCAATAAGGGTCGGCGAAGGCGGAATAGAGGAACTGCCGCAGGATGGTCTGCGCGAAATCGCCGTTCGGCTGCTCCACCAGAAGCAGGTTCCGGTACTGGCCGGATTCCCGCAGATAGGCGAAGCCATCCTCGCCATGCCCCTCACCGCCCAGCTCCGCCGCATGGGCGTAGAGCGAGCGCGCCTGCCCGATCAGGTCGAGGGCGATATTGGCCAGTGCCATGTCCTCTTCCGGCATCGGCGCATGGCCGCACCATTCCGACAGGCGATGGCCCAGGACCAGCGCGTCATCCGCCCGGCGCAGGGCATGCAGCACCGGCGGCGTCTCGCGCACGCGGATCGAGCTCGTGGCCATGTGTTGCCTCCCTCCCCCGCCGCGTCACATATGCCCGACTTCGTCCGGCACCTCGTAGAAGGTCGGGTGCCGGTAGATCTTGGAGGCGGTGGGCTCGAACATCATCCCCTTCTCCGAGGGGTCGGAGGCGGTGATGGCACTGGAGGGCACGACCCAGATCGAGAGCCCCTCCCCCCGCCGCGTATAGACGTCGCGCGCCGCCTGCAGCGCCAGCGTGGCATCCGCCGCGTGCAGGGAGCCGACATGCTTGTGCGACAGCCCGTTGCGGCTGCGGATGAAGACCTCCCAGAGAGGAGTGGCCTGTTCCTTGGACATCGGTTCCTCTCCCGCTCAGGCCGCCGCGGCGCGGCGTGCGTTGCGCCTGGCCGCGTGGGCCAGCGCTGCCTCCCGCACCCAGGCGCCCTCGCGATGCGCCTTGTTGCGCGCGGCCAGGCGTTCGCGGTTGCAGGGGCCGTTGCCGGCCAGGACCTGCCTGAACTCCGCCCAGTCGATCGCGCCGTAATGCCAGTGCCCCGGCGTGCCTTCAGGGGCATCCGCCGGCGGCGGCACGAAGCGCAGTTCCGGATCGGGGATGGTCAGGCCGAGATACCGCGCCTGCGGCACCGTGGCATCGACGAAGCGCTGGCGCAGCTCGTCATTGGAGAAGCGCTTGATCTTCCAGCGCGTGGACTGGTCGGAATGCTGGCTGGCCGCATCGGGCGGGCCGAACATCATCAGGCAGGGCCACCACCAGCGGTTCAGCGCGTCCTGCGCCATCGCCTTCTGCTCCTCCGAGCCCCGGCACAGCGTCAGCATGATCTCGTAGCCCTGGCGCTGGTGGAAACTCTCCTCCTTGCAGACGCGGATCATGGCGCGGGCATAGGGGCCATAGGAGCAGCGGCAGAGGGGGATCTGATTCATGATCGCCGCGCCATCCACCAGCCAGCCGATGGCGCCGATATCCGCCCAGGTGAGCGTCGGGTAGTTGAAGATCGAGGAATACTTGGCCTTGCCGGAGAGGAGCTGGTCGGTCAGTTCCTCCCGCGTCACGCCCAGCGTCTCGGCGGCGGCATAGAGGTAGAGGCCGTGGCCGCATTCGTCCTGAACCTTGGCCAGCAGCGCGGCCTTGCGGCGCAGCGAGGGGGCGCGGGTGATCCAGTTGCCTTCCGGCAGCATGCCCACGATCTCGGAATGCGCATGCTGGGAAATCTGGCGGATCAGCGTCTTGCGATAGGCCGCCGGCATCCAGTCGTTGGGCTCGATGCGTTCCTCGGCATCGACGCGCGCCTGGAACCGCGCGGCCGCCTCGGCATCCTCCAGCATGGGGATGTCGCGCGGCTCATCCTTCTGGTTGAGCGCCTGCGTGTACATGGCCGGCCTCCCTGACGTCCTTCGTTGGGAGGATTATATGTGACAGAATTTCTGTGTTCAAGAATTATCCGTCACACGTCATCGCGAAAGCGCCGCCAGAGCTCCGGCCCCGGCGCGGGCAGCGGCCCGTCCTCATCCACCGCATGGGCATCGAGCCAGGCTTCGGAAGCGGGCAGGAGCCGCGCATAGAGATCGGCGCAGATCCGCCGCGCCGCTTTGCCCGGCCAGCCCGCCGGCAGCATGCCGCGCGGCAGGAACGGATCGCGCAGCACCACGCGGCGATACTCGTGGATCAGCAGCAGCCGCGCCACCAGCGCCTCCAGCCCCGGAAGGCCATCCTCCGGCATGCGGCGCGAAACCTCGCCGAAGGGCTCCAGGAAACGCCGGTAGCCGCTGGCGATGCCCTCCAGGTCCCAGGCCAGGGCGGCCAGTCGCCTTGCCTCCGCCGCCCCGGCCCGCGTCTCCAGCGTGATCGCGGAGCGGGCTTCGGCGGGAATGGCCCGCTCCCAGGGCGCCAGCCAGAGATCCGGCAGCGCGGCGCCGTAGCCAGCCGCCCGCAGCGCCTCGCGCGCCGGCTCCCGCGCCATCTCCGGCGGCAGGAGAAGCAGCCGCAGCCGGTCCTCCTCCGGCCGGGTCTCGTGCGGGCCATAGATGCGCCGTGCCGCCTCGGCGAAGGTCCCCGCTCCCTTCTCCGCGAGCCGGTAGAAGCTGTTCCGCCCCAGCCGCCGCCGTTCCAGCCAGCCATCGGCGGCGAGGCGCGACACGGCGGCCCGCACGGCGGCGTCGTTGACCCCCAGCCCGCCCAGGACCTCCGCCAGGGTCTGCAGCCCCACGGACCCGCCGCGCGGCAGGATGGCGTCGCCGTAGAAGGTGATGACCACCGACCAGGTGCGCGATGGCTCGCTGTTCAGGTGGCGCAGGATCGGTTCGAGGAAGGGAGAGGACATCGGCTCCTGCATAGCCATGGCGGGGCGGGCGCGGAACCGGCCGGATGGTGGCCGTCTTGTCCCGCACCGGACCGGCGCGCAGACTATCCCTGACCGGGCGGCCGGTGAAAACGGGCGGGAGAATCAGGAATGGAGACGGAAACGCGGAACGCGGCGCAGCAACTGGCGGAGCGATGCGTCGCCGCCATGCTGGAACGCGATCCGGCCACGAACGGCCTCGGCATGCGCCTGACGCGGGTGGGGCCGGGCGAGGCGGAACTGTCGATGCAGGTCGCGCCGCATATGCTGAACGGCCACCAGAACTGCCATGGCGGCTTCATCTTCACCCTGGCGGATTCCGCTTTCGCCTGCGCCTGCAACAGCTTCGACCGCATCACGGTCGGCCAGTCCTGCACCATCCACTACATCCGCCCCGTCACGGCGGGCACGGTGCTGACCGCCCGCGCCCGGCGCGTCGCCGAGGCTGGACGCAGCGGAATCTATGATGTCCTGGTGGTGGATGAGCAGGAGCAGGTGGTCGCCACCTTCCGGGGGCAGTCCCGCACCGTCGGCGGCAGCATGCTGGGCGGGGAATAACTCCCCACCCCTGGAGGAACCCGCCGCTCAGCGGCTCCCATCCGCCACCAGGGCATTCGCCCGGGGCATCAGCACCCACATCCGCACCGGCTCGCGCAGGTTGCCCGCGCACTTGCCGGCTTCCGGCCCCCAGCCCCGGAACAGGTCGCCCCGCCCCGGGCCGCGGATGGCCCCGCCCGTGTCCTGGGCGGCGACGAGGCGGCGGATGCCGCCCCCCGCCACGAAGACCGGCGCTCCCAGCGGCACCACCGAGGGATCGACGGCGATGGAGCGTTCCGGCGTCAGCGGGATGCCCATGGCGCCGGGCGGCCCCTGGTCGGGGCGCAGGCCCTGGTTGATGCGGAAGAAGATGTAGGACGGGTTCTCCGCCATCAGCGCGGCGGTGCGGTCATAGCCCACCTTGGTCATCCAGCGGCGGATGGCGTCGGCGGACATGTTCTCCGGCGTGACATCGCCCCGATTGATCAGGGAGCGGCCGATGGAGCGGTAGGGCTGGCCGTTCTGCCCGGCATAGCCGAGGCGCAGCATCTTACCGTCCGGGAGCACCACACGGCCCGAGCCCTGGATCTGCAGGAAGAAGGCCTCCACCGGATCGTCCACCCAGACCAGTTCCAGCCCGCGCCCGTCCAGCGCGCCGTTCTGGATGGCGGCGCGGTCCGGCAGCGGCTGCAACCTGCCATCCAGCATCTGGCCGTGCAGGGGGCGCTGGCCGTCGCCCTGGCCGAGTTGCACATGCTCGGAAGGCGGCGCGAGCAGGGGCGTCTGGAAATCGCCTACCCGCATGCGCGAGCCGCGCAGCACCGGCTCGTAATAGCCTGTCAGCAGCCCCTCCCCGACCGGGGTGGGAGTGAAATTCGCCTCCAGCGCATCGCGGAGGCGGTCATCGCGCAACTGCCGCGCCTCGCGCAGCCGGGCACCGCTGGCGCGGGCCGGCACGGACGGCAGGTTGCGCCAGGCCTGGGACAACGCATCACAGGAACGGCGCCAGGCATCGGGCGAACCGGCGTTGACGGCACGGCAGGAGGCCAGCACGGCCGGCATCGCCTCGCTCACCGTGTCGCTTTCCCAGCCGGGCAACTCGCTCCACAGGGCCGGGCGGGCGGTGCCGGCCAGCAGCCCCCCGGCAACGCCGGCCCCGGCCAGCTTCGCTGCCGGTAGGGCAACGCCGCGTGCCCGGGCCTCATCGCGGGCGAGTTGCCGCTGCTTCTCCATCCGCCGCTGTACCATGCCGCGCGGCCCGGGCCCCTGCGCAGTGCCGGAGCGGCCGAGCGCCGCTTCCAGGGCCGGCAGGCGCGTCCGGGCCTGCCGCAGCGCGGGCAGGACATCCTGCTGTGTCCGTGCGGTGGAACGTTCGGCAGCCAGGGCGGGGGAACCGCCCGCCGGTGCCAGGAACACACCCCCGGCCAGCAGGGCCAGGGCGGAGAGGCCACGGATGCGGCCCCGGTGCCAGATCGTCGGCTTTTGGCAGGGATTTGGCGGGGGAAGCATCATGCGGCAGCCTGTTCTTCCGGACCTCTGAGCAGAAATCGGTCTCTGATAGGGCAAGTCGGATCGTTTTTTAGAAACAGAAAACAAAAATCATCAAGGTTTTTCTGCTCAGCAGGCCCGGCGAAATGGCTCCAGGGAAGTGCACATCACGGAGGCCAGAGCCGAAGCGCCCAAAAAATCCTGCCGCAACAAGGGACTTGGCCCTGGCTCACCCCGCAACGCCAGGAGTGGAAGAACAGGCCGGGAAGGAGGCCATGCGCGCGTGGGTGGCATGGCCAGGAAGGACAGTCCACTCTGCCCGACAGGCGACATGGGCCCAGACCGGCAGAGGCGGGCGGGTAACGCCCGCCCGGTCCAGGGCCGGAAGGAAGCTGTTCAGACGGAGCGGGTATCCACCAGCCGCCAGGTCGGGTCGCCGCTCTTCAGGTCGCGCTGGAAGGTCCAGAGATCCTTCAGTTCCGTGACGCTGTCGGTGCCCGTGACAGGCTTGCCATCGGCAGCCAGGGTCATGTTCACCTGATCCGACACGAAGCGGACGGTGACATCGGCCACGGAGCCGCGCAGTTCCGCACCCTCCACGGTGACCTCGTGGATATGCCGGATCTCGGTGCGCTGCGTCTCGCCCGCATCCTCGCGCGCCTTGATGGCGCCCTCGAAGCCGGCAAAGGTTTCCGGGCCGAGCAGGCTGCGCAGCGTGTCGCGGTCGCCGCGGGCGAAGGCCTCGACGATCATGCGGAAGGCCGTTTCCGCCCCGCCCAGGAAGTTCTGGACGGAGAAGGAGGGATCGACCCCCTGGATGCTGGCCAGGGTCTGGCCGACGGGGCCCTGAGCATCGGGCACGGCGTGGCGCTGCGGCGTGGGCGGCACGGGCACCGCCTCGCTGGCCTCACCCTCGATCACCCGGGGCGGGTAGCCGGGGGCCGGGCGCGCCTCGGGTGGCCGTTCGAAGCCGGTGCGCCGGCCGAGCACGGAGCGAAGACGCAGCACAAGGAAGGCCGCGACCATCGCGAACAGGATCAGGTCGATGGGGAAGCCGCCCTGCATCGTGGTCTCCTCTTTCTGAAAGGGGAAAATGGGGATGAACGCCCGTTAACGCAACGCCGTTCACCCCCGGCGGCGCCCTCCGCCGCCGATCCCCCGCGGCTTTTTTTGTGGCCCGGCCCGCGGGGCCCGCGAAGCCCATTGCCGGAAACCCAGCCTGTCGCCAATTTGCCGGCATGATCCTGCTGCGTCATGGCCAGAGCGAGTTCAACCTCCACTACACGGCCACGAAGATCGATCCCGGCATCCCGGACCCGCGCCTGACGCCCCTGGGCCAGGAACAGGCCCGCGCGGCGGCGGATGTGCTGGCGAGGGAGGATATCCGCCGCATCCTGGCCAGCCCCTATACCCGCGCCCTGCAGACCGCCGCGCCCCTGGCGGAGAAGCTGGGCCTGCCGGTGCTGATCACCCCGCTGGTGCGGGAGCGCTATGCCCTGTCCTGCGATGTCGGCTCGCCCTGCAGCCGGCTCTCGACCGCTTGGCCGCATCACGACTTCACCCGGATCGACGAGGTCTGGTGGCCCCAGGAGGAGGAGCCGCCGGAGGCCATCGCCGCCCGGGCGATGCAGTTCCGCCTGGACATGATGCTGCGGGACGACTGGGCGCATACGGTGGTGGTCAGCCACTGGGGCTTCATCCTGGCGATGACCGGCCGGTCACTGATGAACGGTGAATGGCTGCGCTGCGACCCGAACGAGCCCGAGCCGGAGGATGTGGTCTGGCACCACGGCTGAACGGCCCCGGCCGTCGCCTTCCAGGGCTCCGCCCCGGAACTGGTGTTCCCGGGATCGGCTGCGGGGCTGGCGTCCCGGCAATGGGCGCCTGCGGCCCTGGAAGCCGGCCTTTCTTCTCTGCGCCCTGTTGCTGGCGGCCTGCACGCCGGTGGTGATTCCTGCCGGGCCGGCGCTGGCCCCGCCGGAACTGGCCGCCGACAGCCTGATCATGGCCGATGGGGCGAGGCTGCCGCTGCATGCCTGGCTGCCGGATGCCCCGCCGCATGCGGTGATCCTGGCGGTCCATGGCTTCGGCGATACCGCCCGGAACGCCTTCCGCATGGCGGCGCCGCTGCTGACCGCCGGGGACGTGGCCCTCTACGCCTATGACCAGCGGGGGTTCGGCGAGGCGCCGAACTGGCCGCTCTGGCCTGGCGCCGAAACCCTGAAGGCCGATCTCACCGCCGCCTCCCGGCTGCTGCGGCAACGCTATCCCGGTGTGCCGCTCTATATCCTGGGGGAAAGCATGGGCGGCGCGGTCGCCGTGGCCGCTGCTGCCTCGAAAGACCCGCCCGTGGCGGATGGCTATATCCTGGTGGCCCCCGCCCTCTGGGGTCGTTCGGAGATGCCCGGCTGGATGCGCGGCCTGCTGGAATTCGCCGCCCATACCATCCCCAAGGTCGGCTTCCGCAACTCGGCCCCGGGCATCACCCCGACCGACAACCCCGAGGCCGCGGCCGGATGGCGCGACGATCCGCGCACCTACAAGGAGGTCCGGGTGGACACGCTCTATGGCCTGGTCAACCTGATGGATGCGGCGGTGAAGGCGGCGCCGGAGTTCCGCGCCCCGGCGCTGATCCTCTATGGCGCCCATGACCAGATCGTGCGGGCCGATCCGGTGCGCGCCGCCCTGCGCCGCATGCCGGACGGACCTTCCCAGCGGCTCGCCTACTATGCCCAGGGCTACCACATGCTGCTGCGCGACCGGGAAAGGGCCGTGGTCGCCGGCGATATCCTGGCCTGGATCGCCCATCCGGAGGCGCCTCTGCCCTCCGGCGCAGACCGGGCGGCCCGGGAATGGCTGGAACAGCCGGGGAAGTGATGCGCCCTTCACCGCCGATCCGGTGTGGTGCTGGAGGCCGGGGGAGCGGCCCTGGCGAGCAGCGTGAGGCCATTTCCGTCCCGGGCTTGTGCCGGTTCCGGCCTTTGCCCGGCTGCGTGCATCCGCCGGGTGTCCGGACGGAGTAAATTGCGAATAAGTATGAAGAGCAAATTCTTGACGCTGGCAGAGAGTGCTTCGATAAATCGGACGGATCTTCCCACTGGAACCCGTCCCATGCCGGTCACTCGCCGTACCCTCGCCGCCACCGTGCTCGCAGTTCCCATGCTCGGGTTGGGCCGTGCCAGGGCGCAGGACCAGTCGATCCTCCTGTACAACGCACAGCATGCCAGCCTCGCCAAGGAGTGGGTCGAGGGCTTCACGGCCGATACCGGCATTGCCGTCACCATCCGGAACGGCGGCGACGTAGAACTGGGCAACCAGATCGTGCAGGAAGGAGCGGCTTCCCCGGCAGACGTCTTCCTGACGGAGAACTCCCCCGCCATGGCGTTGGTGGACGGGGCGGGGCTGTTCGCGCCGCTTGCGAAGGAGACGCTGGCCCAGGTCCCCGCCGGCTTCCAGCCTTCCAATGGCCGCTGGATCGGCGTGGCCGCCCGCAGCACGGTCTTCGCCTACGACACCCGCAAGCTGACCGAAGCGCAGTTGCCTGCCTCCATCATGGATCTGGCCGCCCCTGCCTGGAAGGGCCGCTGGGCCGCATCGCCGAGCGGCGCGGACTTCCAGGCCATCGTCGGCGCCATGCTGCAACTGAAGGGCGAAGCCGCAACCCTGGCCTGGCTGAAGGGCATGAAGCAGAACTTCACCGCCTATCGCGGCAACAGCACCTGCCTGAAGGCGGTGAATGCCGGTGAGATCGAAGGCGCCGTCATCTACCACTACTACTATTTCGGCGATCAGGCCCGCACTGGCGAGAACAGCAGCAACGTCAAGCTGCATTACTTCCGCCACCAGGATCCGGGCGCCTTCGTCAGCATTTCCGGCGGTGGCGTGCTAGCCTCCAGCAAGAAGCCGGAGGCCGCGCAGTCCTTCATCCGTTGGGTGACCAGCCCGAAGGGGCAGGGCATCCTGCGCACCGGCGATTCCTTTGAGTATGCGGTGGGCAAGGGCCAAGCCTCCAACCCGAAGCTCGTGCCCCTGGCCGAGCTGCAGGCTCCGGCGGTGGAACCCTCCACGCTGAACAGCAAGGCTGTCACCAGCCTCATGACGCAGGCCGGCCTGCTCTAGGCCCTTGTCCACATCGCTGGAGGGGGCGGCTGCGATCCGTCCCGCTCTCCGCTCCCCGGTGCTGCGCCCGGCGACGCCGCTGCTTTCTGCGGCGGCGCTGTCGGTCACGCTACTGGCCCTGTTGCCGCTTGGCTTTGTGCTGTGGGCCACGGTGCAGGCTGGCTGGTCCACCACCGCCGCCCTGCTGTTCCGTCCGCGTGTCGGCGACCTCCTGGTCAACACCCTGCTGCTGGTGCTGCTCTCGGTGCCGCTCTGCGGCGTCCTGGCCCTGGCGCTGGCCTGGCTGACGGAACGCAGCGACCTGCCCGGGGCGCGTCTCTGGTCCTGGGCCGCGGTGGCGCCGCTGGCCGTGCCCGCCTTCGTGCAGAGCTATGCCTGGGTGACGCTGGTGCCCTGGCTGCACGGGCTGGCAGCGGGGGTCCTGGTCTCGGTCATCGCCTATTTCCCCTTCCTGTATCTTCCGGTCGCGGCCGCCATGCGCCGCCTGGACCCGGCACTGGAGGACGCCGCCGCCGCGCTGGGAGAGCCGCCCGCGCGCGTCTTCCGCCGCGTCGTCCTGCCGCAGATGCGCCTGGCGCTGTGCGGCGGCGCGCTGCTCGTCGGACTTCACCTTCTGGCCGAGTACGGCCTCTTCGCCATGATCCGGTTCGACACCTTCACCACCGCGATCATCGATCAGTTCCAGTCCAGCTTCAACGGCCCCGCAGCCTCGATGCTGGCGCTGGTCCTGGTGGCCTGCTGCCTTGGCCTCCTGTGGCTGGAGGCCGTGCTGCGTGGCCGGGCCCGCTATGCCCGCCTCGGCTCCGGCGCGGCGCGGCACCCGCGCCGCGCCCGCCTGGGCGCCTGGACGCTGCCCTGCCTGCTGCTGCCCCTGGCGGTGGCCGCGCTGTCCCTCGGCGTCCCAGCCATAACGCTCGGACGCTGGCTGGCGGCGGGCGGCGCGACGATCTGGCGTTGGGGTGAGATAGGCCCGGCCCTGGCGCAGACGCTGCTGCTGGCGGCCGGGGGCGCGGCGCTGGCGACACTGTCAGCCTTTCCCATGGCCTGGCTCTCCATCCGCCGCCCCGGGAAGATGCAGCGGGCGCTGGAAGGGGCCAACTTCGTCAGCGGCGCGCTGCCGGGCGTCGTCATCGCCCTGGCGCTCGTGACCATCGCCATCCGCGTGGTGCAGCCGCTCTACCAGACGCTGTTCACCATCATGCTGGCCTATGCGCTGATGTTCCTGCCGCGCGCCATCATCGGCCTGCGCGCAAGCCTCGCCCAGGCCCCGGTGGAACTGGAGCAGGCGGCGCTGGTCCTGGGCCGAAGCCCGGCCCGGGCGCTCTGTGCCACGACGCTGCGGCTCGCCGCGCCCGGCGTGGCCGCCGCGATGGCCATGGTCTCCCTGGGCATCACCAACGAGCTGACCGCCACCCAGATGCTGGCTCCCAACGGCACCCAGACCCTGGCCATGGCCTTCTGGTCCTACAGCGGCGAGATCGACTACGCCGCCGCGGCGCCTTACGCCCTCCTGATGATCTTCCTCTCCTCTCCACTGACCTGGCTCCTGCACCGCCAGTCGCGCCGCACCGCCGGCTGATGAGCATCCTGACGCTGGATCGCGTGACCCGGCGCTATGGCGCCGTGACGGCCCTGGACGATCTCAGCCTGAACGTCGCACGTGGCGGCCGCACCGCCATCCTGGGCCCCTCGGGCAGCGGCAAGACCACGCTGCTGCGCCTCATCGTAGGCTTCGAGGCACCCGATCGCGGGCGGATCGCGCTGGACGGCGCGGTACTGGCCGACGGCCCGGCCAGTGTGCCGGCGCATTTGCGCAACATCGGGTTGGTGGCGCAGGAAGGCGCGCTGTTCCCCCATCTCACCGTGTCCGACAATATCGGCTTCGGCATTCCCCGGCAGGAGGACCGGCGCGCGGAGCGCATCGCCGGCCTCGCCACCATGGTCGGGCTGGACGCCGCCCTGCTGCGCCGTTGGCCGGACACGCTCTCGGGTGGGCAGCAGCAGCGCGTGGCGCTCGCCCGCGCCCTGGCACGCCGTCCGAGGCTGATGCTGCTGGACGAGCCGTTCTCCGCCCTCGACACCGGACTGCGCGCCAGCACCCGTCAGGCAGTGGCCGATTTGCTGCGCGCCGAGGGCATCACCACCATCCTCGTGACCCATGATCAGGCCGAGGCGCTTTCTTTCGCCGATCAGGTGGTGGTGATGCGTGAGGGCCGGCTTCTCCAGGCGGGAACGCCAGAGGACGTGTATCTTCGCCCCCGCGACGCCGCGGTCGCCCGCTTCCTGGGCCCGGCCATCCTGCTGCCGGCCCGCTGCACCGGTGGCGAGGCCCTCTGCCCGCTGGGAACACTGCGCGTCCATCCCGGCGCCCGCCCGGGCGACGCGACCGTCATGCTGCGCGAGGAGCAGATCGAGCTGGAACCCGCGGCACCGGGCGCCGGCATGGCCGTGGTGGAACAGACGGCGTTCGGCGGCAGCCGGAGCAGCCTGTGGCTGCGCCTGAAAACCGACGGGACCGTCATCACCCTGCGCGCTTCGCCCTTCCGGGTGCCGCGGGCGGGTGACGAGGTCTCGCTTCGCATCCTTGGGGAAGCACATCTGCTGCCGGGCTGATACCGGCGCTGCGCTTCGTGGCTCAGGGGCCAGCCATGGAAGGCAAGGCCGGAGCCGGGCTTCATCTCACCCGAAGGCGTCGCATTCCAGCGTCACGACAGCGCTGACCTCGCGCACCATGGCGAAAAGCTCGCGCAGGGGTTCCGTGATCTCGGCATGTTCACGGCCATAGCCGCCGTGGCGTGGCGTGGGCGGTTCGGCGAAGTCCAGTGAGGCTCCCGCCGGTTCCACCGCCGGGAAGACCGCATCGAAGAGATCGGCCGCGCCTTCCACGTCGAGGCGCAGCAGGCGCTGCACCAGCCCTTCCCGTGTCACGCTGTGACGGGGGAGAAATCGGGCATCTCCACGGCGATCAGCCAGATCCGGTGGATCAGGCAGAGCCGCAGGGCATGCAGGGCGAAGAGCCGGTCGCTCATCGCGGGGGCAAGGTAGCTGCCCTCCTTCGGCCAGGCGCCCCGCAGGCGGATATCGTCGGCCAGGAGGCGGCGCAGGACGCGGCGCGTGGGGTCGGTCAGGCCGAGATCCTCCAGCGCCTTGGCCACCCGCATCAGGGCCGCTGGGCGTCCGGCACGCCGCGTACGGGCGGCACGGTCCAGCCACATGCCCGGGTCCAGGCTGGCCACATAGCCGCGCAGCACATCCGGGTCCGAGCAACGCAGGGCGGCGCGCACGAAGGCCATCGCATTGCGGAAGCGTGGCGAGCGGCGGAGAAGGTCGGCGAAGGTGTCGGGCTCGCGCGACGCTCCTTCGCCCATGCCATGGGTGAGCGTCGCCAGGAAGCCGAGCTGCTGCAGCACGGCATTGTTGGGAATGGCGCGCAGTTCGCGTACATGCCGGATGACGCTCGGGCCGCCGCTATCGCTCTGCCGGGCGGCGGGGCGCGATCCGGTCCGGTCCAGCAGGGCCGTGCCGAAGGCGCCCAGCAGGGCCGCATAGCCTGGATCATCCACCAGCGCCGTCATCGCGGCGCGGGCGCCGGCGAAGAGGTCATTGGCGAAGCCGCCCTCGGCATAGACGGGATCGCTTTCCGTCTCGATCGGGGCGAAGGCGTGCTCGGCGATCCGGGCAATCGTGGCATGGGCCAGTTCCGGCGTGCCGAAATTCAGGTAGCCGTCGCTGCCCTGGAAACTCGTCTCCAGGCGGACCGGGGTGTTGTGCGCGGCAAAGGCCGCCCGCACCGCCGGCGGGTCGAGATAGTCCAGCCGGGCGGCCAGCCCATCCGGATGGCCGGCGCGGCCGAGCCCCTCGCCATGGGTGTCGAAGAGCACGACCTCCAGATCCCCCAGCCCGTAGCGGTCGAGGAGATCGGCGACGCGCAGCTTCAGCCGCTCGATGAGCTGGCTGGCCTGGACCTGGCCGACATAGCGGCCGGAGTCGGAGTAGCCGAATTGCAGGCAGAGCCGGCCCAGCTTGCGCAGATAGTCCCGCCAGGCCGGGGAGCGCAGAGCTTCCTCGACCACACGTTCCCCACGATGCTCCAGGGCCTCCGCGGTCTCGAAGAGCGGGGAGATCTCCAGATGCTCCTCCGCGCCGCAGAGCCTGGCCAGGAGCAGGGCGATCAGCAGGGTCAGCCCGCTTTCCGTCTCGGCGATCAGGAAGCGGACGGGTTGCGAGGCATCCACATGCTTGGTGATCTGGGTGACGGTCATGATCAGGCGCAGCGCGCTGGCCTGCTCGGCCATCAGCCCCCCCAGATCGACCGGTTCGGGCTTCACATGCTGCAGGGCCTCGTTCACGGCGGCGAACATGGCGCGGCGCCGGGCCGGATCGGCGGGGTCGCCACCGATCTCCGCGAAATGCAGCCGGGCGGCGTTGTGGAGCTGCGCCGCGTTGAGGCGGACATGCGTGCCGGCCAGGGAAAGGCCATGCGCGACCAGCCCGGCCCGGGCGACACAGAGGGCCATGCGGGTCTCCTCGTCCGCAGCCTCGGCAATGGCGGTCTCGAACAGATCCAGCAGCGGAGCCGGGGTGGTGAGCGCGGCATCGCGGAGCCCCACCAGCTTGTGGGCGAAGTCGCGCACTGCCATGGGCTCCGTCGGCCCGGAAGGTGGACAGGTGGCGATCTGCTCGTCCACGGCCAGAAGGGCCTCATCCACGCGCTGCCGCAGGGGACCCGCCGCCTTCTCTTCCAGGGAATCGAGCTGGAGTCTCAAGCGTTCGAGCTGCATCCGCTTCATGGACAGGCGGAGGTGAAGCGTATCCTGCCAACCGATATCCGTACGCCCGTCGGTGTCGTAGCCGACCCAGGAGGCCAGGATGACCGGCCTGGGCTCCAGCCTGAGCCAGCGGTCCGGCCAGAAATCCCGTGCCACTTTCAGGAAGGCTTCCGCCAGGCGGTCCAGCGCGTCCCGGGCATGGCCGATGGCTTCTGCGGCCTGGGCGAATTCCATGGCCAAGGTCGGCACATCCGGGCGGAGCGGCAGCGCTTCGGCGGGTGCCGGACCGCCGCTGGCCATGGCAGCCAGGGCCTTGTTGGCAATGGGGGGAAGGCTGAAGGTGGGATGTGCCGTAAAGACCGCCGCCGCCCGGGGGCGCTCTGCCGCCGCCGCGAAGGCCGCGAAGCGCACCGGGCTGTCCTGGGGATCGGGCCGGGCAATGCGGCTGGCGAGAAGGGTCAGGGCTTGATCGGTCTCGGCGGTCGGGACGACGCCGACGGATTCCCGCAACCGGCCGGCACGATCGCGGAAGGCCGCTTGCCCCAGGTCACGCAGAAGCTGCGCGAGTTCCGGCCGTGCTAGCCCTCCATCGTCCATGCGGCGGCTGAGCAGAAGAGCCAAGGCAAGGGCGGGGCTGCCAAAGGGATCGCTGACAGCTGCCTGCCGGGTTTCAGCTGCGAGCCGGAGGATGTCGATAGGTGAATCGTGCCGCATGACGACACATGCTGCACGGGCGAATGGGTGCTGTCGTGTTTTCTTTTTGACAGAACCGCAACGCTACCCCCCCGGTTTATGGCTTGGGGGGGGTGTTTATGCAGGGTGATTGTGTGGGGATTTGGATGCGGGGACGCGCAACTACCGATGCCGACATAAGTTAGAGGTTATGATCTGATAAGGGGCAGACCTTGACCCCTACCAACTCAGCGACGGCAGATAAGCGTCTGCGAATGCCTTATCGGCTATACTCCCTGCTGCTCAAAAGGAGGCGCACCCAGATCTCAGGCTGAATGAGCAGGTCAGATGCGTAGATAGAACGTTCAATCGCTGCTTCACGCTTTACCTCCCGACCCATCATTCCGAACTATTTTTCAAACCAAGAGGCAAAGGTGGCAGGCCGAGTTCCTCAAGATGCCTGTTGTGCGTCTCCGCGGCTGTCTGAATCTTTTGTTGAAGGGCATCAAGCTCTCCGTGCACATCTGCGAGATCGACTTCTTGCTCGGCTTCGGAAGTATTCACATAGCGGGAGATATTGAGATTGAAGTCGTGCTCCCTCTCGATCTCATCAAGGCTGAACACCCGCGAATAGCGGTCCTCTTCCTTCCGGTACTTATAGGTATCGACGATCTTGTCTATGTGCTCGGGAAAGAGCGAGTTCTGTCGCTTGCCAGGCTGATAATGCTCTGCCGCGTTGATGAACAAAACGTCGTCGGTCCGCTTGCATTTCTTCAGCACGAGAATGCAGACTGGTATGCCTGTCGAATAGAACAACTTGGCTGGCAGGCCGATCACCGTATCGATGTGACCATCTTTCAGAAGCTTGGTACGTATCTTCTTCTCAGCCCCGCCGCGGAACAGGACACCATGCGGCAGGATAATCGCCATGGTGCCGTCCTTAGCGAGGAAGTGGAACCCGTGCAGTAAAAAGGCGAAATCAGCCGCCGACTTTGGTGCAAGCCCGTAGTCCTTGAAGCGGAAGTCCTTCGCCATTTCCTCGGTCGGACTCCAGCGGTAGCTGAACGGCGGATTGGCGATCACCGCGTCGAACTCTATCTTCTTCGCCGGGTTCGGCTCGCGCAGGATGTCCCAGTCGTTTTCCAGGCTGTCACCGTGGTGGATGTCGAACTCGGTGTCCCGCACTCCGTGCAGCAGCATATTCATTCGGGCAAGATTATAAGTAGTAATGTTCTTTTCCTGCCCGTAGATCTTCCCGATACCGTGCTTGCCCATGTGCCGCCGCACGTTCAAGAGCAGCGAGCCCGAACCGCAGGCAAAGTCGTAGACGCGGTTTAGCTTTGCCCGTTTGCCTGATGCCGGGTCCTGGCTATCGAACGTCACGATCTCCGACAGGATGTTAGAAATCTGCTGCGGGGTGTAGAATTCGCCCGCCTTCTTGCCCGAACCGGCGGCGAACTGGCCGATCAGGTATTCATAGGCGTCACCCAGAATGTCGCGGTCACTAGGGAACTCCGCCAAGCCTTCAGCGATCTTCTGGATGATGGTGCATAGCCGCGCGTTGCGTTGCGCATAGTTCCTACCCAGCTTGTCAGAGTCCAAGTTGATCTCGGAAAAGAGGCCCTGAAAATTCGACGAGAACGACTCGTTTTCGATGAATCTGAAGCCGTCTTGCAGGGTCCTGAGCAGCTTGTCGCTCTGGGTCCGAGCCATCTCGGCGATGGAGCTCCAGAAGAATTCGGGCTTGATGACGTAATGTACCTTTCGGCGCATGACCGTCTCGAATTCCTCCGTATCCTCTGGATTCTGCTCATACCAGACGGCAAGCGGCGAGCGACGGTCGCCCGCCGGCAGTGCGGGCCAGTCCGCATCGAGTTCACCCTTCGCGGCGTCCTCGTAATTATCCGACAGGTAGCGCAGAAACAGAAACGACAGCATGTAGTCGCGAAAATCGTCCGCGTTCATCGCGCCGCGCAATTCGTCGGCGATAGCCCAAAGCGTCCTGCCTAGCCTTATTTGGTCCTGTTCGGTCATACGACGGCTCCTTCTGCTTCGGCCGCCGGAAACAGCTCGGGATTAAAGCGATAATCATTCATGAAGTTCTCGAGTATCTTGCGAAAGATGTCCTTGTTCTCCGGCAACATTTCGGCAGGCTCGAACAAAGAATAGCCCCCATGACTCAAAAGCTGGACGTAGCGAAAATGAAGCCTACCGTCCTCATCGTCTGCGTCACGCTTCATCACATCGCCCACATTGCTGAAACCGTGAAAGGTTGCAGTTTTCTCCATGATGCTGCGCAAGATTGTGAAGTGATAGGTGTAAAGCCTGCCCGACCGCGCGGCCTCGTACAGGTCCTTCAGCATTGCGACATGGTAGAACCGCGGCGTCTGGCCCGTGTCGCGCAGCTGCCAGCCGGCACTATCTCGGCTCAGAAAAAACTGCCAAGGCTTGCTCAATTCGTTGCACAGCACGTTAAAAAATAGCGTGTGATGGGAGGAGACCACCGCCTTCAGCCGGTCTTGCCCCTTCAGCATCAGTGCCAGATGCGCAGCAACGGCAATGGCGTTGTTCTCGTCAAGCGAGGAGATAGGGTCATCGATATAGAGGTATTTCACCCAGTCATAGGCCTCCTGAGCATCTATGGCGAGCTGGGCCACGACCAGGAAGAAGCACCAGATGAAGATGTTTTCCTCGCCGCGCGAGATCTTGATAGGCACAGGCACATCTTCACCCTCGGCGTTCTTCACCGTCTCGCGCCAGAACAGGACCGTACCCTGCGCATAGTCGATCTGGAAGTCGAAGTCGGCATGACGGCGCAGCACCGGGCGGATGCGGTTTTCCATCTCCAGCTCGGCAAGGCCATTGAAGAAGGCAGAAGCCGTGTTCAACCGCAGCACGCGGTCGCGGTCGTTTTCCAGGTCATTGTCCCAGTTGAAGAGGTCTTCGGTGAAGGCGTTGAAATAGAGCGTGTCACGGGCTGTTACCGCGCCGTCGTCGTCACGCAGCTTGCCGAGCTCCTTGAACGCCATCGACAGCCGCGTCTTACCGGTGCCGTTATGGGCGAAGATCAGGGTACATTTCTTGTTCTTCCCCTCGATCTCTTGCCGCAGGTGGGCGGCAAGCGTCTCGAGCGTGTCGAAGGTCTGCGCATCCGCCATGGCTCAACCTACTTCCTGCGGGAAAAGCTGCTGCATCAGCCCGCGCTTGTGGCCCTTGTGCGCCTTGATCCTTCCGCTTTGTGCCCTGATTAACTCATCGAGCGCGGTGAGGCAGTCGGCGATTTTTTGTTGTTCAGGAAGACCGGGAACGGAAACCCACACTTCCGCGAGATCGGAAGAGCTGATAGCAGGGTAGTTTGAACCAGTGCACTTCTCCAAAACCGCGTTCGTGAATGATTCGGTGTGGACCAATTGATATAAAAAACTGCTCGAGTCTTTAGCTCGGAGTTGAGCATAACCTGTCGATGCAACGTATTCTTGCCCGACTTCCGATGTAAAAAGCAGATTGTTTTTCTGATAGGGGCGAACCATCTGGAAAATGATGTCCCCCGATTCAAGTATACGCTGCGCTCGGCTAGGGGCAGCATCGCGAAAAATTCTCTTCCTGAGTATCCACTCCCCAGAGACAACAGACTCTAAATCGATATAAAAGAAGCTTTCTGGTAAGGGACCAGAAGGCGGATTGATTTGACATACCTCCCCCAGCCGTTTTACGTCCCAAGTGCCTGCGTCGCGGAATTCGGGGAAGCGCAGGCGAGGGGTAGCCTCATCAGAGCGGGGGAAAAGCTTCTGCATAAGGCCGCGCTTGTAATCCTTCAGCGACGCCAACTGCTCGCCTTCTGCCTGGATCAGATCGTCGAGCGACGTGAGGCAATCGGCGATCTTTTTCTGTTCGCCCAGCGTAGGCGGAACCGCAAGTTGCAGCCTTTCGAGCTGCGCCGGGTAAAGGTGGACAACCGAATCACCCTGCGCAACCTTGCTAATTTCCGATTGCAGATTTCCGCGCACATAATAGGCAAGAAATGGTCCGTTCAAAGGCGATCGAAAAATGTTGAGGTCGCCCCCTAACGCGACCCCCTTCTTGTAACACAGGAGGCCGTCGCAATGTCTTCTTTCGTCTCTCCAGATGCCGGAATAATTACATCGCCTTCCTCACTGAGAACGAGATTATCGGCGTCAGTGCGCGAAGCTACCTCACTAATGACTTCGCTATAAAAGGTGTAAAGCTCTCCGTAGCGGATGCACGGCGATGCTCCGTCCGGTTTGATGTCGGACTTGGAGATTCCTTTGCCCTTAATGATCGTTCCAATCTCCCCCAATCGCTTCACCTCCCACGGTCCCGCATCGCGGAACTCAGGAAAACGCAGGCGGGGGGCCGGGCCGTTGGTTTCAATACCCTTCATAAACTTCCAGTCCTGAAATCTCGCGCCCCTCGGCCTTGCGGCGCAAAAGCGGGGTAATGTCTTCCATCAGCGCAAGCTCCGCCCGCGCGCGCGCCTTCCAACCGAGACCTCGGGAGCGGAACAGATCGCTCAGCGCGTCAGGATCAAAGATGTAGCGGTCAAGGATCAGATCGACGAAGCGCTGCAGCGCCTCAGCGGGAAGATCGTGCTTTCCGGCGATACCGGAAAGCTCGGCCGCCTGACGCTCGGCTTTGAAATGCTCGTATCCCTTACGGACCTGCTCTTCGCTCAGCCCTTCGCCCTCTTTCAGAGTGGCAATGTACGCTTCGAGATCCTCACGCTCCTCCATCAGGCGGGCTGAAGAGGCGAGAAGACGCATGAGTTCCTCTCGCGTCATCTTCAGTCGCTTCGGCGCAGCCTGGCTAA